>JBKPRA010000071.1:0-26380 GCA_046734335.1 Actinomycetota bacterium | reverse complement strand
TGGGCCGGCCTCGGCTGGCTGGCGGGCGGGTTCGTGTTCTACTGGCTGTACCGCACCCGCGTGGTCGGGGAGCCCATGACCGCGACCCTGAAGGCCCCGATGCTCGTCCTCGGCCCCTCGTTGACGATCGAGTACCGGACGATCGTCGTGCCGGTGAAGCGGACAGGCGAGAGTGAGGAGGCTCTTGTCGCCGCCGCGCGACTCGCTGCGCAGCGCGGCGCGACCGTCGTGATCGTCCACGTGATCGAGGTGCCGCTCTCGCTCCCGCTCGACGCGAGGCTGACCGAGCAGCAGGATGACGCCGAGGCGCTGCTTGACGACGCCCAGGCGCTCGTCGAGAGCTACGGCGTTCGTGCAGTCACCCGGCTCCAGCGCGCGCGGAAGGCCGGCCCCGCAATCGTCGAGGAGGCCCGGCGCCGCAACGCCGAGCTCGTGCTGCTCGGCGCCCCCCGGCAGGCGATCGCCGGCCGGCGGGCCCTCTTCGGCGGTACCGTCGACTACGTCCTGCGCGAGGCGCCGTGCCGGGTGCTGGTTGCCGCCGGGAAGCAGGCCGCATGATCGCTTGCCGCGCTTCGCGCGAGCTCGCTCGCACGGGGGAAACGGCCGGTTTCCCCCGTGAGCCTCCTTCCCCGAAACCGTCCGCACCCCGGCGACGGCTGCGGACCGCGCCCGTCAGGTCGGTCGCCGCGGCGAAAACCAGTGGGCGAGCATGGCTGGGTGACGCATGAGCGCGAGACGGCGCGGGACCGCCCTGATTTCCGCGCTGCTCGTCGTGCTCGGCCTGGCCGTGATCGTCCGCACGGTGCAAGCCGGCGTCGGCGGCGGCCTCGGCCTGGTCATCGGCGCCATGCTGGTCGCGGCGGGCGCCCTGCGGCTCTACCTGGCCACGCGATGAGTGCCCGGCCGAGACGGCGCCTACCCGGGCTCGTTCGTAGTCTGAGCGAGGAGTCTCTCGCGTCGGTCGCGTACGGCGAGGTCGGCTCGTCGATCTACTTCGCGCTGGGGATCGTCGCCCTGTTCGCACTCGGGCTGACGCCGTGGGTGCTGCTCGTGGTGGGCGCGGTCTTCATGCTCGTCTCGCTTTCGTACGCCGAGGGCACGGCCGCAATCCCCGAGACGGGCGGCGCGGCGATGCTCGCGCGGCGTGCGTTCAACGACCCGATCGGGTTCCTGACCGGCTGGGTGCTGCTACTCGACTACACGATCGTGATCGCGCTCGCCGCCCTCTTCACGCCGCACTACTTCGGGCACGCGATCGGCTGGCTGCGGCTGACGCACCACCCGTGGGACGTCGTCGCCGCCGTGTTCATCGTGCTCGCGATCACCCTGCTGCGGCTGATCCGCCGGCCCGGCCTCTACCGGATCGCGATCGTCGTCGCAGTGGTCGCCTTCGTCACGGACGTGATCCTGATCGTGCTCGGTTTCGCGTTCCTGTTCTCGCCGTCCGACCTCGGCCATGGCGCCCACCCGGGCATCGCACCGACTTGGCACTCGCTCGCCTTCGCACTGCCGGTGGCGATGCTCGCCTATACCGGCCTGGAGACGCTCGCCAACCTGGCGCAGGAGGCGCGCGAGCCGGGGAAGTCCATGCCGCGCAGCCTGTTCGTCGGCCTCGGCGCGGCGGTGCTGGTGTCCGCGCTGGTCGGCGTGATCGCGGTGGCCGCCTTCCCCGCGGTGACCGGCTCCGACTCCGTGACCACACGCCTGGCCACCGACTGGATCCAGGCGCCGCTGGTCGGGATCGTCTCCGCCTTCAACGGTCACATGCCGGCTCTGCTCGTCGACATGCTCCGCGTGATGGTCGGCCTGACCGGTGCGGGCGTCCTGCTCGCGGCCGCGACCACGTCGATCTCGGGCGTGGGCCGCGTCGTCTACTCCCTCGGGCGCCACCAGATGCTGCCGCACGCGTTCGGGACGTTCGGCCGGCGTAGCACACTGCCGCCCGCCGCGATCCTCGGCGCGGCCGCGGTCTCGATCACGCTCGTGATCGTCTCTGCCTCGGTTGGCCGCGAGGCGCGGTTCCTCGCCAGCCTCTACAGCTTCGGCGTCCTCATCACCTTCGCGATCGCGCAGGCTGCGGTCGTGAAGCTGCGCTTCTCGGAGCCCGAACTGCCGCGCCCGTACGTGGTGCCGCTCAACGTCCGCATCCGCGGCCGGCCCGTGCCGGTGGCCGCGCTGCTCGGCATTCCGCTGGTGGTCGCGCTCTGGGCCGTCACGTTCTCGACCCATGCCGCGGCCAGGATCGGGGGCCCCGCGTGGCTTCTCCTCGGCGCCTGCCTCTACGTGTACGCGCGCAACCGTCGGGGAGCGGGCTTGCTCGAGCACGTCGCGGCGCCCATACCGGACCTCGTCCCCGCCGAGGAAGGCGAGTACGATCGGATCCTGGTTCCGGTCAAGCTCGGCCCGATCGGCGAGGAGATGCTCGCGACCGCGATCAAGCTCGCCGAGGAGCGAGGGGGCACGATCCACGCGCTGCACGTGATCCGCGTGCCGCTCTCCCTGCCGCTCGACGCGGAGGTTGCCGACCAGGAGGAGCGCGCGAGCGCCTCGCTCGAGGACGCACGATCGCTGGCCGAGGAGCACGGCGTGACGATCGAGGGCGACACCGTCCGCGCCCGCGCGATCGGCGAGGCGATCGTCGCGAAGGCACGCGAGATCGATGCCGACCTGATCGTCATGGGCTCGTCCCCCCGCTGGCGGCGCCAGTCGCGCTTCTTCAGCCCGACCGTCGACTACGTGCTGCGCCGTGCGCCCTGCGAGGTGATGGTGCTCGCCTACCCGCAGGGCGTCCTCGAGGAAGAGGCGGCGCTGTCCTAGCCGGCAAGCAGTTCGATCAGCTCGTCGGTGGAGGGATCGGTGTTCGAGCCGGGCCGGAAGACGGGAACGCGCTCCTGGCCGAGGACGAGAGTGCCGCTCCAGGACTTGCCGTCGGCGTCGGTGTCGATCAACCGGACGGACTCCCGGGGCCAGGCACCGCGCTCGCCGGGGCGAACCCAGACCTCGTACGGCCCATCCTCCTCGCCTCCTCCGACCGCTCCAAAGGCCACGACGCGCTCGGCGGTGACCGCGAGCACGAAGTGCCTCGGAACGGCCTTCGAGCGGCGCGGCCGCATCACTTCGATCAGCGCGGTGCCCGTGACCATCGACACGAGCGAGGGCTCCTTCCCCTGCCGAAGATCGCCCGCAGCGACCACCGGTTCGGCGAGCCACCCGCTCTCCACCAGCGCGTCCTTGATGGCGTCCGGGCGGCGCGGATCGACGAGGACCGCACCGCCGAGTGCCTTGCCCATGAGCGCGTCGCCGCGCTCCTTCGATTTCTCTCCGCTCCCGGGCCAGGGTAGGAAGTCCAGGATCAGTTCAGCGAACATGTTCGGCTCCTTCGGTCGTTGAGGTCTCTCAGGTTCGTCGACAGCGGCCGGCGCGGCCAGGTGGCGGCCCGACGCCGTGGGTGCGGAAAGCCGCCAACTAGACGTAGTGGGCCGCGCGTTCGCGGCCCCCTCCTGCGGGTGGTCAGATGTTCAGCAGAGCGACGCGGGCTGACACTCGCTCGGGTCGTCGTTGCCGCGGACGACGTTCGTGCCAACCGGCGCGGTCGTGTAGCCCGTCGCATAGATGCCGAACCCCTTGAGGTCCGAGCCGCCGAAGAAGCCGTTCGTCTCCGCCCGGTCGCCCGTGATCACCGCGGCGTCGCCGGAAACGGTGATGCCGATCATCATGTTCCCGGAGGCGGTCGACGAGCTGACCGAGACCGAGGCGCCACTGGCGACGATGCCGGTCTGGCCGTTGCCGGAGGCGGTCGACGATTTCACCGACGCCGACGCGCCCCCCACGGTCATGCCGGTTTGACCGTTGCCGGAGGCGGTCGACGATTTCACCGACGCCGCGGCGCCGACGGCGATGATGCCGTTGGCGCTGTTTCCCGAAGCGGTCGACGAGCTGATCGATCCCGAGGCGCCGTTGGCGACGATGCCGGTGGCACCGTTTCCAGCGGCGGTCGACGACTGGATCTTGGCCGAGTCGCCGTTGATGAGGATGCCGGGGCCGCTGTTTCGGGAGGCGGTCAGCGACTGGACCGTCGCCGAGTCACCGTCGACCTGTACGCCCTTGGCGTTGCCGGCGACGGTCGACGACTTCACGGACGCGGACGCGCCGCCGATGTAGATCCCGTAGGCGATGTTGCCGGAGGCGGCCAGGTTCGAGAGGCTCACGTGGTCCGCGCCGTTGAATGCGAACATGCCGATCGCGAAGTTGCGCAGGACGCCGTTCTTGACGGCGAGGCCGTCGTAGCCGCCGCCGTCGTCGATCCCGGAGTGGCCGGGCGAGAGATCGCCGCTGATGGTGAACTCCTTGAGGTCGATCGTGATCCCGGCCGCGGCGACGTTGATGCCGTTGCTGCCGGCACAGATGAGATCCTTCGTCAGGACTGCATTTGTCGTCACCGTTTGGCCGCAGGCTGAGATCGGTACCGTCGAGGACCCTTCGCTCGGTCCGGCGACGGTGATGGCCAGGGCCGCGGCGAGGGCTGTGGTTGCGAGTGCTGTGGTCTTGTGGTTGAACATGCCCTGCTCCCTCCGATGCTCGTTTGTACGCAGGGTGGAGCCGACGGACCGGTGCGGCCACGGGGCGGCCCGACGAGTCGGATGCGGAAAACCGCCACGTTCGAACCTGCCGGTCTCGATTGCTTGACCTCTGGGCTACGCTGAGGTCGTGAAGGCGATCGTGATCGGCTGCGGCCGTGTGGGCTCGACGGTCGCGCACCAGTTGCACGAGGAGGGCTGGGACGTCGTCGCGGTCGACGAGAAGGAGGAGGCGCTCGGCAGGCTCGGCGAGAGCTGGAGCGGCGGCTTCGTCGTCGGCCACGGCATGGACACGTCAGTCCTGCGCCGCGCCGGGATCGAGGACGCCGACGCGGTCGTGGTCGCCACCGACGGCGACAACACGAACATCGTGGTCGGCCAGGTCGTCCAGAAGCGCTTCGGCATCGACTGCGTCGTCGTCCGGCTGCTCGATCCTGCCCGCGCCGAGTTCTACGAGCAGCAGGGCATGCGCACGGTCTGCCCGACCTCGAACGCGATCGACCGGCTGACCGACGCCGTCCGGGCGTGCGACGTGCCGCAGCCGGTGAAGATCAGCGGCTGACATGTACGTCCTGATCGCAGGCGGAGGCAAGATCGGAGCGAACCTCGCGCGCAGCCTCCTCCGCGTGGGCCACGAGGTGACGCTCGTCGAGCAACGGCGCGACAGGTTCGAGCGGTTGGAAGACGAGTTCGAGCACGTGGTCGTCAACGGTGACGCCACCGAGATCTTCGTGCTCGAGCGGGCCGGCATCCAGCGGCCCCCGAGCATCGTCGTCGCGGTCACCGGCGACGACGAGGACAACATCGTCATCTGCCAGCTCGCCCGAGAGCGTTACGGCGTCGAGAAGGTGATTGCGCGGGTCAACGACCCACGCAACCAGGTGCACTTCGACCTGCTCGGCGTCTCGCCCACTGTCTGCGCCACCTCGTCGATCATGGCGCTGATCGAGCACGAGGTGCCGGAGCACGGCCTCGTCCACCTGCTGGAGCTGCCCAAGGAGAACGTCGAGATCGTCGAGGTCTTGATCCCGCCGGACGCCGACTGCGCCGGGACCCGGATCGACCGGCTGCAGCTTCCCGACGGAGCCCGACTGATCTCGGTGAAGCGCAACGGCCAGTTCGAGATCGCCGACGGCGACACGTCGCTGCGCGCGGGCGACCAGGTCCTGGCCATCCTCCAGCCTGGCAAGGAGGACGAGCTCCGCCGTGTCTTGCTCAAGAGCTAGCGCGCTCCTCCTGGTGCTCGGGCTCGCGCTGGTCGGCCCGGCTCAGGCCGCGGCGCCGAAGCCGATCAGGCCGGTCGTGGTCGCGCGCGGCCTCGACTCGCCGATCCATCTCGCCGCGCCGGCGAGCGAGCCGGGGAAGCTGTACGTGGTCGAGCAGAAGGGGACGATCCGCGTGATCGAGAACGGACGTCTTCAGGCGCAGCCCTTCCTCGACATCCAGAACCTCGTGAAGAGCGGCGGCGAGCAGGGGCTGCTGTCGGTCGCCTTCCACCCGCGTTACGCGCAGAACCACCTCTTCTATGTCGACTACACCGACACGAACGGCGACACGCGCGTGGTCGAGTACCGCTCGGACGGGACCCGCGCGATCGAGTCCTCGGCGCGCCAGCTCTTCTTCGAGAAACAGCCCTTCTCGAACCACAACGGCGGCCAGCTCGCGTTCGGACCGGACGGGATGCTCTACATCGGCATGGGCGACGGCGGCTCCGGCGGCGACCCGAACAACAACGGCCAGACGTTCACCAACAAGCTGGCCAAGATCTGGAAGATGGACGTGAACGCCGCCAACCCGCAGCCGGTGCTCGCCGAGTACGGGCTGCGCAACCCGTGGCGGTTCTCGTTCGACCGCGCCACCGGCGACCTGTACATCGCCGATGTGGGCCAGGGCGCGTGGGAGGAGGTCGACTACGTCCCGCGGGCGAGGCTCGACCAGGTGATGAACTTCGGCTGGGCGGTCTACGAGGGGCGGGCACCGTACGACCGGAGTCGCAAGCTCGATCCGCGCGGGCCCTACCGCGGCCCCATCCAGGTGTATTCTCACGCACTCGGCTGCTCGGTCACGGGCGGGTTCGTCTACCGCGGGAAGGCGCGGAAGGATCTCGTCGGACGGTACTTCTACGGCGACTACTGCTCCGGGATCGTCTGGAGTTTCAAGGTGGTCAAGGGCAAGCCGACCGCGTTCCGGAAGGAGCGCTTCAGCATCCCCTCGCTCAGCTCCTTCGGCGAGGACTCGCGCGGCGGCCTCTACGCCGTCTCGCAGAGCGGCACGATCTACCGGATCGCCGGCTAGTCCTAGCTCGCGCGCCGGCGGCGCACCTGCGGGCCCTGTGACCCGAGTGCGGCGTACGCAAGAGCCGTGAGCGACTCGTTGAGCGCGCGGAGCTCGTAGACGAGCGGCGCGAGGTTCTCGCCCGCGTCGAGCCGCCGGTTGAGGCCGTGGATCTCGGCGACGAGGCGGTCGAGCCGCTCGAGCAGCGCATCCAGCTGCCGGTCGCCGACGTCCTTTCGCTCCACGCCCCGATTCTACGAGCGGCGGGCGTGCCCAGGCAGGGTGATAGGGTCAGCCACCACATAGGCGCGCGGTCAGGGAACCCGGTGCGAGTCCGGGACGGTCCCGCCGCTGTAAGGGGAGATGCCCGTCGCCAACACGCCACTGGGCCGCGAGGCCTGGGAAGGCGGTGGCGGGGGAGCCCCGAGTCAGAAGACCTGCCGTCCGCCGTCGACCCATCGAACCCCTCGCGGAAGGAGGATTCGTGTCCAGGCTTCTCACCGCTCTCCTGGCGCTCGCCGTGCTCGTGCTCGTCGGTGCGTCCGGCTCGCCGGCCGAGCCCACGGCTGTCCCGCACCGCATCGTCTCGCTGTCGGCGACGGCCACCGAGTCGCTGTTCGCAATCGGGGCCGGCCCCCAGGTCGTCGCGGTCGACGACCAGTCCGACTACCCGAAACAGGCGCCGCGCACCAAGCTGTCGGGCTTCACGCCCAACGTCGAGGCGATCGCCGGCTACAAGCCCGACCTCGTGATCGTCGCGTACGACCCGAACGGGCTAGCCGCCACGCTTCGCGGCCTCGGCATCCGTGTGCTCGTCCAGGACGCGGCCAAGAACCTCACGGGCGCGTACACCCAGATCCTCGCGCTCGGAAGGGTTACGGGCAGGCTTCCCGCGGCCACCCGCCTGGTCAACCGGATGAAGACCCAGATCGCCGCGCTGGTCGCCAAGGCGACACCACGCGCACGGGGGCTGACCGTGTTCCACGAACTGGGGCCCGACCTCTACTCGGCGACCTCGAGCACGTTCATCGGTCGCGTCTACCAGCTCTTCGGGTTGAGGAACATCGCCGACGCCGCCGACACGGCCGGGAGCGGCGGCTATCCGAAGCTCTCGGCCGAGTACGTCGTCTCGCGCAGTCCGGACATCGTCGTGCTCGCCGACATCAAGTGCTGCGCGCAGACCGCCCAGACGGTCGCCGCCAGGCCGGGCTGGAAGAACGTCGCTGCAGTCCGGACGGGCACGATCGTGCGCATCGACGACTCGCTCGCCTCCCGTTGGGGACCGCGGATCGTCAACTTCGTGCGCGCGATCGCTGGCGCTCTGGCGCACCTGCGCCGTTGAGCACTAGGGGCTGGATCCTGGCGGCGGCGCTCTTCCTCGTCGCCTCGCTCGTTGTCGGCGTGCTCGTCGGCCCGGTCCACATCGGTCTCGGCGCCGTGCTCGAGTCGGTCGCCGCCAGGATCCCGTTCCTGCACGTCCACTCGCCGCTCTCGTCCACCGACGAGGCGATCCTCTGGGATATCCGGATGCCGAGGGTGGTGCTCGGGGCGCTCGTCGGCGCAATGCTCGCCGTCGCGGGCGCGTCATACCAGGGCGTGTTCCGAAACCCACTCGCCGACCCGTACCTGCTCGGCGTCGCGGCCGGCGCCGGGCTCGGCGCGACGCTCGCGGTCGTGTACCTGCGCGAGATCGACTTCCAGACCACCCTGCCTCCGGCCGCGTTCCTCGGCGGGGCGGTCGCAGTGGTGGCCGCGTACGCGATCGGGCGGTCGGCCGGAGCCGGATCCGGCGGGGCGACCCTCGTCCTGGCCGGCGTCACGGTGGCCGCCTTCTTCACCGCGGTCCAGACCTTCGTGCAGCAGCAGCACTCGGACACCATCCAGGAGGTCTACTCGTGGATCCTGGGGCGGCTGCCGAGCTCGGGTTGGCGGGACGTGGTCATCGTCTTGCCGTACGCCGCCGTGGCGATCACCGGGATCCTGCTGCACCGACGGCTTCTCGACGTGCTCAGCGTGGGCGACGAGGAAGCGGCCAGCCTCGGGGTCAACGTCGGCCGAGTGAGGCTGGCCGTGGTGGTCTGCGCGACGGTCGGTACCGCCGCAGCAGTGGCGGTCAGCGGTCTGATCGGCTTCGTCGGCATCATCGTCCCCCACGCGATCCGCCTCGTCGCAGGGCCGAGCTACCGCCTACTGCTGCCGTTGTCGGTGCTCGTCGGCGGAGGCTTCCTGGTCCTGGCCGACGTAATCGCGCGGACAGCGCTATCGCCGGGAGAGCTGCCCATCGGCGTCGTGACCGCGTTCTTCGGGGCCCCGTTCTTCGCGATCGTGCTCCGCACCTCCAAACGGATGGCCTCCTAGTGGCCGGAACAGCGCTCGAACTCGATCGCGTCACCGTGCGGTTGGGTAGGCGCGACGTCGTGGACGGCGTGTCGTTCTCGGTGGAGCCCGGCGACTGGGTGACGCTGATCGGGCCGAACGGTGCCGGAAAGACCAGCCTGATGCGGGCGATCGCCGGACTGGTCGGCCATCGTGGCGAGATCCGGCTGGACGGCCGCTCGTTGCACGCGCTGCGGCGGCGGGAGGTGGCACAACAAGTCGCGCTCGTCCCGCAGTCGCCGCTGATGCCGGCCGGGATGAACGTCGAGGAGTACGTGCTCCTCGGCCGGACGCCCTACGTCTCGTACATCGGCAGCGAGGGACGCGGTGATCACGCGGCCACCGCCTCGGCCATGAAGCGGCTGGACCTGACCGAGCTCGCCGGCCGCCAGCTGGGCACGCTCTCGGGCGGAGAGCGGCAGCGCGCGGTGCTTGCCCGCGCGCTTGCCCAGGACGCGCCGCTGCTCCTGCTCGACGAGCCGACCAGCGCTCTCGACGCCGGCCGCCAGCAGGAGGCGCTCGAGCTGATCGACGGCCTGCGGCTGGACGCCGGGCTGACCGTCGTCGCTGCCATGCACGACCTCACGCTCGCCGGCCTGTACGCCCCGAAGCTCCTCCTCCTCTCCGGCGGGCGCATCGTCGCCGAGGGCGCCGCCGCGGAGGTGCTCACCGAGCCGCTGATCGAGGAGCACTACGGCGCGCGCGTCCGCGTGCTCGAGGGTGCGGTGATCCCGGTGCGCGCTCATGAGGGAAACGGCCGGTTTCCCCCATGAGCCCCCTTCCGAGCTTCGCCGCTGGCTTCGCCCTCGGCGTTCGCGCTGACGTTCTCAGCGGACGGCTCGTTGCCGCGCCCGCCATGTCGGTCGCGGCGGCGGGAACCGCCCACCCGAAAGGGCACGCTGGTCCTTGAGCCTCGTGGTTCTGATAGGTGGCGCCCGCAGCGGGAAGTCCGCCCTCGCACAACGGCTCGCGGGCGAGCAGGCGACGCTGATCGCCACGGCCGCCGCCATCGATGCCGAGATGGAGGAGCGGATTCGCCGTCACCGGGCCAAGCGCCCGCCGGCCTGGACGACCGTCGAGGAGACGATCGAGCTCGGCGCGGCGATCGGCGATGCGGATGCGGAGATGCCTGTGGTCGTCGACTGCCTGTCGCTCTGGGTCGCAAACCTACTCGAAGCTGGATGGACGGACGGCGACGTCGAGGAGACTGCCCACGAGGTCGCCGAGGCCGCCGCCGCTCGTGCGGGTCTGACGGTCGCGGTCTCCAACGAGGTCGGGATGGGCATCGTGCCGGTCAGCGCGCTCGGGCGGCGCTACCGCGACGTGCTCGGCCGCGTGAATGCCGGCTGGGTCGAGGCGGCGGATCGCGCGCTGCTCGTCGTCGCCGGAAAGGCGATTCCGCTTGTCGATGCCTGAGGCAGTCGCAGTCGCGGCCTCGACGCAAGCAGCGCTCGATGCCAAGACGAAGCCTCGCGGCAGCCTCGGTCGGCTGGAGGACCTCGCCGTGCACATTGCCGCGATCCGCGGCACGCCCGCCCCGGGCCGGTTGCCGGCGGCCGTGGTCGTGGCCGCCGCCGACCACGGAGTCGCCGCCAGGAGCGTCAGCGCCTACCCGCAGGAGGTGACGGCACAGATGCTGGCGAACTTCGCGGCCGGCGGAGCAGCGATCTGCGTTCTCGCTCGGCTCGCCGGCGCCGATCTCCACGTCTTCGACCTCGGCGTCGCCGGCCCGCCCGTCCCCGGTGTCCGCGACCTCCGGATCGCACCCGGAACCAGGGATCTGACCGAGGGTCCGGCGATGACCCGTGCACAGGCCGGGCAGTGCCTCGCCGCCGGGGCCGCCGTCGCTGCAGAGCTGGCCGACAAGGGCATCGGCATCGTGGCGCTCGGCGAGATGGGCATCGGGAACACCACTTCAGCGTCGGCGCTCGCCGCGGCGTTCCTCGGCGCCGAGCCGGAGGCGGTGTGCGGTCCGGGTACGGGGCTCGACGCCGCGGGGCTCGAGCGCAAGATCGCTGCGGTGCGACGTGGACTGGAGGTCAACGCAGTGGACGCGAACGATCCGAGGGGCGTGCTGGCCGCGCTCGGCGGTTTCGAGATCGCGTTCCTCGCGGGCCTCGCGCAGGGCGGGGCGGAGCACCGACTGGTCGTCCTGCTGGACGGCTTCATCACCGGAGCGGCTGCACTGACGGCCGAACGGATCCGACCGGGAACCAGCGCCTCGATGGTCGCTGCCCATCGCTCTCCCGAGCCCGGGCATGCCCTCGTGCTCGAGGCGCTCGGGCTCGATCCGCTGCTCGACTTCGGCCTGCGCCTCGGAGAGGGGAGCGGAGCGGCCCTCTCGCTTCCGATTCTGCACGCGGCGCTGGCGATCCTCGACGAGATGGCCACCTTCGACTCGGCCGGCGTCACCGATGCCGGTGGCTAGGGCGGCCGCCGCGGCGGTCGCCTTTCTCACGCGTGTCCCGGTGGGCCGATGGGTCGCGCTCGACGGAGCCGACGTCGCGCGCGGAGCCGCGCTGTTCCCCTTCGTCGGCGCGGGAGTGGGGGCCCTGGGCGGCCTCGTCGCCGCCGGTCTCGAAGGGCCGCTTCCGGCTCTGGTCGGCGCCTCGGTCGGAATTGCCACCGTTGCCCTGGTAACCGGCGCGCTCCACCTCGACGCGCTCGCGGACACCGCGGACGCAATCGGCGGTGCCGACCGGGCAGAGGCGCTCGCGATCATGCGCGACTCCCGGGTGGGGAGTTACGGCGTGACTGCGCTCGCGCTCGTCCTGCTCGTGGAGGCGACCTCGCTGAGCGGGCTCGCCGCAACCGGCGACGCCGTCGCCGCCTTCGCGGTCGCCGGGGCACTGTCTCGAGCTGTCTCGCCGCCGCTCGCCCGCACACTTCCCTACGCGAGGTCGGACGAAGGACCGGGCAGCGTGCTCTCCGAACGGGTCTCGGCGGTCGCCGCTGTTGGCGCTCCGCTCATAGGGGCCGGAACCGCCGTCGCGCTGCTCGGCTGGGACGGCGTGGTCGCGACCGGCACGGCCGCCCTCGTTGCACTTGCCGCCGGAATCGGCTGCAGGCTGTGGCTCGGCGGCGTCACCGGCGATACGCTCGGGGCTGGGACGCAGATCGCGGAGGCGGTCGTGCTCGTCGTCGTCCTCGGCCTGCGCTGAATGAGGCTACGCGTCGGCGACCGCGAGCCAGCCCGCCTCGGGGCGGACGAGCCTGCCTTCTTCGACCAGCTGCTCGATCAGGTCGTCCCGCCACCGCCAGCGCCACGAGAACCACCGGCGCGGCTCGCGGTCCGGCACGACCACGGCTGCCTTCACCGCGGCGACGACCAGCCCACCGAGGTCGGCCGCACCGGAGCCTGCGGCGACGCCGAGTTGGTCCCATCGGTAGAGCACGTTGTGCTCGCCCTCCCACCGCCCGACGATTGCGCCGCATCGCTCCAGCGGCGCGCGGATCGCCTTCAGCGCCCGACGCTCGAGCCCGAGCTCGACCCGGAGGTCGTCGGGCGCCGACGGCCCAGCGTCGGCGAGGTGGTCGAGTAGCCGCGCCCAGTCGGGATCCGCGTTCCTCAGGCGTTCGATCTCGTCCCGGATGACGGGATCGGCGAGTCGCGCGGTCTCCGGGCCGAGATAGAGGGTCTTGCCCATGTGGATCTTCGGGGCGGCAACGCCCGGCCGCAGGGGGAGCTCGAAGCTCCACGGCCACTTGGTGCTCGGCCACTCGCCGAAGCCACCTGTCCCCGCTCTGTAGGGCTCCTCGTGGCATGCGCCGAAGAGGCTCGGTAGCGAGAGCGAGGGATTGCGCGTCAGTAGACCGCGCTCGAGCAGGAAGGACTCGGCGTCATCGAGGGTCTGCAATGCGCGCTCGGGGACGAGCCGGCACTCGCGCTCGCGCCGCTCCAGGAGCTTTTCGAGCACGCTCGTATACTCGCTGGCGATGACCCGGGCCGTGATCCTCACCGTCGGGAACGAGCTTCTCTCCGGTGACGTCGAGAACACGAACGGCTCGTGGCTCGCGCGGCGGCTCGCCGAGCTCGGCGTCGAGGTCACGCTGATCGCAGTGCTGCCGGACGAGATCGACCCGGTCGCGGCATTCGTCCGCGAGCAGGCGGCTGGCGTGGATTTAGTGATCGTGACGGGGGGGCTCGGCGGCACGCCGGACGACGTCACGCGCGAGTCGATCGCCACGGCGTTCGGCGTGCCGCAGGTGGAAGTCTCGGACGTCGCGACGAGGCTCCGCGCCCGCTTCACCCGCGATCCCGAGTACGCGGCGCGGTGGGCACTGCTGCCGGAGGGCAGCCGCCCGCTCGAGATCCTCAACGGCGGCGCGCCCGGCTTCGTGATCGAGAACGTCTACGTGCTGCCGGGCCTGCCGGCGGAGATGGAGGCGATGTTCGACACGATCGCGCACGAGCTGCGCGGCGGTACGCCGATCGGCACGTGGCGCCGGAGGTATCGAACGACCGAGAGCCGCATCGTCGGCGTGCTCGAGGAGATGACCGCCCGCCATCCCGGTGTGCTTGTCGGTTCCTATCCGAGCTTCGCCGGTGGTGTCGCCGAGGTCGAGGTCGTGGTCAAGTCCGGCGATCCGGGCGCGCTCGCGGCGGCAACGGCGTGGATCGAGCCCGCGCTCGAGCACGCCACCGGGAACCACGGCTAGACCCTCGCTCGGGGGAACTGTCGGCGGCCCGCGGCGCCGATGGGCACGGGGATGGCGGCCGGCACCCACGTGCGCAGGTTCGTTCTCCCTGTCGCGATCGCGGTCGCGACCGTCGCTGCCTTCGCGGTCGTCGCCAGGCGGACGGCCGGTGACGCCGTGTCGGCAGCTGCGAGCCCCGACTGGCTTCTGCTCGCGGCTGCCTTCGCCGTTGGCGCCGTCGTGCAACCGCTGCGCGCTCTGGCCTGGCGCCAGACCCTCGGCCCCGGCGTGGGCTTCCGCGCGATCTACGCCTCGAGCGCGATCGGATCCTTCCTCGACACGGTTCTTCCCGGCCGACTCGGCGAGGCGGCGAAGGTCGGCGTGCTCCGCGCCGCCTCGGCGAACCGCTGGCCCGGCCTGCCGCGCGCCGGCGGCAGCTTGCTGGCCGCTCACCTGACCGAGGCGATCGCGTTCTGCCTCGTCGGTGCCACCGTCGGCGTCTTTCTGCCGGTCCCGGGCTGGGTGCGCGGCGCCCTGCTCGGCGCGGTCGTGGCCGCCGCGGGCGCGATCGTGATCGCGGCCGTCCTCCACCGCAGGCTCGGCCGCCGCCTGCCGAGGTGGGCCGACGGATTCCTCGCAGCCGCCGCTGCCCCACGACCGGTGCTCCTCCGCACCCTGGCGATCCTCCTCGCCACCTGGGCCGTCCGCTGGCTGGGCGTGACGCTGACGCTGAACGCCCTCGGCGTGCACGCCGGACTCGGAACCGCGCTCGTCTACATGACTGTCACGGGGCTCGCCAACGTCGCGCCGATCCTGCCGGGTAACGCCGGGCTGTACCAGGGCGCCGCCGTCGGTGCGCTGGCGATGGTCGGCCACGCGGGCGCAAGTGCGCTCGCGGCGAGCGTGGTGATGCCGATGATGGCGACCGCGATCACCGCCTCCGCTGCACTCGTCGGCCTGGCGCTCTACGGCCGTCGCTTCGCCGAGTTGCCCCGTGCGGCGCTGCGCCGCAGCTAGTCGCGCCGTCGCCAGATCTGAAAGATCCGCGGTTGCGCGACGAGCGTCTCCGGGTCGGCGACGAACGCCTCGAGCCCGGCCAGGGTCGCGTCCACCTCCTCGCCGGTGGCGATCCCTCGTCAACGACCGCCGACGCGATAGCCCGAAAGGTGAGCACGAAGAGCATCTTCGCCTCTCCCTCCGCGTCGACCCGCTGAACGAGCCGGACGCTCGGTCGCGGGATGCCGGCGTCGAGGAAGCGGCGAAACATCCTTCGCCCGGCGACGGGATCGCCGCCGCGATGGTCGACCAGCGCCCGGTAGAGGCGCTGGGCCGTCGCGAACGCCTCGTTCGGCGGCTCGCCGAACTCGCCGTCGAAGTCGGTCGCCTCGACGGCGATCGTGCCCCCAGGTCGGACTGCAGCCCACATGCGCTGCAGCAGTTCGTCCGGCTGGCCGAGGTGTTCCAGCAGGAACCGGCAGTACACGAGGTCGTAGGCCGCCGGATCGTCCCACTCGTTGACGTTCGCAGTCCTGAACTCGACGTTCGACATCCCGCGTGCGGCTGCATCCTTTCGCGCCAGGTCGAGCTTCACCTCGTCCATGTCGACCCCGACGGCGTGGCCTGCGGGGCCGACCATACGCGTCAGCTCGAACGTGACTTCGCCCCCGCCGCAGCCGAGGTCGATGCACTGCATCCCCGCCGAGACCCCGACTCGCTCGAAGAGGTCACGTGTGTCCGGCCAGCGGGAGCGGGCGAGCACCTGCAGGCGGTCGTACCCCTCGCGTCCGCCCTGGATTGCGTAGCGCTCCAAAGCGGCGATCATAAGCGAGAGATCGATACCTCGGGTTCCGAGGTATGGTAGAGAGATGCAGGAACCGCTAAGAGGCAACCTGGACGCCCTGGTGCTTGCCGCGCTCGAACCTGGCCCAGCGCACGGGTACGGGATCATCCGGCACCTGCGAACCCGCAGCGACGACGTATTCCGGTTCTCCGAAGGGGCCGTGTACCCGGCATTACACCGGCTCGAGCGCGAGGGTCTCGTCAGGAGCCGCTGGGCGGCGGATCGCGGTCGCCGCCGCCGCATCTACCGGATCACTCCGGCCGGCCGAGAGGGGCTCGCCGTCCGGAGGCTGGAATGGAAGACCTTCGTGCGAGCGGTCGAGTCCGTGCTCGCCGGGTCCGGCAGAGCCACGGGCAGGCGCCGCTAGCATCGGGCGCATGGCCGTCGCGAAGCCCCAGGACTATCTCGCCGACCTGAACCCCGCCCAGCGGGAGGCCGTGCTGACGACCGAGGGGCCGCTCCTGGTGATCGCCGGTGCCGGCTCAGGGAAGACACGCGTCCTCACCTACCGGGTCGCCCACCTGATCTCCGCGTGCGGCGTGCAGCCGAACGAGATCCTCGCGATCACGTTCACGAACAAGGCGGCGGGCGAGATGCGCGACCGGCTGGAGGGTCTGCTCGGCACCGTCGCGCGCGCGATCTGGATCCTCACCTTCCACGCCGCCTGCGGGCGGATCCTCCGCAGGGAGGCCGCGCGGCTGGGTTACAAGTCGAACTTCTCGATCTACGACCAGGCCGACCAGGTACGGCTGACCAAGCAGTGCCTGGAGGATCTCGACCGCGACCCGAAGCGGTTCGTGCCGCGCGGGATCCACGCGCAGATCTCGAACGCGAAGAACCAGCTGATCGGCCCGGACGACTACCTCAGCCGTGTCGAGTCGTTCTACGACCAGACCGTCGCCGACGTATACCGCCTCTACCAGAAGCGGCTGCACGACTCGAACGCGCTGGACTTCGACGACATGCTCATGCTCACGGTCGAGGTCCTGGAGCGGTTCCCGGAGGCGCTGGAGCGCTGGCAGAAGGCGTTCCGGTACGTGCTGGTCGACGAGTACCAGGACACGAACCACGCCCAGTACCGGCTGCTCCAGCTGCTCGCCGGCCGGCACCGGAACCTGATGGTCGTAGGAGACCCGGACCAGTCGATCTACGCCTTCCGCGGCGCCGACATCCGCAACATCCTCGAGTTCGAGCGGGACTTCCCCGAGACGCGCACGATCCCGCTCGAGCAGAACTACCGCTCCACCAACACGATCCTGAGCGCCGCCAATGCTGTGATCGCCAACAACCGCGAGCGCAAGGAGAAGAACCTCTGGTCGGAGCTCGGTGAGGGCCTGCCTGTTCACGCCATCGAGGTCGAGGACGAGCACGCCGAGGCCCGGTTCGTCGCCGCCGAGATCGCCGCACTCGTCGAGGAGGGCTACTCGGCGGACGAGGTCGCGGTGTTCTATCGGACGAACGCCCAGTCGCGGGTGTTGGAGGACGTCCTCGTGCGCCAGGGGATCGCCTACCAGGTGATCGGCGGGCCGCGCTTCTACGAGCGGGCCGAGATCAAGGACCTGGTCGCCTATCTGCAGGTGCTCGACAACCCCTTCGACGCCGCCGCGCTGCTGCGCATCGCCAACCGGCCGCGGCGCGGCATCGGCGACGCGACCCTGAACCGACTCCGCGCCTACGCCGACGGCCACGGGATGTCGCTGTTCGAGTCGCTCGCCTACCCGGAGGAGGCGGGCATCGGCGCCGCGCCGCTGAAGAACGTCTCGACGCTCCGCACACTCCTGATCTCGCTCCAGGCGGCCGCGCAGGACCTGCCCGTGCCGGATCTGATCGAAGCCGTGCTCGAGCGTTCCGGCTACGCCGAGGCGCTCGAGGCCGAGCGCACGATCGAGGCCCAGGGTCGGCTCGAGAACATGCACGAGCTGGTCGGCGTCGGCCGCGAGTACCTCCAGCAGGGCCAGGAACCGAGCCTTTCGGGGTTCCTCCAGGAGATCTCGCTCTATTCGGACCAGGACTCGATCCGCGGCGAGCAGAGCCTCGTCACCCTCATGACCATCCACAACGCGAAGGGGCTCGAGTTCAAGGCCGTGTTCGTGATCGGGATGGAGGAGGGGATCTTCCCGCACGTCCGCTCGATCGAAGAGCAGGGTGTGGAGGAGGAGCGGCGGCTCGCCTACGTCGGTATGACCCGTGCCGAGGAGCGCCTCGTGCTGACCCACGCCACCTCGCGTTCACTGTGGGGCAGTCGCACCTTCAACCTGCCCTCGCGCTTTCTCGACGAGCTGCCGGAGGAGGGGGTCGTCGTAGAGCGGCTACGGCCAGCCTCGTGGCGCGGGTACGGCGCTCGCGACGTGACACCCCGCGCCGACGTGCCGGCCCTGGCGACCGGCGACTCCGTGCGCCACGGCACGCTCGGCGAGGGCGTCGTCGTCCGGGTCGAGGCCGGCGGCGTCGTTACCGTTCGGTTCGCCGACGACGGGGCCGAGCGCCGCCTGATGCTCGAGTACGCCCCGTTGGAGAAGATCGCCTGATGTCCAGATGAAGATCCGCACTTGCACCAGCGCCGACGAGCTGCGCGACGCGGTCGGCGTGATCGTCCACTACTTCGGGCGGGACAAGCCAGACGACGACTGGCTCGAACGCTGGCTGTCGGTCTTCGAGCTCGAGCGGATGCTCGCCGCCTTCGAGGAGGACGGCTCGATCGTCGGCGGGACGGGCGCGCTCGGTCTCCGGATGACCGTGCCGGGCGGCGCACGGCTGCCCACCGCCGGCGTGACCGTCGTCGGCGTCCTGCCCACGCACCGGCGGCGCGGTGTCCTCCGGTCGATGATGCGCGCGCAGCTCGACGACGTGCATGCGCGCGGCGAGCCACTCGCCGCGCTCTGGGCGTCGGAGGAGACTATCTACGGGCGCTACGGCTACGGGCTCGCCTCGCTGACCGCGCAGCTCGACATCGACAAGTCGTTCGGGGCGTTCCGCCCAGGCGTGGAGACGGTCGGCCGCGTTCGCCTGGTCGACTTCGAGACGGCCGCAGGGCTGCTGCCGCCGCTCTACGACGCGGTGCAGCGGGTCACGCCGGGCATGTACGAGCGTTCCGACGCCTGGTGGCGGAATCGACAGCTCGTCGACCCCGAGAACTTCCGGTTCGGCGGCGGTCCCAAGAACATCGCCGTGCTCGACGTGCACGGGGAACCGCAGGCGTACGCGATCTACCGCCTGCATGTCGCCATCGGCGACCTCGGACCGGAGACGACGCTACGCACCCTCGAGGTGATCGCCGCGACGCCCGCGGCGACCGCGTCCATCTGGCGCTACCTCCTGGACGTCGACTGGACGAAGACGGTCTCGGCGCGTCTACAGCCGGTCGACCACCCGATGCTCCTGCTCCTTGCCCGCCCGAGCCTTGCCAGGCCGACCCTCTCGGACGGGCTCTGGGTCCGGCTCGTCGATGTCGGCGCGGCGCTCTCCGGGAGGACCTACGTGGGCGACGGGACGATCGTCCTGGAGGTGCGAGACGCTTTCTGCCCGTGGAACGGGGGGCGGTGGCGTCTGGATGGTGGCGAGGCTGTCAAGACGAACGACGAGGCGAACATCGCCCTCGACGTATCCGACCTCGGCTCCGCCTACCTTGGCGGATTCACGTTTCGGGAGCTGCAGCGGGCCGGCCGGCTGGAGGAGCTGACCGAAGGCGCCGTCTACTTGGCCGATGCGACCTTCCGCACCGAGGGCTTGCCCTGGTGCCCGGAGATCTTCTGATGGTGGCTCTGGACGATCCGCTGTGAGAGCGCCTGGGCAATGTCGTCCGGCGCACTCGAGTAGACCTTCAGATCGGCCGGCAGCGACCTGAGGGCCGCCCGGTAGCAGGCGAGCGGGTACGTGCCGTCGATCCGCCCGTCGCCCCAGTCGCGGATCAGGCGGCTCTGGCAGCTCGTCCCGGACGGTGCCGGCGACGGTGCCGCCACTGGGCTGGCGCCGCTGCCGCGATGCAGCGTGAACGCCAGCACCAGCAAAACGGCGGCGATTCCGACCCCCGCCACGATAGCCACCCGCATCAGGCGCATTTGCCCCTCGTTTCCCACGTTGACAGCGCGCCAAACATTTTCTCGGCAATGCGTTTGAAAACCCGCCCGAATGGGAAATGGCCGCGGCTCGATCGCGTCAGCAGCCCCGGATGCGATGATGCCTGAACCTGGCCCGGCAGGTCGTGGCCGGCAAACCGTGACGACGTGATCGACGCAGACGCCTCCAGCGACCGGATCGATGCGGCTGCCGCCGCAGCCGTCCTGATCGTCGACGACCGGCCCGAGAACCTCGAGACGCTGGAGATCTTCCTCGAACCGCTCGGCGCGCGGATCGTCACCGCCGGGTCGGGGCGGGAGGCGCTGCGTCTGCTCACGACCGAGCAGTTCGCCGTCATCCTGCTGGACGTCCAGATGCCCGAGATGGACGGCTTCGAGACGGCCGCCTTCATCCGGAGCCGGCCGGAGACCCGCTCGATCCCGATCATCTTTCTGACCGGCATTTCCGCCAGCCCCGAGAACGTGTTCCGGGGCTACGAGGCCGGTGCCGTCGACTACATCGTCAAGCCGGTCGATCCGGCGATCCTGCGCTCGAAGGTGGCGGTGTTCGTCGAGCTCTTCCAGAAGACCCGGGAGATCGCCAGGCAGGCCGAGCTACTCCGTGAGCAGGAGCAGGAGAGGCGCGAGCGCGAGGCGGCCGAGCAGCGGCTCCGCCGGTCGCGTTTCCTCGGCAGCGTCGCCGCCGCACTCGAGAAGCGCCTCGACGTCAAGGGACGGGCGGGCCAGCTCGCGCATACGTGCGTGCCCGAGCTCGGTGACGTCGCGCTCGTCCAGCTGGTCGAGCCCGACGGCGTCGTCGAGGTCGCGGCCCTGGCCACCCGGGGGATCCAGGACGAGATGCTTCGCAGACTCGTAGGCACGCGTAGCAACCTGTCGACCTTCGGCGCCTGGGTGTTCGACGCTCCGCGTGGCCGTCTCGTCGAGCCGGTCACGCCCGATACCTGGCGCGAGCTCGGCCTCGGCAACGACGGCGACATGCTCTGCGCGCGCCTCGCCCTGCGCGCCATGATCGCGGTCCCGCTCGCGCTCGGACGTCGCTCGCTGGGTGTCCTTGTGTGCGCCTGCACGGCCGACCGCAAGTACGGCGAGGAGGAGCTCGAACTGGCGAAGGAGGTCGCGCGCAAGGCAGCGATGGCGGTCGAGAACTCGCGGTTGTTCGAGGCCGAGCAAGAACGGTCGAAGGCGCTCCAGCAAAGCCTCCTGGGCCGCCCGGAGGTAGCGAGCGCCGGCGTGACGGCGGCGTGGCGGTACCTTCCCGGGACCGCCGAGCTCGAGGTCGGCGGCGACTGGTACGACCTGATCGAACGCGACGACGGCCGCATCCTGGTGGCTGTAGGCGATGTGGTCGGTCACGGCGTCCAGGCGGCGACGGCGATGGGCAAGCTGCGCAGCGCGATGGGCGCCCTCGGCCTCGTGGTCGAGAGCGTGCCTGAACTGATCGGCCGTCTCGACCAGTTCGCGGAGAAGATCGAGGAGGCCCGGTTCGGCACGGTCGCAGCCGTGCAGCTCCAGCCGGAGACGGGAGAGTTGAGCTATTCGCTCGCCGGCCATCCGCCGCCGCTCGTGATCGACCCGGAGGGCAGATCCGAGTTCCTCGAGGGAGGTGCCGGCTTGCCGCTTTGCATCTCGCTCGACGACGGGAACGGAAGGCCGGAGGGCCGGGCGTTTCTGGCGGAAGGCTCGACGCTGATTCTCTACACCGACGGCCTGATCGAGCGGCGCGCAGACTCGATCGACAGCGGGCTGGAACGCCTGAAGAGTGCGGCCGTTGCCCGCTCGAGCTACGAGCCCGAGCGCCTCTGCGACGAGATCGTCGACGAATTCGCCGAGGGCAGCCTCGACGACCTCGTCTTCCTCTGCATCCGCCGCGAGCCGCTCGACTCGAGGATCTTCAACCGGGTCTTCCCGGCTGTTCCGAAGTCGCTGCATGCCGTCAGGCAGGAGGTGCGCGCCTGGCTCGGTGAGCAGGGCCTCGACCGCGCTCGGGTCGACGAGGTGATCCAGGCCTGTGGCGAGGGCTGTGCAAACACCGTGCGCCACGCCTACGGGGAGCAGCCGGGCGAGGCAACGCTGGAGCTACGACTCCGCAGCGACGGACGCCTGGTCGTCCGGATCCGGGACTCGGGCCTCTGGCGAACGCAGGCGCACACCGAGTCGAGCGGACACGGCATGGAGATCATGCGCGCCCTCAGCGAGCACGTGCACATCCACCGCACGCCGCAGGGGACGACGGTCGTACTCGAGTTCGACGTCGGGGCCTCGCGGCACTCCTCGGAGCGGGCCGCGCCGGGAGCCACGACGGCGTCTCGAACCTAGTCCGTCGGCGTTGCCGGCGGCGCGGGCGTCTCCTCGGGCTCGGGCGCCGGTGCCTCGTCCTGGTCGAAGAGGGCGGCGACACTCGACTCTAGATCCTCTGAGACGAGCTCCTTCGCGCCGAGCGTCTTGAGCAGCTCCTCGGCGGTCGCAACGGTGTCGGCGGCGATCTCGAACACCACCGCCGAGCTCCCGGGAGTGAGCGACTTGCCGAGCTCCTCGAGCTGGTCGTTCTTGAAGCCCGAGTCGCGGATCTTGGCGGTCAGCGCGCCGATGCTTCCGCCCGCCAGGATGCCGATCGGCCCGCCGATGATCCCGATCACTCCGCCCAACAGGGCGCCGCGCCCGGCGCCCCAGTCTCTCGATTCCGTGAACTTCACCTTGCCGTCTGGCCTGACCTGGAGCAGAGCCGTGTTGCCGAGCTTCTCGGGAAAAGCGCCCCCGATGGCGCCGGCCCCCCGCGTGCCGCCGTCGGGGGTTTCGAAGCTCGCTGCCAGGATCTTGCGGGTGGCCTCAGCCATGTGATCTCCCTTCGGCTCGGTGATCATCGTGGATCTCGTTTCCAGCCAGGGGCCCGGCTCATCAGCGTGCGGGCGCAGGCTCTTCAACGAGCGCGTCGAGACCTGTCCGAACCGCGTCGCGGATCAACTCGATCTCGTCGGTGGTGATCGTCAGCGGCGGTGAAACGGCGAGCGAGTCGCCCAGAGCGCGCAGGATCACGCCGTGCGGCCGGATCGACCGGTATGCCCTGGCCGGGAGCGATGGGTCGGAAGCGAGCGCTTGCGAGTCGAAGGCGACTCCGACGAGTGCGCCGGTGCCGCCGCGCACCTCCGCGACGAGCGGATGGTCGGCAAGTGGCGCGAGTACCTCGAGCAGTTCGCTCTCGAGCTCGGCGCCTCGCCCGATCAGTTGCTCTCGCTCGAGGATGTCCATGTTCGCGAGAGCGGCGGCGCACGCGGCTGCGTGTCCGCTGTAGGTCTGGCCGTGGCGGACGGTCACGCGCCCCACCTCGGTCCAGAACGGCTCGGCGACCCGTCCGGAGACGACGACGCCGCCGAGCGGGAGATATCCGCTGGTCACACCCTTTGCGAAGGTGACGAGATCCGGCTCCACGCCGAAGCGCTCGAACCCGAGCCACGTGCCGATACGGCCGAAGCCACAGATCACCGAGTCGCAGACGAAGAGAACACCGGTCTCGCGGCAGATCCGTGCAACGGCTTCGACGTACCCCTCCGGCGGGGGCAGGACGCCGCCCGCGCCGATCACCGGTTCCATGAAGAATGCAGCGACGCGCGCCGGCCCGATCGACTCCAGCTCACTCCGAAGTGCCTCTGGCGAGTCCCACTGCACCTGCGAGGTGCTGGCGACCAGCGGGCCGTAACCGGCGCGGTTCGCCTGGATGCCGCCGAGCGATGTTCCGAACGCCATCGTCCCGTGGTAGGCGGAGGTGCGGCTGACGATGTGCAGCCGGTCCGGCTGCCCGAGCACCTGCCAGTAGAGCCGGGCGAGCTTGGCGGCCGTGTCGATCGCGTCTCCGCCGCCGGTCGTGAGGAAGACCTTTGCCCCCTCGAGCGACGACACCGCGGACAGCCGGTCGGCGAGCTCCATCGCCGGGGGCGTCGCGGCGTCGCCGAAGATCGACCACGCTTCCAACTTCTTCATCTGGGCGGCGACGGCGTCTGCGATCTCCGCGCGGCCGTGCCCGACGTTGCAGTACCAGAGGCTCGCCGACCCGTCGAGGTAGCGGTTGCCCTGATCGTCCCAGAGCCAGACGCCTTCCCCTCGCGCGAGCACGATCTCGTTGCCGCTGACCGCGGCCATGTCCGAGAAGGGATGCCAGAGGCTGGTGTCGGTGCGCGTCGTGATGAGGCGTACCCTACAAGCCGTTAGGCTTGGTCAATGGCGAGCCTGCGTGTCGCAGTGGACGTCGGAGGGACGTTCACGGACATCTGCATCCTCGACGAGGACGGCGGCGAGGTCAGGGTGGGAAAGGTGCCGTCCACGGCCGACCCGATCGAGGCCGTCGTCGACGGCGTCCTCGAGGCCGGGATCGATCTTCGCGACGTCGTCGTCTTCACCCACGGGACGACCGTGGCCACGAACGCGCTGATCACGCGCAACCTGCCGCCGGCCGCGATGGTGACGACGCGCAACTTCCGCGACGTGATCGAGATCCGCCGCGGCACGAAGCCCGACCTGTGGGATGCCTACAACGACGTCGCCCCGCCGTACATCCGCCGCCGCGACCGCTTCGAGGTGCTCGAGCGCATCGACCACGCCGGCGAGGTGGTCACCCCGCTCGACGAGGACGATGCGCGGCGGGTGGCCGCGATCCTCCGGCGACGCGGCGTCAAGACGATCGCCGTCTGTTTCATCAACGCGCACGCGAACCCCGCGCACGAGCTCCGGATGCGCGAACTGCTGGAGGAGGAGTTGCCGGACGTCACCGTCTCGACGTCGGCCGAGGTGCTACCCGAGATCTTCGAGCACGAGCGCTTCTCGACCACCGTCGCGAATGCCGTCCTGTCGCCGCTCATCTCCGGGTACGTCGAGCGCCTGCAGCAGCGGCTGACCGAGAACGGCTACGGCGGCGACGTGCTGCTCCTGCACTCCGGCGGCGGGGTGATGACGCCGAAGCTCGCGCAGCGGTTCGCGGTACGGCTGGCGGCGTCCGGGATCGCCGCCGGCGCGATCGCCAGCCGCCATATCTCCACGCTCTGCGGGTATCCGAACGCGATCGGCTTCGACATGGGCGGGACCTCGACCGACGTGTCACTCGTCTACCAGGGCGAGGAGCGGGTGACGAAGGAATGGTTCGTCGAGTACGGCTACCCGATCATGTTCCCGTCGATCGAGGTGCTGACGATCGGTGCCGGCGGCGGCTCGTTCGCGTGGATCGACGAGGCGGGCTCGCTCCGTAACGGCCCACAATCGGCGGGTGCGCACCCGGGACCGGCCTGCTACGGCCGCGGGAACGACCGGCCCACGAACACCGACGCGAACCTCGTGCTCGGGCGCCTCGGAGACGAGCTGATCGGCGGTGCGATGACCCTCGACCGGGACGCGGCGCAACGGGCGATCCAGGAGCACGTGGCAGGGCCGCTTGGCCTGGGGCTGGTCGAGGCCGCCGGCGCGATCATGCAGGTCGCGAACGCCAACATGGCCGACGCCGTCCGCCTGATCTCGATCCGGCGCGGCTACGACCCCCGCGAGTTCTGCCTCGTGGCGTTCGGCGGCGCCGGGCCCCTGCACGGGGCCGCCCTCGCGGAGGATCTCTCGATCCCGACCGTCCTCGTGCCGCCCAGCCCCGGCATCACGTCGGCGCTCGGCTGCCTGCTCGTCGACGTGCGCCACGACCTGTCGGCCATGTTCCTCGCGCACGTCGACACGGTCGACCGACAGGCGCTCGAGGGCGAGTTCGAGAAGCTGGAGAGCGAGGCGCGCGAACGGCTCGAGGCAGAAGGCGTGCCGGAGGAGCAGATGTCGATGCAGCGTTTGGTCGACATGCGCTACCTCGGCCAGTGGCGCTCGCTGACGATCCCCGTCTCGGCGCCGACCGATCTCGCCGAGGCGGTCGACCGGTTCCATGCCGAGCACGAGCGCGCCTACAACTACCGCCGCGACGGCGCGCCGGTCGAGATCTACCGGCTCGGCGTCCGGGCGGTCGGCGTGACCCCGAAACCGCAGCTGAAGCAGCACGAGCTGAACGGCGGCAGCGCGAAGCCGCGCGGGAGCCGGTCAGTCCACTTCGAGTCGTCGGGCTCTGCCGTCGACACGCCGCTCTACGTCCGCGCCGACCTGGCCGCCGGCACGCAGCTCGACGGGCCGGTGATCGTCGATCAGCTCGATTCGACGACGGTCGTGCCGCCCGGCTGGCGGGCAGAGGTGGACGAATGGCTGAACATCCGCATGCACCGGGAGAAGCAGGAATGACGACGACGCCTGCAGAGAAGCGGGGTTACACGCTCGACCCGGTCACGTTCGAGGTGTTGAAGAACGCCTTCGTCACGACCGTCGACCAGATGGCCGAGCAGATCCTGCGCACGTGCTACTCGTTCGTGATCTACGCGCGTGACTTCTCGTCCGCGCTCTGTGATCGCGAGGGCAACACGATCATGCAGGGGTCGCAGGACATTGCCGTCCATGTCGGCACGCTGCACTTCACCTGCAAGGCGGTGATCGAGGCGTTCGGCGACGACATCAACCCGGGCGACGTGTTCGCGGTCAACGATCCGTACGTCGGCGGCACGCACTTCAACGACGTGCGCATCGTGCGGCCGATCTTC
>JBKPRA010000070.1:0-15298 GCA_046734335.1 Actinomycetota bacterium | reverse complement strand
TCGTCGCTGCTGCGCTGCTCCTCCAGCTGAAGACGGTGCTCGACAACGCAGACGGACAGCTGGCGCGGCTGACCGACCGGGTGACGGTGTTCGGCAGATATCTCGACTCCGAGTCCGACCTCGCCGTCGACGCGGCGATCTTCACGGCGATCGGCTGGGCGACCGGCCGGTGGATTCTCGCCGCGGCGGGATTCCTGTGTCTCACCCTCGCGCTCGGCGTCAACTACAACGTCGAGCGGCTCTACCGGCACGAGGTTGGCGACCCGGCGGAGCCCATGCCGGCCGCGAGCGGGATCGCGGGGTTGCTCGCGCGAGTCTATGCGGCGGTCTACGCACCGCAGGACCGGCTGGTCGCGGGATTCGTGGAGCGGCGGCTCCGCAATCGCAGCCCCCGGGCGCGGCTGGCCTACCACGACCGCGTCACCGTCACCGTGCTGGCCAACTTCGGGCTGAGCACGCAGCTCGCGGTCCTCGGCGTCTGCCTCGCGGCCGGGGCGCCCGACGTCTACGCCTGGGTGGCGATCGGCTGTGCCGTCGCGCTCGTGCCGCTCGCCATCCGGCGGGAGCTCCTGCTCCGCCCCTACATCGAAAACGGAAGGTAGAGGTGGAACTGGAAGCAGTCGTCGACCTGGGGCAGGAGGCCGAAGCGGATCGCTACGCCTCGCCCCGCAACGTCTCGCCCGCGGAGTGGAGGCGCTTCGAGCGGCACATCGGCGAGATCTTCGAGGCGTTCGGCATGGATCTGGACACGCCGGGCACGCGCGAGACGCCGGCGCGTTTCCTCCGGGCGCTGCACGATGCGACCGCGGGGTACGACGGCGACGAGAAGCTGCTGACCTCGTTCCCGAGCGAGGCGCCGGAGCTGCCGGCAGGGCTGGCTGGCCAGATCGTCGAGGGGCCGATCTCCTTCGTCTGCCTCTGCGAGCACCACGCGCTGCCGTTCCACGGCGTCGCCCATGTCGGTTACATCGCAGGTGAGCAGATCATCGGGATCTCCAAGCTCACACGGCTGGTGCGCCTCTTCGCGCGCCGCTTCACCGTCCAGGAGCGGCTCGGCGAGCAGATCGTCGACACGCTGGGCGAGCTGATCGAACCGCGCGGCGTTGCCGTCCACCTCGCCGCCTCCCACATGTGCACGCAGATGCGCGGCGTCGAGGAGCACTCGCGGACCGTGACCACCTTCTGGCGCGGCGCGTTCGAGGATCCGGCTCTGCGAGCCGAGTTCCTGCAGGAGGTACGGGCACGGGGCTAGATGGCTGACCATCTAGAGCTTCTCCACGAGGCCCCGGAGGGCCCGGCGCTCGACCTGCCGGACCGGCTGGCCCGCCGTTACCCGGGCCGGTTCGGGTTCAGCGGCCCACGTGTCGTCGCCAACTTCGTCTCGTCGCTCGACGGTGTCGTCGCCATTCCCGGCCTCGCGCGGGCCAACCGACTGATCGCGGACGAGAACGACGACGACCGCTTCGTCATGGGCCTGTTGCGGGCGGCCGCCGACGTCGTCCTGATCGGGTCGGGGACGCTGCAGGCCTCGCCGAAAGGTCTCTGGACGCCGGCGAGCACGTACCCGGACGCGGCCGACGACTGGGCAGAGCTGCGGCGGCGGCTCGGACGCCCGCCGGAGCCCGCGCTCGCCGTGATCACCGGCACCGGGGGCGTCGATCCGAACCACCCGGCGTTCGAGCGCGGCGCTCTGGTCCTGACCACGGACGCCGGCGCACAGGCGCTTTCGGGGCTGCTGCCAGCGGCGTCGGAGGTGGTCGCGCTGGGCGACGGGCCGCTCGTGGACGTGCGGCGGGCTGTCGAGGAGGTGCGCGCACGGGGACACGAGCTGGTCGTCCTCGAAGCCGGCCCGCACGTCGTCGGCTCGATGCTTGGCGAGGAGCTGGTCGACGAGCTCTTCCTGACGGTCTCGCCGCTCGTTGCCGGCCGCGAGGAGGGCCAGACCCGCCTCGGCTTCGTCGCGGGCCGGGAGCTGCTGCCCGACGTGCAGGTGGCCGGCGACCTCGCCGGGGTCCGCCGGAGCGGCGACCACCTGTTCCTGCACTACGTGTTGTCGGCAGCCGCGGCTACTTGATCAGCGTCAACAGCTTGAACATCGGCAGATACATCGAGAGGATGATCGTGGCGACCATGCAGCCGACCAGGATGATCATGATCGGCTCGATGATGGAGGTCAGCGCCGAGATGGTGGCGTCGACCTCCTCCTCGTAGAAGTCGGCGACCTTTCCGAGCATCCCGTCCAGCTCGCCCGTCTCCTCGCCGATCTTCACCATCTGCCCGACCATCGGCGGAAAAACGGGGTGCTCGATCAGCGGCTGGGCGATCGGCACGCCTGCGTGGACCTGCTCGCGCATGTCGCGAAGCGCGTCCTCGACCACCCAGTTCCCGGAGGTGGTACCGGTGATCTCCAGCGCCTTGATGATGTCGACGCCCGCCGCAACGAGCGTCGACAGCGTGCGTGCAAAACGGGCCATCGTCACCTTGAGGACGACGTCGCCGATCTTCATCGGCACCTTCAGCTTGAAGCGGTCCCACCGCTTCCGGCCGCCCGCGCTTCCCTTCCAGCGGTGGAAGAGGAAGATGGTCAAGGCGATCGCCGGGAAGATGACGTACCAGCGGCTGCGCAGCAGCTCCGACGCGCTGATCATGAACTGGGTGAGCTTCGGCAGCTGCCCGTTGAACTGCTTGTAGAGCTTCTGGAAGATCGGGACGATGAAGAGGAGCATCGCCACCAGGACCAGGAAGGCGAAGGAGATGACCATCGTCGGGTAGACCATTGCGCCCTTGACGCGGCGCTTCAGGTTCGCTTCCTTCTCGATCTGGGTGGCGAGCCGATCGAGGACGTTGTCGAGGATGCCGGCCGCCTCGCCCGCCTCGACCATCGAGACGTAGATCCGTGAGAAGATCTTCGGATGCTTGGCGAGCGCCTCCGAGAGGAGCGCACCGCCCTCGACGTCGCTCCGCACCTCGCCGATCACGACTGCGAGATGCGTGTCGTCGGTTTGCTCCTCGAGGATGCTGAGCGCGGTGACGACGTTCAGGCCGGCGTCGATCATGGTCGCGAACTGCCGGGAGAAGACCTGGAGGACGCGGGGCTTGACCTTTCGGTCGCGTCTCTTCGCGCCGCCCCGCGTCGAGGAGCCGACGCTCTCGGCAGCCGCGCCCGAGGAGACCTCTTCGAGCTGCTCGGCCAGAAGGCCCTGCACACGCAGCTGCTCGCGGGCGGCGGCGGCGGTGGCAGCCTGCACCTCGCCTCTCAGTTCCAGGCCCGAGGCGTTGATCGCGGTGTACGCGTAGGAGGCCATGCGGCGCTACCCGGTCGGTGTCGTCGTATCGAGCGAGTCGGTCACGATCGGTGTCGTGGCCGTCGTCGTGGTCGTCGCCGGGGCGGTGTCGGCAGGGGTGGTCGGGACCGGTGCCGGTGCGATCGGGGTGGTCGTGGACTGCGTGGTTGTCGCACTCGCGGCCGGCGTCGCGAGTTTGCAGCTCGTCTTCAGCACGATCTCGTAGCGCGTGCCGTCGGCCGTGTTGACCAGAGTGATCTTCTCCCCCACCTTCAGCATGGCGGTCGGATGGCCGTTGTCGAACGAGCCGCCGACGATGCCGACCTCGACCGACTTCCCGTCCTTGGCGATCGAGACGAGGCGGAAGATGTTCTCGTCGCTCGGGAACGTGGCCTCGACGGAGATGCGCTCACAGACGCCGTTGGTGGCGATCAGGGCGTCGGTGGGCGCGGGCGCGGGAGCGGTCGGTGAGGTGGTGGACGGCGACGTTCCGGTCAGGCCCGATCCGCCCGGCGTGGGCGTCTGCGTCGGAGTGACGACCACACCCGGCGGGACGACTGCAGGTGTCGGCGGCGACGATGTGCCGGCGGGGGAGCTCGACGGCGCGGTCGTGGCCGGAGCCCCCGTGCTTCCAGCGGGTGCAGACGGGGTCGCGCCGGACTGCTCGGCGCCTGCCGGGGTCGTCGACAGCTGCTGGACGAACGGATCCTTGCTCTTGAAGAGGCCGAACGAGATCAGCTGGTTTGAGTCGCGCTGGACGACGACCTGATCGGTGTTCGGCAGCTTGCTGACCGGCGTGACGGGCGCCGCGCCGGGCGTGACCGCCGGGGCCGCGGCCGTGGCAACCGCCTCGGCGTCCTTCTTACCACCCATCATCTTCGGCAGCTCGAAGCCGAGGATCGCGAGCAGGAGAACCGACCCGACGGCGATGAAGATTTTCTGGCGCCGGACGCGCTTCTCGGCCAGCGACTTGACGGACTCGCGGCTCATGCCCCCACCGCCGTGGCACCGGCCGGCGCAGACGGGATCGGCTGCGTGTTCTCGATCGCAGGCGAGGTCGGAGCGCTGCCGCCGGAGGTGACTCCGCTCGGCACCGGCGGAGCCGTGCCGTCGCCGAAGACGTAGGCGGAGACGGTCAGCGACGCCTTGACCTGCGGGAAGCTCTCCGCGCCCTGGCTGAAGCTGATCTTGTCGACGGTGAAGAGACGGCCGGTCGCGTCGAGCACGCCCTGGTGCACCCCGACGAGGTTGCGCAGCCGGTAGAGGAAGTCCGAAAGGTCGTAGAAGCGGCCCTCGAACGAGAGGTCGACAGAGACCTGCTGGTACGCGCCATAGGACACGGGGTCGTGCGGGGTGATCGACTCGAACTTGACGCCGGTCTCGGCCGCGACGCCGCTCAGCTGGAGCATCACGCCCGGGATGTCGGCCGTGTTCGGCATCGCGCGCGACAGCTTGAACAAATCGGCGACGCGGATCGACGGCGGCGCCGTCGGCGTCTTGATCCCCTGTGCGACCGAGATCTGGTCACGCGTGTCGGCGATCTCCTGCTTCAGCTCGGCGACATCGTGACGCTTGGGGGCGACGACGAGGAACCAGCCGGCGACGAGCCCGAGCAGGACGCCGGCGGCGAGGAGGCCGACCTTGGCTTCGGTGCGCAGCTTGCTCATCCCGTCTCCTGGGGCCGCACGTCGGCCTGGATCGAGAAGTTGACGACCGTCTGGTCACCCACGGTTGCCTGGGAGCTGGACACGAGCTTCACGTTCTCGAGAGCCGGGACGACCGCCAGGCGGCTGAGCAGCCGGGCAACGCCTTCCTGTGAGTACGTGTAGCCGGCGAAGGTCATCGGCTCGGAGCTGGGTGCTGGGGCAGGGGTCGGCGCGGCAGTGGTCGTGGCCGTCGTGGTCGTGCCCGTGGTTGTCGTCGGGCTGGTCGGCGCCGGCGCGGCTGTCGTTGCGGTCGGCACGGTGGTCGGCGTCTTTGGCGTCTGCGCCGACATCGTGGTCAGCCAGACGTCGGCCGGCAGCACCGCCGAGATCTCGCGGAAGACGCGGTCCCAGACGAGACGGCTCTGGAGCGCAGCGCCGAGCGTGGCGATGCGCAGCTGACGCTCGGAGGCCAGTGCGGGATTCTGCTGAGGCTCCTGCGCCTTCGGCACGGGCAGTGAGGCGAGCTCGTCCTGGAGCGCCCGGAGAGTCGAGCGATGGCTGTTGACACTCGAGCCGGCGAGCATGTAGCCGGCGACGAGCAGCCCGGCGACCACGAACGGCGCAACCAGCGAGAGCTGGCCGACGGCGCTCGGGCGCTTGCGCGGCTGCTTCGTCTCGCGGGGCAGGAGGTTGACGGCCCGCATCAGTCCTCGATCCCCAGGCCGACCGCGACCGCCATGGACGCGTTGGAGACGCCGTCGTTGCCTTCCAGCCCGCGCGCGACCTTGACGCGCGTGAGCGGGTCGGCGACGCGGACCGGGATGCCGATGAGCCGCTCGAGCTCGGGGGCGAGCCCGCCGCAGGCGGCGGCACCGCCCGTGATGAGGATCTCGACGATCCCCAGCGACTTCGGCTGCTCCTGGTAGAAGCGCAGGGACGCGACGAGCTCGCGCGCGAACGACTGGAGCTCGGCGACCATCGCCCGGCGCGCTTCGTCGGCGTGGCGGGCGTCGAGGCCCGCCGCCTCGCCCTCCTCGCCGAGCGTGAGCGCGTGCTTGATCGGCACCACGGCCGACGGGGTCAGGTCGAGGACACGGGCGAGCGCGGCGTCGAGCGCCGACCCGCCCCACGGGAGCACACGGGTGAACTCGCAGAGCCGGCCGTCCGAAACGGCGAGTGTCGAGCGGTCGTGGCCGATCGAGACGCACACCACCGCCGCGTCGTCCCCGGGCGGCTGCGTCGGATCGGCCAGTGCACGGAGGAGCGCGAAGGCCTCGAGATCGATGCCGACCAGCTTCAGCCCGGCCTTGCGGCAGGCCGAGACGTACCGCTCGACGAGCTCCTTATGAGCGACGACGAGCAGCACGCGACAGACCCGCACACCGTCCTCGCCGACGCGGTCCTCGAGGATACGGTAGTCGAGCACCGCCTCGTCGAGCGGGATGGGCAGGGTCTCCTGCGCCCGGAAGCGAACCGCGTTGGCGAGCTGCGTCGCATCCTCAATCCCGGAGATCTCGAATGTGCGGACGCCGATCCGGTTGTTCGAGATCCCGAGCCGCACGCAGTTGCGCGGCAGCTTGTTCTTGCGGAAGAACGTTTTCAGGGTCGAGGCCAGCTGCTCGGGCTCCCGCAGCTCGCCGCCGACGACCACGCCGCGCTCGAGCGGCATCCGCGCCATGCGCACGATCTTCGGGCCGCCCTTGTTGACGACCTGGGCGGCGGCGATCTGGGAGGCGCCGAGCTTGAGCCCGACGAGCTCGTTGTTGTTCTTCGAGCTCTTGTCGCGGCTGCGTTTCGCCTCGCGGCGCTCGCGCCGGGACTGCTTCGGTGCCGCGGGAGTGGCCTGGGCCTGCGCCTCGGCGGCCGGCTCGACCGCGTAAACCTCGGCCTCCGGCTGCGCGGAATCGACCGCGGCCACCGCTGCTACGGACGCAACCGGGAGAGCGGCCTCGACCGGTTCGACGACCGGCGCGGCGTGCACCGGGGGCAGGACATCGGGCTGTGATGCAACCGGCGGGACCGGCTCGGCCGCAGGGGTCACCGGCGGCAGCATCGGGCCGTCCTCCGGCTGGGCAGGCGTCAGGGCGGCCTCCACGGGCGGGAGGACAGGCTCGACCGGCACCGGCAGATTCGAATCGTGGGCAACCGGCTCGACAACGGGCGAGACGGGCGGTTCGACGTGGGCCGCCACGGGGCGCGGCGCTGCTGCAGGCTCCACAGGCACCGGCGTGGCGTCGACCTTCGGCTTGCGACGGAGCCCGATCTCCTTCTTCCAGACCGAGGTCTTCGCCTTGGGCTCGGAGGCAGGCGTGGCCGCAGCCGGCGGCGCCTCGACAGGCGGCAGCGACACGGGCTTCGGCTTGCTCTTGCGGCCGAGGCTGATCTCCTTCTTCCAGACGGAGGTCTTCACCTCGGGCTGGGCAGGCACCGCCTGTGCGGCCTCCTCCGGCCAGACGGGCTCCGCCTTGGGGGCCTGCTTCGGCTTCCGGCGGAAGCTGATCTCCTTCTTCCAGACAGAGGTCTCGTCGCGCTTGCCCATGTCAGCTTCCCGCCAGGCGGAGTCCGGAGGAGTTGGCGGTGGACGCCAGCGGCGTGCCGTTCGAGTCGCCGGAGCGCTCGAGCAGGCCGACCAGCTGGTCGGGATAGCTCGAGCTCTCGAGGGCGACGTCTCTCGAGACCGTTCCGCGCAGGACGAGATCGCACAGCGCCTGCTCCATCGTCTGCATCCCGCGAGTGGTGCCGGTCTGCATCACCGAGTAGATCTGCTCGAGCTTGCGCTGCCGGATCAGGTTGCGGACGGCGTAGTCCGGGAGCAGGATCTCGAGCGCGGCGACGCGGCCCTGGCCGTCGGCGGTCGGCAGGAGCGTCTGGGTGACGACGCCTTCGAGGCTGGACGAGAGCTGGGCGCGGACCTGGGCCTGCTGCTCGGCGGGGAAGACGTCGATGATGCGGTCGATCGTCCCGGCGGCGCCACGAGTGTGGAGGGTGGCGAAGACGAGGTGGCCGGTCTCGGCGGCGGTAAGGGCCGTCGAGATCGTCTCGAGGTCGCGCATCTCGCCTAGGAGGATCACGTCGGGGTCCTGGCGGAGACCGGCCCTCAGTGCATCCGCGAACCCGTGCGCGTCGGTTCCGACCTCGCGCTGGTTGACGAGGCAGCGGCGGTGGCTGTGCAGGAACTCGATCGGGTCTTCGATCGTCAGGATGTGGCCCGCGCGGTTGCGGTTGATCTCGTCGATCAAGGCGGCCAGCGTCGTCGACTTGCCCGAGCCGGTGGGCCCGGTGACGAGAACGAGCCCGCGTGGCTTGTCGGCGAACTCGTGCAGGCCACCCGGGAGGGCGAGCTCCTCGAGCGTGAGGATCTTGTAGGGGATCAAGCGGAAGACGGCGGCGACCGCGCTCCGCTGGAAGAAGACGTTGACGCGGAAGCGGGCAACGCCTGAGATCGCATACGAGAGGTCGATCTGCCGGTCGACCTCGAGCCGCTTCTGCTGCTCCGTGTTGAGGATGCGGTAGAGAAGTTGCTGGGTGTCGTCCGCCGTCAGCTCCGGCAGCTCCTCGAGCACGGTGATTTCGCCGCGCACCCGGGCGGCCGGCGCCGAGCCCGCGGAGATATGCAGGTCGGAGGCCCGGAGCGCCTGCATGCTCTCGAGCAGCTGGTCGATCGAGTGGACGGCGGTCATCCCGACCGGCTATCGGCAGTGCGCGGCCGGTCCTTAACGGGCCGTTCGGCCTACCCCGTCTGAGCAGGGAATTTCCCCCGTTCTAGGGCTGGGCCGTGCGACGACCCGCCGCCGATAGCTGCGAGGCCACCGCAAATGACACCCCCTAAGGAAGGAGCACCATGCTCGAGAAGTTGCGGAAGCGTCTGAGGAGCGAGAAGGGTTTCACCCTGATCGAGCTCCTCGTCGTGATGATCATCCTCGCGATCCTCACGGCCATCGCGATCCCGTCGTACCTCAGCTTCCGGGACCGCGCGAACAAGAGCGCGGCGGCCGCTGACCTGCGGGCCGCGATCCCGTCCGTCGAGGCGTTCTTCGCCGACAACGGCACGTATGCCGGAATGACGGCTGCCGGGCTGGCGGCGTCCTACGATCAGTCGATCGACCCGACCATCGTCCAGGTCGTCTCGTCCGGGGCTTCGACGTACTGCGTCAAGGCAACCGCGCCCGGCGACGCGACGAAGGTCGCCTACAAGGCCGGGCCTTCGGCTCAGATCTCCACGACGGTCTGCACGTAACCAGGACCTCGTCGAGTCGTACCGAGAGGGCGCGGATTCCGCGCCCTCTCGTCGTCTCCGGGGAAAACATCACCCGGTTCAGGGCTGCGGCCTTACCGGGCTCCATCCGAACTACGTCTGTAAGCAGGCTCTGCCAGGAGCCACCACCAAGGAGCACCACATGCTGAAGACGTTGCGCAAGCGCCCAAGAGGCGAGCAGGGCTTCACCTTGATCGAACTGCTGGTCGTGATGATCATTCTCGCGATCCTCACGGCCATTGCGATCCCGTCGTACCTCAGCTTCCGGGACCGCGCAAACAAGGGCGCAGCCGCAGCCGATCTGCGGGCGGCCGTCCCCTCCATCGAGGCGTACGCAGCCGACAACGCCGGCGCGTACGACGGCATGACCGCCGCGAAGCTGCAGGCGTCATACGACCAGGGCGTCAACCCGAGCATCATCCTGGTCAAGTCTGCCGCGGGCACGAGCTACTGCGTCCAGGCCACCGCGCCGCACGATGCGACGAAGCAGGCTTTCAAGGCCGGGCCCCTGGCCGTCATCCAGTCAGGCGCCTGCCCGTAGGGCTTCTTCCTAAAGACCTGGCCCGATACTGCCGAACGAGGGCGTGTGAAGCAGCGTGCTCCACACCTGCTCGCCGCCCTCGTCGCCACGAGCTTCGTCGCCCGGACGGCCGTGGGCTGGCTGCGCTCGGTTCCGGCGCTGTTTCCCGACGAGTACATCTATTCCTCGATCGGCCGGTCGATCGCCGAATCCGGGCAACCGCTGATCCGCGGCGGCCCGGCGCACTTCCCGGCTCTCCTGCAGCCGATCGTCACCGCGCCCGCCTGGCTGGTCGGTGATGTCGACACCGGGTTCAGGATCGTCCAGGCGATCGGCGCGCTCGCGATGTCACTTGCCCCGGTCCCCGTCTATCTGATCGCCCGACGGCTCGGCCTGACCTCCTGGATCTCCCTCGCGCTCGCAGCTTTCACGGTGCTCGTGCCCGACCTGCTCTACGCCTCGTTCGTCTCGGCCGAGTCGCTCGCGTACCCGCTCGTGCTCGCCTCCGTCTACGCGGCCGTGCGCGCGCTCGCCCAGCCGTCCCGACGCGCGCAGCTCTTGTTCGTCGCCGCCGCCGGTCTGGCCACCCTCGCAAGGGTGCAGTTCGCCGTCCTTCCGATTGTCTTCGTACTGGCAGCGGTCGCGATCGGACTGCGCGAGCGCCGGGTGAGAGGAGCCCTGCGCGAGCAGAGGCTGCCCATTGCCCTCTTCGTACTCGCAGCCGTCGCGCTCCTGGCAGCCGGCCCCTCACGAAGCGTCGGGATCTACCGCTACCTCTTCGGCTTCCATGCCGGGCCGCTGGGAATCCTCCACTGGGCATCGCTCGACGCTATGACGCTTGCGTATGCGGCCGGCTGGATCATCGATCCCGGAGCCCTGCTCGGCCTGTGGCTGGCGCTCGCGGGGCCACGCACCACGGACGAGCTCGCCTTCGGCGCGGTCACTGTCCTGCTCGCCGTGTCGCTCCTCTTCGAAGCGGGACTCCTTCAGGCGAGCCTCGCGGCGGGGCGCGAGATCCAGGAGCGCTACGTCTTCTATGCGGCCCCACTTCTGGCCGTGTCGTTCGCGCTGTACGCTCGCCGGGGCTGGCCGTTGCGCATCCAACATCTCGTGCTTGGGGCGGGTCTGGTGCTGATGTCGGTACGCCTGCCGCTGAGCGGCTACGCGGTCACCTCGACGTTCAACGGCTCGCCGATCCTCTTCGGGGTCTACTGGCTGACCCGGACCCTCGGTACGGCAGGGGACGCCTCGGCGGTGGTGGCCGGTGCGGTTCTGCTCATGACGCTCGTCGCGGTGCTGGGCTCGCGTCGCCCACGGCTGGGAACGCCGCTCGTGCTCGGCCTGGCCCTGCTCGCAACCGGCGCCGCCTCGGCCGGTGCAGTGATCTTCGACGTGCAGAACACGGCGGCGGTCAAGCGGGCGTTCCTGCCGGTGGATCCGTCCTGGGTCGACAGGTCACAGCTCGGGCCCGTGACGATGCTCCAGTCGTTCAGCGGCGGTCGCGGGAATACGCTCCAGGAGCTCTTCTGGAACCGCTCGATCACCCGGGTCGCTCTCCTTCCGGGTGCGGCCAAGTTCGACTCGTTCCGCACCGGGCGCGTGAAGGTCGGCGACGACGGTTCGCTGAGGGTGAACGGCAAGACGCTCAACGGGCCGCTGCTCACGGACATCTACGGCTCCGCCGTCACGCTCCAGGATGCCCACGCCGTTGGTCGGAGCCAGACCGCGACCCTGTGGCTACCGGATCGCCCCGGCCACCCTCCTCGCATGCGGCTGTACGCGATCGGCCGCTATTCCGACGGCTGGCTGGCCAAGTCCGGCACGATCTACGTCTGGCCGAGCGCCGCCGGCCGGCCGGTATCCGGGTGGGTCGCGATGCGGCTGTCGGCATCACGAATCGTCGGGGCCGCAACGATCACACTCCAATACGCCGAGCACGCGATGACGACGGTGCGGGTGAAGCCGGGACACGCTCGAGAGGTGCGCGTTCCTCTCTGCGCGTCGAAGAACGCCCGCGTCACCTTCGCCTCGAAGAAGCTGGTGCTGATCGGCCTCCGCGCGGTGACGGTCAAGGCGACGGCGCCGGTCTTCACACCCAGCCCGGCGGCCTGCGCGACCCGCTAGCGCGTCGATCAGCCCGAGGCGCCTAGTCGCAGATGTCGCCGTTGCGCAGGGCGATCTGGTCGCCGAGCTGGTACGAGCCCGGGTTCTTCGACGGGTCGAGGTCGACCGGCATGGTCACTTCGACGGTTGCGTATTGCCCGGTGACGCAGGTCGGGCTCGCCCAGATGTCCCCACGCGTGAGGTAGTCGGTCATGAACGTTGCGTCTGCGCCGTCACACTGCTCGTCCGGATCGTTTTCCCGGTAGAGGCGGAAGCGGTCCGTCGCGCCTCCGACCGGGATCGTGCACCACTGGACGCCGGATGCATTGGTCTGGACGAGGTTCGGGCATTCGGCGACGCCGGTTGTGTTCGTCTCCGTCATCACAATGGTGTAGCCGCCGGCGTCGTTCGCGTACGGATCCGTGACGCCGTGTGCGCAGTGAATGTCCTTGCGCATCCGGTCGAGCGCCGTGCGGGCGTTCTCCTGGGCGTCCATGCGTCGCGTCTGGTCGACCTGGGCTGTCTGCGCGGAGACGAACGACGCGGTCAGCGGCGCGAGGACCGCCATCAACACGATCATGACCACGAGGACCTCAATCAGCGTGAAGCCTTCTTCGGCCCTTGGCGGCAGCCGGCGAGCGCCTCGCCGCAGCGCGCTGATAGTGGCCGCTCCGATCATCTCTCTCCAATCGGCACCCACTCAGCATGGCGTTAGCGGCTGCGGGTCGAAATTCCCCGTTCAGGTGATTGCTCACATCGCCGAGTAAGCCGACGCTCTGTGGGATGCGTCGGACGAACGCCGATGCGAGTGGGAGAGGGCCGCTGGAGAGACTGCGCCGCGGCCTCGTTCTGCGCGCCCGTGGCCTGAGCTGGAGGAGCGAGGATGGAATCTCGCTGATCCTCTCGATCATCGTCGTCGGCGTCCTTACGATCGGCACCACGGCGATGGTCACCGCCGTCAACTCCAACGAGCAGGCCTTCGGCCGCGACCGACAGGTGAACCGTGCACTGAACATCGCCGAGGCAGGTCTGAACGCTGGCGTGGACGCGTTGAAGGCCCTGCCCGCGACCGCCACCTCCCTGCCGGGCGCCGGGGGTGCGACAGACCAAGGCTCGTGGTCGTACACCGCCACCCGGACTCAGGATTCGTCCAATCCCCTCCTGTACTACTGGACGGTCACCTCGACCGGCGTCTCCCCCGACGGCAAAGTGACGCGGATTGTGAGCCGAAGAGTCTCGGAGACGATCACCCCCCACTCCTCGTCGCAGACGATCCACCACGAACCCTCGCCAGCGTACAACTACGGCTTCTTCCTCGGCGACCCGAGCTCCGACTGTGTGACGATCGGCACCGGGAACAACTTCAGCGGCAATCTGACGATCAGCGTCAGCATGTACGTCGCCGGTTCGCTCTGCTGGGGCGGCACCAACGTGAGCATGCGGGAGCCCTCCGGACCTGGTCAGACCATCGACCTGTACGTCGGCAAGAAGTTCAAGGTCACGGGCAGCAACTCGTCTCCGATCGGGACCGGCTCGGCTTCGCCCGCCGCCTGCGGCAGCGGCTGTCTGAAAACGGCGACAATCGTCGGCGGCTGCGTCGACACCCGGGGAAACTCCGTCGTCTGCAGCCTGCACGGGGATCCGACGAAGCGGAGCAACCAGAGCGGGTACGGCTCGGGGGTCTACGCAGCCACCCACTCCTCGACCCAGATCACCGTCCCGCCGCCCACGATCGACCCGGCTTGGTACACGAACGCGAAACCCGGGCCCGCCACGGGTTGCAACGACGACCCGACACATCCCGGGAACACCGCGTACATGTCCAGCTACCCGAGCGGATATAACGCGTCGACGTTCAAGGCCGCCCTTTTCGACAACAACTCGACGATGAACACGAGCCTCGGGACCATCAACTTCCTCAGCTTCGCGAGCTTCGACTGCCGCTACTACAACAGCAGCGGCGACCTCGTCGGCCGGCTCAAGTGGCAGACCGGGAATCCGGGGACTCTGACGGTCCTGGGGACCATGTGGATCGACGGGAACCTCAGCTTCGCCGGCACAACCTCTGCCGTCATCCAGGGCCGAGGGACGATCTACACGACAGGCACGATCGGGTTCAGCGGTCAGGCGAATATCTGCGAGTCGCCCACGTCAGGGAGCCCCTGCCTCGGAAACTACGACGCGAACCAGAACCTGCTCGTCTTCGCCGCCTACAACAACGGGAGCCACACGACAACGGGCTTCACGTTGACGGGTCAAAACACGTTCGAGGGAATCGCGTTCACCAACGGGGTCCTCAGCGAAGGCGGCAACGCGACCCTCCACGGCCCGGTGCTCGCAGATACGGCCACCATGGCCGGAAACGGCGATACGCGAACCATCATCAACCCCCCACCGGGAGCGCCGGGCGCCGCCTACGACGAGGTAGTGACCGAGTCGGGTACCGATACCGCAGCCTGGGCCGACGTGCCCGGCTCCTGGCAGCAGCTCAAGTAGCTTGGCGACCTGCGTAGGCATCCGCCTGCGCCGCCTCGGGCGGCGCGCGTCGACGGACGACGGCTTCGGCCTCGTCGAGCTGCTGATCGCGATGACGATGCTGTCGATCGCGATCGGCGCTCTCCTCGCCGTGTTCACCTCCAGCGCGGCCTCGCTGAGACGCGCGGGCGAGAAAGGCACCGCGCTCACCCTCGCGGACACGCAGATGGAGAAGTACCGCACTCGCACCTTCACCGCGGTTCGGATCGACGGGAGCCTGATCCCCACCAGCGGGACGTACGTGACCGCGAATGCGACCGACTCCACGATCCCGCCCTCGACCAATCAGGCGGTTTCGGGCCAGAACGGCGACGAGGCTTGCCCGACCACTGACGAGCCGCCGGCCTGCCTTCCGGTCCAGAACGTGACGGGGCCGGACGGGCATGCCTACCGCATCGAGGCGTACGTGAACTACGTGAACAACGACTCGACGCTGTCCGTCCGAACGCCGGCGTCCGGCCTGACGCTGAAGCTCGTGACGGTGGTCGTCCGTGACGCAGCGACCGGGTCGATCATGGCCCGTGAGTCTTCGGCGTTCTCGAGCTAGCTGACGGGCCGCGCCTTAAAGCCGACGACCGCAGATGCCGATAACAGAGACGTGAACCGCACCATCGACCCTCGCACCCGTTTGCTCCTGCTCGTCCTGTTGCTCGTCCTCGCAGCGGGCGTCGCCGGGTACATGGCGATGACCCGCCTCCACGGATCGAGCAACGCCGAGCCGACCGCCGTGCCCGCGCCGGTGGCGCATCCGTCGGCCAAGAAGCCGGTGGCACAGGCGCCGGCGACGCGCCACGCGGCCGCCAGCTCGCCCAAGCGGCACGCCGCGCCGGCGAAGCACGCGACCGTCGCAAAGGCACCAGCGGCCAAGCCGCCTGCGGCCTCGCCGAACCAGCTTCCGGCCGCAATCCGGCGCGAGCTGGCCGCCGACCAGGTCGTCGTCGTCGCCCTCTACGAC
>JBKPRA010000069.1:0-14346 GCA_046734335.1 Actinomycetota bacterium | reverse complement strand
CTCTGCAGGAGGACGAGGCCTTCGGGGCTGCTCGCGCACCTCGCCAACGCCGCCTCGGCGGCGAGTGGGTGCGACTCGAGCCTTGCGAGCGCCTCCTCCGCGACAGCGGCGATGAGCCGCTCCTCGCTGACCGGCACAACGGTCATTGCCGCCCGTTACTTGAGTGTCTTCAGGTAGGCGACGAGCGCCTTCAACTGCCAATTGGGGATGATCCCGCCCCAGTGCGGCATGCTCGTGATCGGCGCCTTACCGATCACGCTGCCAGAGCGAATGAACTCAAGGATCTTCGCGTCGGTATTGAACTCCTTGCGGAAGTCCTGGCCGGAGAGCGGCGGGATCGCCTTGTCCGGCGACTGCGGATTCGGGACGCCGCCGAGCCCGTTCGGCCCGTGGCAGTTGATGCAGCCGTAGTGGACGTAGGCGGCCATGCCTGCAACGACCGGCCCCTGGTTGCCCGGGATGGGGACGGGGGTCGCGTACTGCACCCGCGGGAGCCCGGCCCGAATGTATGCGACGAGATCGGCGACCTGTGTCTTCGAGATCACCGGCCCCCAGACAGGCATGAAAGGCCGCCTCGGGTTCTTCGACTCACCCAGACCGTGCGTGATGATCCGCGTCAGCGCTGCGACAGTGAGCGACTTGCCGACTCCGCTGAGCGCCGGCACGTAGGGCGAGACGCCGCCCCGCCCGAGCGAGCCGTGGCACGCGGCGCACGCGAACTGGACGAAATCGTGGGCACCTGCAGCAACATGCGGATCAATCTTCCCCGCGGCGCGCCCCGGTGCCGCCGCCGTCGAACGGGAGCCGCGACTCGCCCACGCACCGACACCCATCGCGAGCGCAAGAACCGCCAAAACCGCACCGAGCACAACAGCCCGACGCATCGTCGACGATCTTACCGTTGCGCTTTCCGGCCGACAAGCATCCATTTTCGCCTGGCCGGAGGAGACGCCGCCGGATCGCGGCTATGCTTGTTGGTGGCGCGTTTGCGCTAGCTGTTGAAGCCGCTGAGGCTTTGCACATTCCTCTCCGACTGTGACCCCTGGCTGATCGTTGCCGCAGTGCGCCCATTCGAGCGCCCTGCCGTTGTAGAGGAACCAAGGGAGTGTCATATGCGCAACGTGTTCAGAATCGGCGGGTTCGTTTCCGCGGCCGTCCTGATCGCCTTCGGGATCGCCGCGATCGTGATGGGCGTCAACGGCCGTAGCACGGTGCAGAACAGCTTGAAGCAGGAAAACATCGTCGGCACGCCCGACATGACACCTGCTCTGATCAGGGCGGAGGCGAAAAAGGCCGGCTTGCCGTCGACCTTGAGTTACCCGACCGTCAGCGTCGCCGGCAAGACGATCGACACCGGCAGCAAGGCACGCGCTTTCGCGAGCTACATGCGCATCCACGCCCTTGAGGCCTCCGGCGGGCTGACCTACTCGCAGCTGCCCCGCTATGCGACAACCGATAGCAAGGGCACGAATGACCCGGCCAAGGCCCTACAGGTCAACGGGCGCCCGGTCGACAACCCCGTACGCAACGTCTGGGTGACCGAGACCGCGCTCAGCACCGCCCTGAATACGAGCTACATGGCCGAGTCGCTTTCCCTCTTTGGGATCGTGGTCGGGATTGCTCTGCTGCTCTCGGGGATCGGCTTCGCGATCCTGGCCGCCGGCTGGACCCTTGCTAGGGCCGAAACCGCCTCGCCGCTCGTCGGCAACCGGACACCCAAGGATGCAGTGCCTGTCCCGACCGCCTAGCAATCAGACCTTTCCAGGTCGGGCTATCCCTCTCGGGCCGCCCGACCTGGCCGCGTTGACCAACGCAACCTCCTCGATGCTCACGGAAGGACGCGCGCAATGGAGCCACTTACCGCTCCCGAGAGAGAAGCAAAGACACAGCGCCAGATCGCGATGGTGGACGAGCAGTTGACCAGGGAGTTCTCGATCCTGCCCGCCCAGGTGGTGCATCGCGAGGTCGCCAGCGTCTCCAAGGCGCTTTTGACGGCCGCACGTTTCTCAGACCACGTCGCCGTGCTCACCGGCCGCTACGCCGCCGAGCACCCTCAAAGTGGCCGCGCTGAACTCCCCGGCGTAAAGCAGTAGCCGCACTGCTCGAAACGGACGCGGCGGTCGCGGTTTGCGGTTCGGTGGCTGCGCCGACTGCTCGAGGAAAGACGACAGCCTGACGATCGAGGAGGCGACGATGGCGGCGTCGTGTCTCTCGGCGCTGGGTGGGCCGTCGCACGAGGAGGCTTTCGGGATGCTGGCGGCGATGGCCGAAAAAACCGACAGAGCCGGGCGGGCGTAGTGCCCCCCATGAGACTCATCTGCACACTCATTGCTTCCGGGGCGGTCGCGCTGCTTGCGACCGCCTCCGCTTCCTCGATGGCGCCGCCTCGCCTGGTCGGAACGGTCGGCCCCGGCTTCACCATCTCGCTAAAACACAACGGCAAGGTGTTCAAGACGCTGAAGCATGGCCGGTACACGTTCGCGATCTCCGACAAGGCGAGCATCCACGACTTCCAGATCGAGGGGCCCGGCGTCGACCGGGCGATCACGACCGTCTCATTCAAGGGGACGAAGACCGTGACGATCATGCTCAGGAAGGGCTCCTACAAGTTCTACTGCAAGCCGCACGAGAGCTCGATGTTCGGGCGGTTCAAGGTCACCTAAACGCTCGCCGCAGCCTTCGGCCGCGAGCTCGCTCGCATGGGGGGGACAGCCGATTCCCCCCCATAGGCGCGTCAGCCTCGAGCGTCGGTCTCTCGCGGTGGCATTCCGCGCAGGTCAGCGATGCTGGTCAGCACCCCCAACGGGACGAAGCTGCTCGTCCGGGCGGCGAGAGTTCGACCCCCGCGCCGGGCCTCACTACTGGCGCTAGGCGGCGACGGCTAGCTCTTCTCCCCGCCGCACAGCCGCATGGACATCAGCCCGATGTAACCCGGCCCGCTCCGTAGCCTGGAACTGGGAGGAGCCGCCGAAGCGGGCGGCCCCTCCAAGCCTTGCCGCAGCCAAGCGAGCCTTTGCCAACCACCTGACCGGGGGAGAGGCAAACCAGAGTCAGGTGAGCAACAACCTCGTCTTGATCTTGGCTTGGATCCCCACCCCGGTACGAAGCTCGAGACGGTGCGAGGGTATTTCCCCGCAGACCGGTCCCCTGTCAGAACATGTCCAGCTAGTTACGCCTCGCCTCGAGCCGCTCGCGCCAGGCCCCGTCCGCACTGGGTTAGGAGACCCGAAGCGTGAACCGAGATTCCCCGCCGTCACGCCCGCTGGAAACCGCAATCTCCTACGAGAAAAAGGGGCGGCACCCAGTTAGCCGCCCCTCATATAGCGGGGGGCTTGAAACCGGCGAGACCCCCCCGACCTGCCGGGGCCACTCCCGCACCTATTTTGGTTCCCCCTGAATGAAGATTGACACCTCGTTTCGCCAGTGGGAAGCTCCTGCAGCACCCGGGCCTGCGGCTAGTAGACGAGCTTCCCGCCCGGGCGTCACCCAGGGCGCGGCGGTGGTCTCATACCCCCTGCCGCCGCGCCCCCTCCAAGACAATGGGCCGACCTCGGGCCGGCTTCGCGCCGCTCCCGCAGCCGGCCGATACTGCCCAAAAGGCGATGGTTAAGCCCGTCTTTTTAAGGAACGCGTTGTGCGGATAACCTCCTGCGCCGTCAGATTTCTCCCCGATTCGGAAATAGGTAGATCGGCTCAGATCGGGCTGGTTCCGCTGATAGCAATTCGCTCCGCGTCGATAGTGAGAGTTGTACCGCGTCAGGAAGCCTTCTCTGGTGGCGGGCTGATTCGCGCTACTGTCCGGGTACCGAAGGGTACCCATGGGTGCCCGTCCCCTCTCGCAGACGACGCGTGATTGGGCGAATGCTCAGAGGCTACTCCCGGTGGACATCTAGCGGCCACTGACTCGCACTGGAGGGAGCATGCCCATAGGGACTGATTACGACGAGAGAACGGGCGAGAACGAGGCGCTGTTTCGTGAGGTGAACGAGCGTCTCAAGGAGCGCAAGCGGGATGACTCAGCCTGGGTTTCGCGGTCGCAGTGGGTCTGTGAGTGCGCGGAGGAGACCTGCACGGAACGGATCGAGATGTCTCCCTTGGAGTACGAGCAACTGCGCTCGGAGCCGACGCACTTTGCCGTCGTTCCGAACGAGGATCACGTCTCGCTCGATGTGGAGCGGATTGTCGAAAAGCGGGATCGTTACTGGGTGGTCGAGAAGATCGGTGAGGCTGCCGAGATCGCGGAGGAAACCGACCCCCGCTAACCGGCGATCAGTTTGGACATCGTTTCAGGACTCGCGCTCCGGCCAATTAAGTCAAAGGAGCCTTCGACCGAAGCGAGGCCATTTGAAGTCGGTGTCTGATCTGCCAGGCCCGGAGCCGTCTCTACAACTCAGGCTCCGAGCGCGGCCGCAGTCGATGTCCCTGCTTCGCCATCAGCTCAGCGCGTGGCTGCAAGCGGCCGGAGCAACGGATCGTGAGCTGTTCGAGATTCAGCTCGCCGTGACCGAGGCATTCACGAACGCGGTCGAGCACCCGGAGGAGCCGACTTCCCACCTGGTCGAGATCGAAGGAACGGTCACGAACCGCAGCGTTGCCGTCTCCGTCCGCGACGATGGCCGGTGGCAGGAGGAGTCGTCGGCTAAGGCAGAAGGTGGGCTCGGCCTCGCGATCATGGACACGTTGATGGACTCGGTCGTTATCGAACCCTTCGAGGACGGCACGACCGTGACCATGCAGCGGCAGCTGTCAAACCATTGACCCCATCAGTGCAGACTTGCCCCGGCGTCTCCGCGAGGGCCGAAACCGAGACGCAGGGCCTCGAGCCCGACTTGCGCCTACGCGGCGAGAGCGTCTTTGGATTGGGCGGGTGCCCGGATGACTCGCCCGGGCAAGGGAGAGAGGTCGCCCTGACGGCACAGCGGCGCACCCGCCCGGCGCCACTATCGCGGACCCGCGGCTTCCGCTAACGCTCCACCGCCCCGTCAAGAGGGGCTGTCCCGGATTGGCAGCGCAGCCAGGGACTCTTCGACGCTGATCGGAAAGAGGGTCGGTGGCGGCGTCGGCGTGAAGTGGCATGCTGCTGGTTCCTCCTCGCGAGCACTTCAGCCCGCACTGGGTGCCGGAAGCGCTACGCGCTTAAGCGCGCGGTGAAGTGTCCCTCCCAGGGTGTACGACGAACACGTCAGCGCTAGTTCCGCTCACGTAGCCGGGTGGTCGTTTCGCAAGAGTCTCTAGCTCTGAACGACGAAAAGCCCGCCGAAGCGGCCAATCAGCTGCCCTCGGCCCAGAAGGACATGGGAAGGAGGGGGTCGACGGGTCGAGGAACTCGTTCCCAGACCGTCGATAATTGGGGATGGCGGATCTGCCAGGAAGCGCGCATGACTTCCTCGAATCTCTGGTCGGCCAGCAGATCGAGACCCTCACCGCCGGCCCAACACTCTGCTACGGATCGATGGCGACGACGTGATCGTCGCCACCGGCCGTTCACCCAGCGGCCAGGCGGTTCCGATCGACTGCGAGCGCTACCTGGCCGACCACCCCAGCGCGGGCTGATCGCGCGCTCCTGCCGGTCGTGCGTTGAGGCATCCGCAGCCGCGGGCGGACCTGGCGGGCGCGGCTGCGGAGATGGCGCTAAAAGAACATGCCTTTGAAACGAGTCAGTTTGCTGGTTACGCCAGCTCCGTGAGCAGCTTCGCCGACTGCTCGACTTCGCTGGCTCGAAGCTCGGCAAGCGCCGACAGCACGAACTGCGCGTTGAGCATTGTCACGTCCTCGCCGTCGTCGAGCCAACGGCGGAACCACCGCAGAGCGGCCCGCTCGAGCTTCGCCGGCTCATAGGCCGCGTACAACAGAACAAGCTGCAGAGCCTCCTCGAGGGTGAGCGCGAACTCTCTGGCGGTCGTCTCCGCGATGAGCACGTTGCCGTGCTGGATCGCTCGCTTGAAGATGACTCTCGGACTGCCCTGCGCTGTCAACGGCCCTCCCGGTGGGGCCGGACGGCTCGGTCAGCCTAAACGACGCTCCGATGTCCGTTGGACGCCACGCCGCCCGGAGATAACCGTTTCACCGTATTTGCGGGACAATAGAAACCGGGGGCGGGCCTGCGGCCTCGCGGAAAGCGCCTCTCCCTCCGCGCGGCCCACCCCAACCCGCCCCCGTATCTACCTCCATTGACGTCACCCGCCCGAAAGATTCAAGACCGAGGGCGGGCTTGGACTTCGCAGCTTTGCGTCGCTGTCGCGGCGCCCCCACGCCCCCCGATGCCGTAGACCCTCTACCTGTAAAGACGTCAGCCGCGCCGAAAACTTGCGCCCTGTGTTCGTCACTTCACCCGCCCGCCTGCCTGCCTCGTCCGCTCCTAGTAGGCGCGAGCTTTCGCACGGTCACACTCCTTGCAGATGCTCTTCAACCCCGACGGCTTCGACGCATCACGCCCGAACGAATCCCGGGAAGCTTGGACGACTCGCGAGGTCACCGGCTACCTCGATGTCGCTCGGCGACCGTTTTACGCCGCTCGTGAGACGACCCTACCCGGATACCGGATCAGCTCGAATGCGCTCCGCTTCGACCCGGCCGAGGTGCGCCAGTGGCTCGAGGAACGCCGCGGCTAGAAGATTTGCAGCGCCGCCGGGCGTCCGGATAATCACACCGATGGACGGCCTCGGCGTCGTCGGCGCGTGATGTGGGCCACCAGAAGTGCCACGACGAGGATCGCCGCAAGAATCGCCCCGACGACATCGGTGGAGATGGAGGCCACAATCGCGCCCTTCTCATCTTAGGCCCCATCGGCTGCGCCGCGCCCGCGCCGGCGAGATTCCCAGCTTCAGGCTCGAGTCGAACGTGCTCCGGTTCTCCGCGGACGAGCTCGAGGAGTGGCTCGAGGCGAGGCGCGCTGTAACGCCGCCGATGGTTATTCGGCCGACTTCATTTTCGCCGCGTCTTTCGCCACGCGATCAACTGAGGAACCGACACGGCGGCGAGGCCCACCCCGAGCACGAGTAGGACAACACCCAGGCCCGTGTTGCCGGTGCGGACGATCGCGACGCCGAGCCACAGCAAGATGACGCCAACAACGAACTGGACAGGCGTGCGAGGCAGCCAAAGCCGCTTCGAGTTCCGCCTGCGCTTGGCAGCCACACGAGCAGTCTAGGCCGGGCCTGACGACGAGCTGACGAACCGGGAATCCCGTCCTCTGGCAGCCTCCGCGTTTCGTCTGATCGCAGTAGCCCTCGTTCTCTGGTACGTCTTGCCCCGCGGCGGCAAACGAAGGCGCCCACCGAGCACGTAGCGGGCGCGCGCTCATCCGCGTGATGAGTTGCCCTTCCGCGCTTCTGAAGAGCATCTGAGTGGGATCGGGCGAAGGCTCGCACCTACTACGAGCGGGAGAGGCAGACCCGAAGTCTTCGACGCATCACGCCCGAACGACTCCCCCGCAGGCAAATCGCGCAATAGCGCCACAGCAGCCGCGATCAACGGCGACACGTTGCTACGCGACCTCGAGCGCGAAGCACACCCGGCTCTCACCGCCGACGAGCTGTGCTTGACAATTGCTCTCCGCGGCGCAAAACGCCCTATTCGTCAAGCTTGATCATCTCCTTGCGGCGCATCGCCTCATAGACCCTGTCCCAATGCATCGAGATCTCTTGCAGGGCGCGGGCGGTAGTCAGTGCAGCCTCCTCCAGCCCGGCGTTCACCTCTTCAACGTGCTGAAGGCGCTGCTCAAGGCTGCTGACCCTCTGACCGAGGACACTCACTTCCTGGGCGATCGTTTCGAAGTCCTCCAAGCCTCAAAAATAATCCGTTCCGGCCTGGCGATCGTCAACCCACTTGCGTCTCACCCGTCGAGCACGCCGGCCCTGTCGTAACCCTGCAAAGAACCGGCCAGCGCCGAAGCGGCTGACAGCTGATCGGCTGTGAAGCAGTTACACTCGCCGTCTGGGCGAGTTCGTTCGGCCTAGGCGGTCTGCGGTGACGAGAGTTGTGAACTGTCCAGTTTGCGGTGTGGCGGCCGAGTTTTGCGGGCTGTCCGTCCTCTGGCGCCGAACTCGTTACCCGGGCGTGTCAGCGAGACCAGCGATTCTCTTGTGAATGATCGCGACCAGAGCGCGAGCGATCAGGATCAAACCCGGTCGGACCACGACCAGACGGCGAGCGATCAGGATCAGACCTGGTCAGACGACGACCAGAGTGCGAGTGCCAGAGATCAGCAGAGCGCGGATGAGGATCAGCACGCCGCCGACGACGATCTCGCGGCTGGTGGCGACGAGGTCGCCCACCACCGCAGCGCTCTGACTCGGGCTCGGACGAGTCATGACCGTGCCGCCGTGGCGGCATTACGCGATGAGACGGCCGCGGCCAGGCTGGAAACAGCGGAGCATCGTGATCGGGCCGCGACAAGTCGTGATCGAGCCGCAGAAGATCGTGACGAGCTCGCGCGTCATCACGATCTGGAGGACGACGCAGACGCGAGCCGAGACGACATCATCTTGCGTGCCAAACGCGATCGCGCACGCGCGGCCGCCGATCGTGTCCAGGCGGCCACAGATCGCGCCCGGGCCGCCGACGACCGTGCACGAGCGGCAGCCGACCGCCGAGAGGCAGCCCGTGAACGCATCGAGGCCCTGCGACAACACACCGAGTCTGCGGCGAGCCTAGAGCTCGCGGCAACCGACGAATTGACCGGCGCCTGGACCCGCAAGTTTGGTCTTGAGGAGGTGTCGGGCGAGCTCGAGCGGGCACATCGCACCGGCACCACCCTCTTGCTCGCGTTCATCGACGTCGACGGCCTCAAACAGATCAACGACACTCAAGGCCACCAGGCCGGCGACGACCTGCTGCGACTCGTCGGCGAAACCCTCCGCGCAAATCTCCGCGGCTACGACGTAATCGTGCGCTACGGCGGCGACGAGCTACTCTGCGCGATGCCAAACCTCAAGGCGGCCGATGCCAGAGCACGCCTCGAGAAGCTCGCCGCACCACTAAGAGCCGGCGACGTCGAACAGTCAGTCACGTTCGGACTCGCCGAGGCCGAACCAGGCGACACCCTCGAAGCACTCATCGCCCGCGCCGACACGGCCCTACTCGAAGCCCGACGCACAGCCAAGCGCAGCGACTGATCGCGGCCAGCCCAAGCGCAGAGCACAGCCGTGCGGCGTGCGGGGTGAACTCTTCTCAGCAGAGCCTGAATTGGATCCCGCGGGGTGCGTAGAGCGGGCGGCCCTGCTAGTCGAAGGCGATCGGCTTCGACACGTCGCGCAACTTGCAATCGCCGCGATCGTTCCACGCGAACATCGGCCCGTCCTGTTTCGTGTCGGGGCGTCCGTAAGACTCCGCGCAGGGGGTCGAACTCTCGCCGGCCAGACGAGCGTTTCCCCCCGCGATGCCGGTCCGATCAGGACGCTACCCGCCGACGTTGCGGCTGCCCAGTCGCTCTTTCAGCCACGGCCGACCTCGTCGAGATCGAGCCGCACCGAATCCATCTCGACCCCCTCGGCACGGGCGGCTTCGGAGGTCCGGGTGGTTGTAGGTCGTGGTCCGTTTGTCGACCACGCCCGGAGTCTCGCACCCCCGGCCGGTCCCAAGATAAGTGTCAGTTCCTCCACATGAACGATTCACGTGAACCGTGCCCGATGGAAGGGCGGGCGCGCGGGGTTGGCGGCTGGGGACCGCCAGGCCGCAGAAGCCCGCCCGCGGCGACCCTCTCATGTCCGGCCCGACCCAGGCAAGCGCCGCCACGCCTAGCTGTTGCCACGTCACCCTTTCGGTACATGCGCGGCATCCGCTACCAGGGGACAGTGAGTGGACGATGGCACTTCTTCTCCAAGTTGTTTTCCCCGAGCCTGTCCGCCCGGCCGCCTGAAACGCCTCCTGAGGGATGGAAGAGGCGGGGCGCGCCCCGACGCCGATGGCAGAACCTCCGCCGCACGACGTCGACTCTCTCATGGCACGCGCGCCGCGCAGACGTTCTTCCCCTTTGAGCGCTCGGACCAACCTGCGGAGCGGTTGAAACCTGGCGTTGACAAAGCCGCTGGGTTCGTGGAGACTCGCCGGGTTCGAGCGCACAGCCTCTCTCCCCTCGTGCGCCGAGCGGCCTACGCGGCACGACACCTAGGTGATGAGCCTGGTCGTGCCGCCTATCTGTAATGGCTCAGACACCAGCGCAGGTGGGGCGTGGGAGAGGACGCCGCCACACAGCCTCCCCTCCCGCACTAGTTGCTCCGCCCACCCCATATGCCCTACGCACCAACCTTGCCGCTTAAGAGTGACTTCGCGATGCGTGGCCCTCTTGGCGGAGCTTGGAGGAGTGGATTCCCCGAGCGGCCAGCCGGAAACGGGGCTGACGTAAGTTCTTTGTGAAGAGGAGTTAGGGCGAGCCTGCCCGGCGGTGTCGAACTCTCGGCGGCCGGACGAGCGCTTCCCCCGGCTTCCGCCCCATCCCACCCGGGGGCGGACGCGGCGCCTTGCTCATGGCTCTACCATCGAGGTATGAGCACCAAGAGCGAGTTCACTGCGGACGAGGCGAGAAGCATCGGCGAGCAGATCGGAATCGACTGGGCGAGCGCGCCCTTCGACGTCGAGCAGTTCCGGATCGGAATGGGTATCGAACTCGAGCATGGGCTACACGACCCACAGACCGATGTGACTGGCAGCGACCCGATCATTACCGGCAAGATCGCGCTCGCACATCTGAAGGAGTTTCCCGACTACTACACGCGCCTCGCGAAGATGGAGGCAGAGGCAGAAGCCGCCGCCGGGAACGCGTAAGTTCACCGCCACCAGCCGTTCCGGCTCATCTTCCGCTCCACCCGGTGGGACAACCTCGCCCGGTTGCACTGAGCGTGAGACGGCGGTCGAACTCCCGCCGGCCGGACGAGCGCTTCCCCCGCGATACCGGGCCGGTGACGACGCTACCCGGCGACTAGTGCTGCCTAGTCGCTGTTTCGGCCATGGCCGAAAACGAGCGTCAGGCTTCCGGCAATTCGACGCCGGCCGCTTCCAGCGCCCGCCGACTCGCTTCACGAGCGGACGCACCGGTGGCAACCACGGGACTGCCCTCGTCCCTTGCAACCAGTGTGCAACTCCAGCGACCCAACTCGTGACGTCGCTCCAGCCGAACGTCGATATCCCGCTCGCGCGCGTACGACTCGAGCAGGTCGAGCGAGAGGATGCGCGGTCGCTCAGTTCCGTTCACTATGGGTTCTCCACAGCTCAGGGTCTGCCTTCGGACTGGCTCGGGGCCTGGACGCGACGCCGCAGCCGATCTAGGAGCGTCCGCTCAACACTCGCCTGCTGCTCTTCCAGTGCCTGCTTGATCCACCGATCCTCAAGCATCTGACTCCGCGCAGCCAAGAGGTCGTTCGCCAGCAGCAGAATCGCTTTGGCCGCAGCGCGTACTTCTGGGCGCTCGTCCTCGGCAAGGCCCGTCGCCCATCCCCGAAGCTCCTCAACCTGCTCGTCGTCAACCAAAAAGAACCATCTGCCGGAGACTCGACAACCTAAAGCACAGCCGCACTGATTCCAACCGCCGCGAATCGCCTCAAAACCGCGGGGCCGAACTCTCGCCGGCCGGATGAGGGCTCCCCCCGCGATGCCGGGCCGGTCAGGACGCTACCTGCGGGCGTTGCGGCTGCCTAGTCGCTCTTTCGGCCATGGCCAGGCGGTAATGGCGAGGCCCCCGATCTCCCCCGGCTCAGCAGAGGAAGGCTGGGTTGCATTCGGCCGTGTCGTCGTTGCCGCGGGCGATGTTGGTGCCGACCGGAGCCTTCGTGTAGCCAAACGCGACGATGCCGAGCCCGGCAAGGTCGGATGAGCCGCCCGCAAAGCCGTTCGCCTCCGCACGGTTCCCCTTGATCTGGGTCGCGTCTCCATTGACGGAGATGCCGCCCTCGCCGTTCCCGGAAGCGATCGACGAAATCAGCGATGCGGACGGGCCGTCGATGTTGATGCCCAGGATGCCGTTTCCGGTGGCGGTCGAAGACTTCACGGACGCCGAGGCGCCGCCAGCGTTGATCCCGTACGACCCGTTCCCTGAAGCGGTCGACGACTGAACCTTCGCCCCCCCGGTCCCGCCGACAGCGATGCCGGTATCGCCGTTGCCGGAGCCGGTCGATGACTTCACCGAATCGGAGAAGCCGCTGAGGGAGATGCCGGCAATGACATTCCCGGAGGCGAGCACGCCCGAGACAACAACCTTGTCCGCGAAGTTGAACGCAGCCACACCCAAGTAGAAATTGCGCACCACGCCGTTCCTGACCGTCAGCTGGTCGAACCCGCCCTGGTCGTCGACTCCGTAGTGGCCGGCCGAGCGATCGCCGCGCAGCATGAACCCCTTCAAGTCGATCGTGATCCCGGAAGCGCCTATTACGACTCCGGCTGAGCCAGGGCAATAGAGATCCTGGGTCAAGAACGCGCTCTGCGTCACCACCTGCGCACAGGTCGTGATCGGCGTTCCCCCTTTGCCGTTCGCCTCCGGTGCGACAGCGACGAGCGCGACCGCGGCTATCGCGGCCAGCACGATCCGATACACAGTCATCTTCGCCTCCCTACCGTCGTGACGGACGGCACGATCGTACTCCGCGACCCCGTAGCCCTTCCAGCTCAGCCCCGCGACGGCTCCGTCGTGGCCGCGCCCCCCGAGCTTTCCGCGCGTGCCTCGTCCGCTCGTAGTAGGCGCCAGCCCGGCGCGGGGGTCGAACTCTCGCCGGCCAGAACGTCACCGCGTTTTCCCATCGTCGTCGAGGTAGGCACGCCACCGTCGGGCGTCAGGTGAGTTCGACTTCCGGCAGTCGGCGCAGACCAACCTCCGTTCCTCGAGGGAAGCCTACGCCGAGTCGTCAGCGTGAGATCTCAGCGCAGCGCCATCCAGAAGGGCCCGGCTGAGAAATCGTAGAAGGCGATGAGTGACCCGGCTTCGGCCGACGGGACCTGCCAACAAGTGTTCGCAGTCATCGACCCACCGGGTAGCAGGTCTCCTTTGAGGTCTATGTCGTCTGGGATGACGCCGCACCGAAGCGCGACGAGCGGAGAGTGCGATGCGTCTTGCAACTGGGTGTCGCGCGACTGTCACGCACAACCTGATTTGCAGGGGTTTCCATGCCGCCAGCGGTTTCCGTAATAAGACGCATCTGCGCCAATCTCGCACGACTCTCGCACGCCGGCCGGAAACATGGCTGTCAGGAGCAACGGCCCCGCAAGAAACAAGCCTGTTTCCGGCGGGTTTTCAAAATGGGCGCGGCTGGGATCGAACCAGCGACCTCCCGCGTGTGAAGCGGGCGCTCTCCCGCTGAGCTACGCGCCCGGAGAGACCGACAGGGTACCGCGTCAGCTCGCGTGCGCCTGCTCAGTCCTCTTCGTCGAAGCCGAGGGTGACGAACTCGTCGTTCGGCACCCAGCCGAGGCCGCTCGCGAGGCGGTTCGTGAAGTTGAACATCGCCGCCACCTCCGCGATGTCCATCACGTCCTCGTCGCTCCAGCCGGCCTCGCGTAGAGCGTCGACGTCCTCCTCGGTGCAGCTCGACGACCGCTCGGTCAGCTTGACCGCGAAATCCAGCATCGCCCGCTCGCGCGGCTCGACGTCGGCATAGGCGTAGTTCGTCCGCAACTGCTCGACGAGCAGCGGGTCCCCGGTCAGCTTCCGCAGGAAGGCCGAGTGGGAGACCATGCAGTAGTGGCAGCGGTTGGCCGTCGAGACGACGACGGCGATCATCTCGCGCTGCTCACGGGTCAAGCCCGACTCACCACGCATCAACTCGTCGTAGAACGTGTTCCAGAGCTCGAGATGCCGCGGCCGAAGCGCGTAGACGCGGAGCACGTTCGGAAGAAACCCGAGCTTCTCGTTCGCCTTTTCGAACAACGCCTTGACCTCGGCCGGCGCATCCTCCTCGGGGGGAACGCGAAGCCACGATTCCTGCCGGACGGCCCTGGCCACAGGCCGAGTTTACCCCTGGGCTTCCTCGCTGAGGCAACTCGGAGTCCGACATCCGAATCACCAGCAGCTCCGCCGCCTCAGACCACATCGGCATCACCTAACCGCGTGCAAGGAGAGGGCCCGCGGGAGAACCAGGGGTTCTCCCGCGAAGCGAAGGCATCGTGAGTGCGCGCTGCGCGCGCTACGATGCCAGCGCCCGGTCGCGCTAGGCGGGGAGCTAGCGGTTCCCTGAACCCGCAATCCGCTCCAGCGGGGCCGAATACCGTCCGAGGGGCGGATTCTTCGGGGCCTGGGCCCGAAAGCGCAGCGTTGACGGCCAGGTTCCGCGCACTGGGAGCCTTCGAACCGCGTCAGGTCCGGAAGGAAGCAGCGCTAAGGAGTTCCTCCCAGGTGCCGCGGTCAGGCCTGGCCCGAGCAAG
>JBKPRA010000068.1:0-10625 GCA_046734335.1 Actinomycetota bacterium | reverse complement strand
CCGCTGCCCCGCCCGCGAATGCGAGCGCGGCCGACAGCGCCGGCCACTCGGCCTGCCAGGCGCCCGCGGCCCGGTCGAGCTCGTGCTCGCCCCCGACGAGGAGTGAGGCGTTGGCGTGGACGAGCCGCGCGCACCCTCGTGCGAGGACAGCCGCGGCGGGGTTCTGCTTGTGGGGCATGGAGGAGGAGCCGCCCGCGTCGGCCTGGGACACCTCGCCGACCTCGTTCTGGGCGAGCAGGACGACGTCGAGCCCGACCTTCCCGCAGGCTGCTCCGACCGCGTCGAGCGCACCGGCCAGCTCCGCGATCGGGCCGCGATCGGAATGCCAATGCACCACGGGCACCTCCAGCCCCAGCTCGAAGGCGAACCGCGACATCAGCCCCGGATCCAGCGTGCCCACGGGGCCGCCCAGCTGCGCCGGCAGGTGGGCGTCGATCAGGCGCCGCCGCGCCTCGACAAAGGCGACCAGCCAGCCGGCCGCTCGCAGCCCGAACGTGGTCGGTCTTGCCTGTTGGAGCAGCGTCCGCCCGGACATCAGGGTCGAGCGGTGCGCCTCCGCCAGTGCGACCGCGGCTGCGGCGGCGCCGTCGAGTTCGGCGAGCACGAGCGAGCGGGCGTTGCGGGCGACCAGCATCGAAGCCGTGTCGAGGATGTCCTGGCTCGTCGCCGGGCCATGGGCGCCGGGCGCCCGCTCCCGAAGCGCCCGCGCGAGCGGGACGACGGGGCTCGCATCGGCGCGACCCTCCTCGCAGAGTGCCGCGATGTCGTAGCTCTCCGGCCGGAAGACGTCGTCGTCGGCCTCGGCGCCGGTCAACTTCGCGAGCGCTTGCTCGGCCTGGAGCATCGCCGCCAACCACGACTGGTCGGACACCGCCTCGCGGAGCGGCGCCGGCACGTACAGCGCCTCGAACGTGGTCAATGCGCGAAGAAGACGGTGTGGCGATCACCCTGCATGCGGATATCGAAGCGCAACGCGCCGTCCTCCGTCTCCGCGACGAGGGTCGCGCGGCTCTCCTCGTCGAGTGCCGACCACACCGGGTCGGCCGCGTTCGCATCGGTCTCGTCCGGGAAGTACACGCGCGTGAGCTCGTGCTTGAGCAGCCCGCGTGCGAATACGACTGCGTCGAAGCGCGGCGCCTCGCCGGGGAGCGGCTCGGGCTTGGTGACGACGAACGAGAAGCGCCCTTCGGAATCGGTGCCGCTCCGCCCCCAGCGCCTGCCCACGGGATCCCAGAGCTCGACCATCCCGTCGGGGATCGGTGCCCCCTGCCCGTCGACCAACACGCCGATCAGGCGCACCGCCGCTGGGTCGCGGGGGTCCGCGAGTTGGTTCTGCGGATCGCGCGAGAGGCCGATCGAGTAGAACGGCCCGACCGTCTGCGACGGCGTCCTCGGCAGCGTCACGCGCTCTCCAGCGGCGTCGTGCCGGCGCCGGCGCGGCCGAGGACGATGTCCCACTGGTAGCCGAGCGCCCACTCGGGCTGCGTGGTCTCGAGGTCGAAGCGCGCGACGAGCAGCGCCCGCGCCTTCGGGTCGCGCACGGAGGTGGCGATCGGGTCGTACTCCATCAGCGGATCGCCCGGGAAATACATCTGCGTGACGAGCCGCTGGGTGAACTGACGGCCGAAGACCGAGAAGTGGATGTGCTGCGGCCGCCAGGCGTTCTCGTGGTTGCCCCATGGATACGAGCCCGGCTTGATCGTCACGAAGCGGTAGCAGCCGTCGGGATCGGTCAGGCAGCGGCCTGCGCCCGAGAAGTTCGGGTCGAGCGGCGACGGGTGCTGGTCGACCTCGTGGCGATAGCGGCCGCCGGCGTTCGCCTGCCAGATCTCGACCAGGGTTCCTCCGATCGGCCGCCCGTCGTCGTCGAGCACCCGACCGGTGACGATGATCCGCTCGCCGATCGGCTCGCCCGGATGCTGGCGCGTTAGATCGTTGTCGAATTGGCCGATTGCATCGTCGCCGAACACCGGCCCGTCGAGCGCGTGGAACTCCTCCGGCAGTGTGACGAGCGGCCGCTCGGCCACCCGCCACCGAGTCGAGCGATAGCCGGGGTAGTCGACCTGCACCTCGGCCCCCCCGCTGGGGTCGTCGGGGAGGACGACCGGGGGCTCGGCTTCCAGCTGCGCCATCAGTCGCGTCCTTTCGTCTTCAGGGCCCGCAGGGCGGTGAGCTCGTCGTCGGTCGGCGGGCCGGTCACCCCGACGTCGCCGGCGACCCGCAACTCCCAGCCGGTCGCGGCGCGCACGTCGTCGACGCCCACACCCCCGTGGGTGGACACGAGGGTCAGCTCGCCGTCGCGCCGCTCGAGGATCCCCAGGTCGGTGATCACGACGCGAAGGTTGTCACCGAGGCTGGTGGTGAAGTCGAGCCGCTCGACGAACGCCCGCGGCGAATGGCGCAGCATCACGAAGACCTGCTCGACGCCCAGCGCGATCTCGGGCGCGCCGCCGCCGCCCGGCAGCCGCACCTTGGGTGCGTCGTATGAGCCGATCACAGTGCTGTTCAGGTTGCCATGCCGGTCGATCTGGGCGGCGCCCAGGAAGCCGACGTCGATCCGCCCGCTCTGGAGCCAGTAGCTGAAGATCTCCGGGACCGAGACCACCGCATCCGCTGTCTCGGCCAGCTCGCCGTCTCCGATCGAAAGTGGGAGCTCTGCCGGCCTGGCGCCGATCGTCCCGCTCTCGTAGATCAGGGTGCAACCAGGCGCGTGCGTGTGGCGGGCGAGGTTGGCGGCGACGCTCGGCAGGCCGATCCCGACGAAGCAGACGTTGTCGTCGGTCAACCGGCGGGCGGCCGCGACGGCCATCATCTCGTCGGCCGTGTAGGTCGGCGTTGCCGTGGCGCTCACCCGCGTCCCCCAACGGTGCCGGGCACGGTAACGATTCTGCCCGGAGCGAACTTCCGGCCTCGGCTCCCAACAGTGCCCGGCACGGTGAGCGCCGTCATGCCGGCACCGGCTCCGCGAGGCTGGCCCGGTAGCCTTCGACGTCCTCGGTCTCGAGCACGTGCCGACGCATCCAGGCGAGGAAGCTGTCGCGGTCGCGGCTGATCTCGTCCCAGGTCACGTAGAAGTCGTTGTCGCGCTCGTAGTAGCCGTGCGCGTAGGAGGGGTGGGCACCGTGTGGCGCAAGGCAGACGGCGTCGATCACCCAAGCCGGCAGGATGACGCCGCCCGGCCTGGGCTCGAGCTCGTCTACGACCTCCTCGACGGTGACAATCGCCCGCTTGGCTGCGAGCACCGCCTCTTTCTGCACACCGGTGATGCCCCAGAACTGGACCTTGCCGCGCCGATCGGCCTGCTGCGCATGCACGACGGCCACGTCGGGACGGTTGGCGGGTACCGCCGCCAGCTCCTCACCCGTGAAGGGGCAGGTCACCCGCTCCACCCGCGTCCTCGCAGGAAGATCGCCGCCGCGGTAGCCGCGAAGCATGCCGAAAGGAAGGCCTGCCGCGCCCGCGGCGTACGCGGCCGCCATGCCCGCATGCGAATGCTCCTCAAGCTCGAGCGGCACCGGCCAGCCGTGCTCGACCGCGTCGCGGAAGCGGTGCAGTGAGCCCACGCCGGGGTTCCCGCCCCACGAGAAGATCAGCTTGCGGGCGCAACCCATCCCGATCAGCTGGTCGTAGACGATGTCGGGCGTCATGCGGACGAGCGTCAGATCCCGACGACCCTGCCGGATCAGCTCGTGCCCCGCTGCGTGCGGGATCAGGTGCGTGAAGCCTTCGAGCGCGACGACGTCGCCGTCGTGGACGTGCTCGGCGACCGCGTCGCAGAGCGGGGCGATCGTCGCCATCAGAACGGATACGGGTGCGGGGCGCTGGTCACCGTCACCCAGCGCAACTCGGTGAACTCGTCGACGACCGCGGAGCCACCGAAGCGCCCGAAGCCGCTGTCCTTGACGCCGCCGAACGGCATCTGCGGCTCGTCGCCGACGGTCTGGTCGTTGACGTGCACGATGCCCGCGTCGATCTGCTGCGCGAGTGCGAGGCCGCGGTCCGCGTCCTGGGTGATGATCCCCGAGGACAGCCCATAGGCGGTCGCGTTCGCCCGCTCGACCGCCTCGTCCGCGCTGTCCACCACCTCGACCGCAGCGACAGGCCCGAACGTCTCCTCCTGCGCGAGCTCGCTGTCAGCCGGAACGTCCGCGAGCAGGGTCGCCCGGTAGCACGAGCCGACCGCCTCCCCACCGGCGAGCAGCGTGGCGCCCTTCGCGACGGCGTCGTCGACCCGACCCTTGACCAGGTCGAGCGCGCCCGCGGTGATCAGTGGGCCGATGATCGTGTCCTGCTCGCTCGGGTCGCCGGCCTTGAGCGTCTTCGTCTTGGCGGCCAGCGCCTCCGTGAACTGTTCGGCAATCGGGCGTTCGACGATGATCCGGCGCGTCGACATGCAGATCTGGCCCTGGTGCATGAAGGCGCCGAAGGCGCTCGCGTTCACCGCGTAGTCGATGTCGGCATCTGCGAGCACGATCAGCGGGTTGTAACCACCGAGTTCGAGCACGACCCGCTTGAGGTGACGCCCGGCTGCCTCGGCGAGGCGGCGCCCGGTCGCGCTCGAGCCCGTGAAGTTGATCCGCCGCACGGCGGGGTTCTCGACCAGTTCGTCGCCGATCCCGGCCGCCTCCCCGGGCGCGTGCGTGACCACGTTCAGCACGCCAGGCGGCAGGCCCGCCTCGGCGAAGATCTCGCCCCAGAGCAGCCCGCCGGAGTAAGGGGAAAGCTCTGAGGGCTTGAGCACGACCGCGTTGCCGAGCGCGAGCGGCGCGGCGATCGACCGAGCCGAGAGGATGAGCGCGGCGTTCCAGGGAGCGATCGCGCCGACCACGCCGACCGGCCGGCGCAGGCCCATCGCGAACCGGCCGACGTCCGAGGGGATGACCTCGCCGATCGGCGCATAGGTCAGCGCCGCCGCCTGGCGGAAGAGCCCCGGGACGAAGTGCAGCTGGAACATCGAGAACCCGAACGTGGAGCCCGTCTCGCGCGTCAGCCAGCCTGCCACCTCCTCGGCACGGCTTTCGAGCACGTCGGCCGCCTTCAGGAACACGCGCTGCTTCTCGGCGGGGGGTGTCTGCCACCAGCCGGGAAACGCCTCGGCGGCGGCGGCGACGGCCCGGCTTGCGTCCGCGCGCGTGCCCGCGGCGACCCGTGCGACCACGTCGCCTGTGAATGGGTCGTGGTCGTCGAACGTCGCCCCGCCGTCGGCTGGTGTCCACTCGCCCGCGACGAAGTGCTGCAGCTCCTGCGTCGTGGTGTCGGTGGCACTCATCAGCTCTCCTTCCGGAAGGGGCCGCCCCGGCCCACCTGGACGCCGAACCGCCTGATCGTGCTGAACGCGGCAGACCGGACGCTACGGCCCGCCCTGTCCGCTTGTCAATACACCTTCCCAAGTATTAGAACACCAGCGTGGAGCAGCGCGACCAGACGACCACGGCAGGGCGGCGGGCACACTCCCAATCGCTGGAGCGGGGGCTCGCGATCCTCTCCTCGTTCACCTCCGTCCGGCCGCTGCTCGGGGTCAGCGAGCTGGCCCGCGAGGTCGGCTTGAACCGCAGCACCACGCATCGGTACATCGCCACGCTCGCCGCGCTCGGCTACCTCCACCAGGACACGCTCACGAAGAAGTACCGGCTCGGTCCACGCGTCGTCGACCTCGGCTTCTCGGCGATCAACTCGATGGAGTTGCGCGAGATCTCGGCGCCGCACCTGCAGCGGCTCAGTGACGAGAGCGGACACACCGTCAACATGGCCATCCTCGACGGCGCCGACATCCTCTACATCGAGCGCTGCCGCAGCTCGCGGCGGGGCCAGCGTGAGATCGACCTCAACCTGCACGTGGGCTCTCGGCTGCCCGCCTACTGCACGTCGTTGGGCAAGGCGATGCTCGCGTTTCTGCCCGACGAGGAGCGCGACGCCGCGGTCGAGCGAATCCAGTTCAGCCGGCTCGGCCCGAACACGCGTACCAGCCGCCAGGCCCTGCTGAAGGATCTCGAGCGCGTGCGGGCCACCGGCATCGCCGTCAACGACGAGGAGCTCGCGTACGGCCTCCGCTCGATCGCCGTGCCGGTCCGCGATGCCTCGGGCGACGTGGCCGCGGCGATCAACCTGGCCGTGCACCGGACCATGGTCTCGCTCGACGACCTGATCGTCCGCCTCGGCCCCGCGCTCACCCGCTGCGCGAGCGAGATCTCCGCGCGCCTCGGGTATCGGAGCACGACGCACTGATGAGCCGAGGAGCGGGCGCGGGGCGAGACCGCCCCGCGCCCATGTGTCGACCCTACCCGACGGTGAAGCGTCCCCGCAGGGACGGCTTCGCGTCGCTCGAGTACGTGTACCTGCCCTTGGCGAGCTTCGTCGTGAAGCTCAGGCGGCCGACCTGCCTCTTGCCGGTGGATTTGTTCAGGCCGGGCCCCTTGAGATGGAAGTTCTGGATCGCCGACCGGTCGGAGACGACGAATGTGTAGTCGCCCGCAAGGAGCGACTTGAGCGGCTTGCCGTCGAGCTTCAGGGAGATCGTCGACCGACCCACGTCACCCTGGAGCAGCAGCCCGGTCGAGATCGACGCGGGGACGAGGGCCGCGATGTTCGGCAGGGTCGTGATCGCGCCGAACTGCTTGCAGTACTTCGCGAGCTGCACCAGCTGCCGCCGGTCGATCAGCGAGCTCCAGACCGGCAACCTGATGTTCCGCGTCGCCGCCGGCAGCATCGCCCGGACCGCCTCCGGGTGGGCCTGGGTATAGGCGAGCGACTCGGCCATGGCGTCGTGGAACCCCTTGTAGAGGGCGGGGTTCTTCTGCGCCCAGTCCTGGAGCGCGACGTAGGTGCCGTTCGGCCAGTACTTGCCGAGCGTCGGCCCCGGAGCGAGAGCGATCCGGTCCCCGTCCAGGGTCAGACCCTGGGTCATGAACGGCTCCGGGGCACAGATCCCGTCGACCTGGCCCGAGTTCAGGGCGGCCCGCATCGCCGGGAAGGGGATCGCGACGAACTTGACGGAGTCCTGGTTGACGTTGTACTTCGAGAGCGCCGCCCGGATCACGATCTCGCAGACGCCCTTGAGCGCGTTCCCGGCGATCGTCTTCCCCTCGAAGTCCTTCGGCGTCCTGATCGAGCTGTTCCCCCTGACAAGGACGTTCTGCCAGTTGTCGTCCACCGAGGTCGCCTCGTCGTCGCTGGCCGACACGGTGACCACGGGGATCCCCTGCGAGCGGGCGATGATCGCCGGCGTCCAGCCGATGTACCCGATGTCCCCGTTGTGGTTGGCCATCGCGAGGACAATGTCGTTCCCGCTCTGGAAGACGGTCTTCTTGATCTCGATCCCCCGCTTGGAGAAGAACCCCTGTGCAATGCCGATGTCGAGCGCGAAGCCGTTGGCGATCGGCAGGGTGTCGAGCGTGATCGTCGCCAGCTTGCGGTGCTGGGCCGTCGATGAACCTGCCGCGGGCCCGACCAGCGAAAGCAATAGAACCGCTGCAGCGACAAGGCCGATGACCAGCCCGACCCGTCGGCTACCGGTGCGTGTCATCCCATCTCCTCCTCGACCATGTGCGGTCGCTCGTTTCGGTGATCCACGTCCAGGGCGTGCGGAGCGATTATCTGACCTCGGGTGTCGGATTGCTAGACGGGTGTTCCATCTGTCGGAACGGCCTCGTGTGGAAGTTGCTCGTCCTGCTCTCGCTTGATCAACCGGTACACGTGGCTGCGCAGGCGGGCGAACTCCGGCATCGCCTTGGTCGCGATCTGGTCGCGTGGCCGGGGCAACGGGATGGAGATCTCCTCCTTCACCTCGGTGGGCGAGTGAGTGAGGACGACGACCCGGTCGGAGAGATACACCGACTCGTCGATGTCATGGGTGACGAACAGAATCGTGATCCCGAACTCCTGGCGCACCTGGAGGACGAGGTCCTCGAGATCGCTACGGGTCTGCGCGTCGACGGAGGCGAACGGCTCGTCCATCAAGAGGATCGACGGCTGGTAGGCGAGGGCCCGCGCGATCGCCACGCGCTGCTGCATCCCTCCGGACAGCTGCCACGGGTAGCGATCCATGAAGCCGACGAGGCCGACGGCGCCGAGCGCGTCCTCGACCAGCGAGTTCCGCTCGTGTTTCGAGAGCCGCTTGTGGCGCAGGGGCAGGAGCACGTTGTTCCGCACGGACATCCAGGGCATCAACGAGCGGCTGTACTCCTGGAAGACGAGCGCCATCCGCTCGGGCGGGCCGGTGACGGGGCTGCCGTGAAGAACCACCTCCCCTCCGGAGGGGCGCAGCAGGCCGCCGATGCACTTGAGCAACGTCGTCTTGCCGCAGCCCGACGGCCCGACCACGCAGACGAACTCGCCCTCCTCCATCGAGAACGAGACGTTCCCGACGGCGTGGGTCGCGGTCGCGCCCGTGCCGTAGGTCTTCGCCAGTCCCTTGATCTCGAGCATCGGCCTACTGTGGCGTGGCCGCGCGCCAGCCGCGATGCCAGGCGAGCACGTGGCGCTCGACGAGGAGGAAGAGGGCGTTGAGCAGGTAGCCGAGCACGCCGATCAGCACGATCGCCGCCCACATCGGCAGGAACTGGAAGGTGTTCTTCGAGATCAGCAGGACGTAGCCGACTCCGTTCGTGCTCGAGAAGTACTCGCTGAGCACCATCACGATCACGGCGAGCGCGAGACTCGTCCGCATGCCCGCGAAGATCTGCGGGAGCGCCGCCGGGAAGACGATCCGACGGATGCGCTCGTGTGCGGGAATGCGGTACGACCGCGCCGTGTCGATCAGCGTCGGCTCGATTCCTCGCACGCCGTCGATGGTGTTCAGCAGCACGGGGAAGATGCAGAAGAACGCGATGAACGAGATCTTCTGCAGGTTTCCGATCGAGTGCAGCAGGATGATCGAGATCGGGAGCAGCGCCGGCGGCGGGATCGCGCGCCAGTACTCGATGTGCGGCATCGCCGCGCTGCGTCCGATACGCGAGAGACCGAGGGGGATCCCGAGTGCGACACCGATGATCACCGCGATCGCGAAGCCGAGACTGATCCGCTCCAGGCTCGGGAGGACGTGTGTGTCGAACTGGGAGAAGAAGAACAGCTTGCGGACCTCGACGATGATCGTCGTCGGCCGCGGGAACTTCGGGTCGTCCCGCTGCACGGTGTACAGCCACCAGCCGGCCAACAGCAGGATCGGCACCGTGATCTCGGCTCCGATCTTCAGCGTCCGGTAGAGGCGCGGATTCAGGTCGTCGCCCCCTTGCGCTGGGACGGATGCCAGCGGAGCACGCGCTTCTCGACCGCCGAGACGGCGAAGTGGATCGCCACGCCGAGGAAGCCGGTCGCGAGGGCCAGCGCGTAGATCTGGTCGTTCAGCCCGAAGGTCTCGACGTAGTTCAGCCGCTGGCCGAGGCCGGGCGTCCCCATGAAGAGCTCCGCGGTGAAGGCGAGGATCAGCGCCACCGTCGACGAGATCCGGATGCCGGTGAAGATGTACGGCAGCGCACTGGGCAGCGTCACCCGGAAGAGCCGCTCGCTCCGGCCGAGGCGGAACGAACGGGCGGTGTCGAGGGCGATCGGGTCGACGTCGCGGACGCCGTACATCGTCTGCACGAGGAGCGGCCAGAAGGCGCCGAACGTCGCCAGGAAGACCTCGCTCTTCAACGTCGTGCCAAGCGTGAGGAAGAGCAGCGGAATCAGGGCCGCCGACGGGATCGGACGCAGGAACTCGATCGGCACGCGGAACGCCGAAGCGGCGAATTCGCTCGAGCCGAGACTGATTCCGATCGGAATCGCGAGCACGGCGGCGAGCCCGAGCCCGATCGCCCAACCGCGCACGGTCTGACCGAAGGCGATCCAGAACACCGAGGTCTGCACCATCGACCAGAGCGCGTGCACGGTCGTGCTCATCGCCGGCAGGTCGCGCTGCGAGATCACTTCGGTCCGGGAGATCAGCTCCCAGAGCCCGAGCGCCGCCAACACTGACAACACCGGTATCGCGACCGCTCCGAGCCGCGCGAGCGCCTGCCGCTCGCGGGCCGGCGAGTCGAGCCGGACGTCGGCGGCGCTCACGCACGTCTTCTAACGCTTCGAACAGCGACTTGACAACTCGACTCCCCGGCCCCGCGCCTACGCGGAGGACCACTGGGCGCCTCGGTTCGCCCTGCGCCACGACCGACCTGTCGGACGTGGCTCCCACGGCCACGTAGTAGATCTTCCCTGGCGCCGCCACCCTCCAAGCAGGGAGGTCAGCCGACGTTTTCGATGATCTCGACGAGTTCGTCTAGCTGGTAGCCGTGCTTGCGGGCGAAGGTGATCAGTTCCTTTGCTCGTTGGACGACAGCGCCTCGTTCGGGTGTGCCCGCGACGGAGATGCCTCGTCCGCGTCGGAACTCCAACAGACCTTCCTCGCGCAACAGGCGTAGTGAGCGGAGGACCGTGTTGGTGTTGACGCCGAGGATCGCTGCGAGGTCCTTGGCGGGGGGGAGGCGCTCGCCTGGCTTCGCCTCCCCGTCGGCGATCGCGCGGCGGACCTCGGCGGCGACCTGCTCGTAGAGATCGGTCGGATCGCCCTTGTTGACCTTGACACTAATCATTGGTGCTAGTAATACTAGCGCAATCGTGTCGGGCAGGTACAAGTGAACGTCACTGCTCCACCC
>JBKPRA010000067.1:0-60197 GCA_046734335.1 Actinomycetota bacterium | reverse complement strand
ATCCGGAGGTCTTCATTCCCCCGCTGCGAGCATCGTTGACGAAGGACGGCGAGTTCGACCTGGCTCTGTTTGCGAGCCGCGGGATGAAGCTCCTCGACCCGCTGTTTCTCGTACGCGCGCTCCCGAACGCCGGCATCTGCGGCGTCGCGCTCGAGTACCAGGTTCTCGGCCCCAACACCAATCTCACCAACGGCCCGACGTCAGGGCTTTCCGCCGTCGCCCTCGCCGTGGGTGCCGTCGAGCGGGGCGAGATCGAATGTGCGCTCGCCGGCGGCTACGACTCGCTCCTGGTGATGGACGCCGTCGCCGAGCACCTGATCGCCGGCCGCTTGGCCGGGAACGGTACGGCACCAGCCCGTGCCTGCCGTCCGTTCGACCGCACCCGCGAGGGCTACGCCCTGGGCGAAGGGGCAGCGTTCGTCGTCGTGGAGTCACTCGCGCACAGCCGCGCGCGCGGCGCGAAGGCGTACGGGCACATCCGCGGTTACTCCTCGACCACCGACCCGCATCTCCTGGCGGGGCCAGACACCGTCGACGGGACGGCCCTCCGCCAGGCCGCGCGGCTGGCGCTCGAGCGCGCCGACACGGCCGCCACGGAGCTCGGCGCGGTGTTCGGCGACGGTCTCGCGACCGAGGTCGACGACATCCGTGAGAGCGACGCCGTCAACGGGCTGCTCAACGGCGCCGAGGTGCCGTTTACCGCAGCCACCAGCGCCATCGGCTACACCGGTGCGGCCAGCGGCGTCTTCTCGCTCGTGCACGCGATGGTTGCGCTCCGGCGCGGGGTGACACCGCCGCTACCGAACTGCGAGGATCCCGATCCACGCTGCCCCGTGCATCACCTCACGGGCCCGGAGGCACTCGCAGCTGCAGACGTTCTCGTCTGGAACAGCGAGCGTGGCGTGAAGAACGTCGCCATGGTCGCGGGGAGGCTCGATTGAGTCCGACTGCGTACGTCCTCATTGCCGTACTCGTCCCACTCGGCATCGCCGTCGGATTCGGCATCAGGCTCTTTCTCCGCCAGGACAGCCTGATCTTCCGGCCCGGGCCGGTGCTCGACCGGTCTCCCGCGATGATCGGGATCCGGCACGAGGTGCTCGAGCTCGCTGCGAGCGACGGGACGCCTGTGACCGCGTGGTGGGTCGCCGGGGACGCGAATGCACCCGCGGTCGTCTACTTTCACGGCAGCGACGGGAACCTCACGCATGAGCTTCCCGTCGTCCATTTCCTCTACTCGCTCGGCGTCAACGCGCTGCTCATCGAGTACGCGGGCTACGGCTTCGGAGGGGGGCGGCCCAACGAGGCCGGCTGCTACCGAAGCGCCGACGCGGCGTGGGAGCACGTGACGAGGCAGCTGGGCTTCGCCGAGGACCGCGTCATCCTCTTTGGGCATTCGCTCGGCGCCGCGATCGCTGCCCGCGCCGCCGCCGGGCGCCGTTGTGCGGGACTGGTTCTCCAGAGCGGCCTGACCTCGGTCCGCGATCTCGCCGCGCGCACCTATCCGTATCTGCCGGTGGGACCCTTTCTCCGGACGCGGATGGAAGCGGTCGGCCCTTTGCGGAACAGCCGATGCGCAGTGCTCGTCATCCATTCGCGCGACGACGAGCACATCCCGTACGAGCAGGGCCTGCGACTCTTCGACGTGGCTGCGCCGCCGAAGAAGCTCGTCACGCTGCGCGGCTCGCACTCCGATCAGGGTTGGCGCCGTTCGCCCGAAATCCGGACCGCTTGGCGCGAGTTGCTGACGCAGGACTTCAGGAGCTGGGCCTGGTCGGCAGACGGAGCCTGATGCGGGACGAGGTCCGTCGCATCGCGCTCGAGGCCAGCGGCTTTCTGGACGACCGCGAGGGGATGCGTCTCTACGAGCTCGCCCGCCGGGGCTCGGTCTCTGCACCGTGCGTCGAGATCGGCTCGTACTGCGGCAAGTCCGGCCTGTATCTCGGCGAAGGCTGCCGGGAGACGGGCCGGCACCCGCTGTTCACGATCGACCATCACCGTGGCTCGACCGAGCAACTGCCGGGCGAGTCCTACTTCGACCCCGCGCTCTGGGACGCCGACGACGGGTCGCCGACGACCCTGCAGCACCTGATCCGGAACATTCGCCACGCAGGCCTCGACGACTGGGTGATTCCGGTCGTGGGGGACTCGAGGGCAGTCGGGCGGCACTGGCCCGACGCGACGCTCAGCCTCGTCTTCATCGACGGCGGACATGCGGAAGAGGACGCGATGGCGGACTACTCCACGTGGAGTCGCTGCGTCCGTCCGGGAGGCTACCTCTGCGTGCACGACGTCTTTCCGAATCCGGCAGACGGCGGTCAGGCGCCGTATCACGTCCTGTGCGAGGCACGCTCGGCCGGCGTGTGGGAGCACGAAGGGACAGTCGGGACGCTCGCGGTCCTGAGGCGCCGGTGAGCACCGCGAGCGCCATACGCTCTGCGCGCCGCCTCGGAAGCTTTCCGCGCCCACGAACGAACTCCTGGACGATGATCGGCCAGGACGGTGGGCAGTCGATCGACCTCGGCGAACGAACGCTGATCGTCTTCGCCGACACGCTGCTGATGCCGACCGGCGCAGACGGCGCTCCGGAGCACCGCTCCGAGGTTCCACAGTACGCCGCCGGCTTCGGCGAGCGCAGCGTGTTCCTGGCGAACTGCGCCGCCGTGCTCGACGGGGCCGACCTCCGCGCCGGCCTCCGGGAGCTCAGCTACCTCTCCGACTCAGCCGGCTTTCCGATCGAGATCCTCGAGCCGACCCAGCACGAGCACGCGGCGCATCTGCGCTTCTGGCCGGCCCACGGCATCCGGACGGACGAGGGCGTCTTCGTCTACTACCTCGGGATCGAGACCCTCGACCCGCGGGACCCGTGGGCGTTTCGCAACGTCGGCGTCGGGCTCGCACGCCTCGACCCGGAGAGCGACCGACGCGAGCGGATCCGCCTCGGAGGGGAATGGTGCCTGTGGGCTCCACGGTCGGACGACTTCCACTTCGGCGTACAGGTGCTGCGCGAGGATCCCGACCTGTACGTGTTCGGCAGCAGCCGCGACGGTCTCGATGTCAACGCCCTCCTGGGCAGGGTCCCCGTCGCCGACATCGCCGACCCCGCCGCATACGTCTTCTACGACCCGGCCCGCGAGGCGTGGGTGCGGGACGTCGAGAGCGCCGGAAGTCTCGGGCCGTGCGGCAGCGACTACTCGGTGTCCTTCAACTCGTACCTCGGCAAGTACCTGATGGTCTACGTGGACGCATTCTCGAAGGAGCTGGCCGTCCGCTTCGCCGACCGGCCCGAGGGTCCGTACTCGGTTCCGGAACGCGTCGGCCGACTGCCACACGCCGAAGCGAGCACGCTCATCTACCTCGGCTTCGAGCACCCGCGGTTCGCCCGCGACGACGGCCGGCGCGTGGTCGTCTCGTATTGCGAACCGCTCTTCGAGATGTCCTCGCTCCTGGAGCTCACCTTCCGATGACGGGCGTGACCCTGCAGGACCTCGTCGAACGGCTGGAAAGATTCGGCGGCCGCCCGGCGCTGGGGCTACGGCGGAGCTACGGCACACGCTGGTGGAGCTACCGCCGGCTGCACCTCGAGTCGCTGCGTCTCGCCGCATTGCTCGCCGCACACGGTGTCGGGCGCGGTGACCGCGTTGCGCTCTGGGGGACGAACAGCCCCGAGTGGGTCGCGGCCGGGCTCGGCGCCATTCTCCGCGGCGCCGTCGTCGTCCCCATCGACGCCGGCGCGTCACCGACGCGAGCGGCGGAGATCGTCGCGCTCGCCGAGGCGCGTCTGGTGCTACACGATCCGGACATCGATGCGGGCGGGCTCGATGTGCACAGGCTCGCCCTCGGTTCCGGCGCGCCTCTCGACACGGATTCGGTTGATGTCTCGACCCTCGTCGTCCGTGTGGCTCCCCACGAGACCGCGTTCCTGCTCTTCACATCCGGATCGACCCGCCACCCGCACGGCGTCGTCCTGACCCACGCGAACCTCGTCGTTCAGACGAACGCTTTCGGCGGGTGGCGCCGGCTGACCCGTTGGCATGCCTTCAGGCTGCTCGCACTGTCACCGCTCAGCCACGTCCAGGGCTTGCTGATGGGTCTGCTCGTACCACTCTCGATCGGCGTCAGCGTCGTGTACTCGGAGTCCATCGAGCCCGCTCACGTCATGCGGACGCTCCGCCAGAACCGCATCCACATCCTGCTCGCAGTCCCGCGCGTGCAGGGGATGCTCGCGGACGCGCTGCGCAACGCTCCGTACCGGGACAGCGGACGAACCCTTGCGGCACGTGCCAGGGAGATCGGCTTCTTCCCGCTGCGCCGGCACGTGCTCTTCCTCGCCACCCGGCGTCAGCTCGGGTACTCGTTCGGCGTCCTGCTCGTGGGCGGCGCGACGTTGCCGAGCGACGATGAGCGCTTCTGGTACGAGTGCGGCTACGTGCTCGTGCAGGGCTACGGCCTGACCGAGACGAGCGCGCTGGTCTCGGTTCGGACGAACGGGCCGTTCCGTGTCCGCCTAGGCTCGGTCGGGCGGCCGCTCCCGCACCAGGACGTACGGATCGGCGGGGACGGCGAGGTGCTGGTGCGCGGGCCGAACGTCGCGGCCCAGGCGGTCGAAGGCGACTATCTCCACACGGGCGATCTGGGCCGGCTCGACGAGGACGGCCGGCTGTGGCTCCGCGGGCGGAAGGACGACGTCATCGTGACCGCCGAGGGGCTCACCGTCGACGCCGGCGACGTGGAGTCGAGTCTCCGCGCCGTCGCTGGCGTCCGCGAGGCCGTCGTCGCGGACCCGTGGCGCAGCGGCCAGGTGCACGCCGTCCTCCTACTCGACGGCGGGATCGCAGCAGAGGATGCCGTCGGCGCCGCGAACGCGACGCTCGAGCCGTTTCAACGCGTCCACAGCTGGAGCGTGTGGCCTGCGGCCGACTTCCCGCGCACCAGCCTGCTGAAAGTTCGACGCGCGGAGATCGTCGAGACGCTCGCCCACAACGGACGGCGGCCCGCACCGCCGGACGCGTCGACCGACACGCCGCCGAACCTGGACACGATCCGCGTCGAGGGCGACCGGCGCCGTCGCCTGCAACTGCTCGCGCGATACCTCGCCGATCCGGAGCAGGACGTCGACGCAGAGGCCGGCACACGTATCGAGGACTTCGGGCTCAGCTCACTCGACATGGTCGAGCTCGTGTCACTGCTCGAGAAGAGGCGCCGGCGCCCTTTGTCCGGCAGCGCCGTCGTGCCGGAGACGACCATCGCGGACCTCCGCCGGTCGTTGTCGGGCGCCGGGGCAGATGCACGCCCCGCGCTTCCCACGCACCAGCCGCGATGGTCCGGTGCGGTCTGGGGACGCGCGGTGCGGTCCGTCACTCATCCGCTCCTGGTCGACGGCTGGGCGCACCTCATGGCTGATGTCTCCCCTGGGCAACCCCCGAGGCGGCCGCCCAGTCCGTGCATCTTCGCCGTGGCACCGCACCGCCATTGGCTTGATGCCTTCGCCGTCCAGGCCGCGCTACCGAGCGGAATCCGAACGATCACGGTGACCAACCGCGACTTCGCGGAGCATTTCGCGCCGACTGCCGGGACGCCGCGCCGCACGCAACTCTCGGTCGGAGTCGCCTACAACGTCCTCTGGCCGCTGGTCTTCGAGTTCGCAATCGTTCCGAACTTCGGCAGCACACGTGAAGGACTGCAGGAACTCGGACGCGCCATCAGCCGCGGCCTCAGCCCGATCTCGTTCCCGAAAGGGCTCGCGCCGCCGGGTAGTCCGAACCCGCGCCACGAGGCCGGAATCGCGTCGCTCGCGACCCAGACCGAGACGCCGGTGGTCCCCATCTGGCTCGAGGGCAACGACGAGTTGCGCGTGCTCTCCCGCGGCCGCCGACCGAAGGTGCGTGTTCATTTCGGCGATCCGATCCCGGTCGGATGGCGGACGGCGCCTGCGGAGATCGTCGATCGGGTCGAGCTCGCCTACGAGGCGCTCGCCGCGAACGCCGGAGGCATGCGTTGAAGGTGACGATCCTCACCGCGGGCTCGCGCGGCGACGTGCAGCCGTACGTCGCCCTCGGGACCGGCCTGCGAGATGCCGGTTTCTCCGTACGGCTCGCCACGCACGTCGGCTTTCAAGACTTCGTCGAGTCGTACGGGCTCGAGTTTGCGAAGGTCGCCCATCCGGCGGAGCTCCTCACCGCGGATCCGCGCTGGAACTCGCTCCAGCACGCCGGCGACACGGCCGGGCGATTCCTCCACCGCACCGCAATGATCGTCAGGCTGATCCAGCCGCTCGTCATCGCGATGCTGGACGACTTCTGGGCTGCGTGCCGTGGCGCTGACGCCGTGCTCGGCTCGATCGCGGGTATCGGTGGGCGGCAGCAGGCAGCCGCCTTGGGCGTACCGCACTGCTGGGCCCTCGTGCAGCCGATGAGCCCAACAAGGGAGTACCCGCACTTCATGAGCCCGGCCCAGCTGCGGTTCCCTGGCCGGCTCAACTTCCGTACGCATGTGGTCGCCGAGCGCGTGTACTGGCGCATGTTCCGGAAGGCGCTCGACCTGTGGCTGGCGAAGAACCTGGACGTCGCTGCACAGCCGAGACCTGCGCCCGGCGGCCTCTTCGGCGGAGGCGGAGGGCCGATCGTCTACGGGATGAGCCCTGCGCTGGTTCGGCCGCCGCGCGACTGGCCGCCGAACATCGCGCAGTACGGCCATTGGTTTCTCGAAGCCCAGACCGACGAGACCTTGCCGCCCGAGGTCGAACGCTTCCTCGAGGCCGGACCGTCGCCGGTGTTCGTCCATGCTGCTCGCATCGGCGTATCGCCTCCGGAGCGGTTCACGGCGATGGTGGTGCGGACGCTCACAGACCTCGGCCTGCGCGGCCTGGTCTCGGGCGCGTCGCCGGACGATCCCCTGCCCCCGTCGATCCTCGCGCTTCCACCGGTGCCTTTCGACCGGCTGTTCCCGCGGGTGGCCGGCGTCGTTCATCACGGAGGGGCAGGCACGACGGCGATGGCGTTGCGGGCCGGAGTCCCCAGCTTCGGCGTGCCCGGCTTCTTCGACCAGCCGTTCTGGAGCGCCCGAGTCGCGGCGCTGGGGGCGGGACCGCGGCCGGTGCCCGCCCGGCGCCTGACCGAACCGCGTCTTCGGGCCGCCGTGGCACAGCTCGCCGGCGACCGGTCTCTCCGGGACTGCGCACAGGCCGCCGCCCGCCGGCTCAGGAGTGAACGCGGCGTCGACAACACCGTCGAGCACCTCCACGCACTGCTGGCGGCGCCGGAACCGGAGGCACTCCGTGTCTAGCGTCTACGGCCTGCACCGTGTCCGGCTTCGACCCGGCGTGACCCCTGAGCAGTTCGAGCGGTTCGCGGTGTCGGAGTTCCTCCCGGCGCTCCGAAGCCTGGGCGCACCCGGCGTCGAATTCGGGCTGCTGAAGGGGATCCGAGGCCCGCTCACCGGCGAGTACCAGTTCATGATGACCTTCGACAGCGTCCGGACGCGCGACCGCTACTTCCCGGAGGAGACGCGCGCCTCCGACGAGCTGATCGCCCTGATCCAGCCGCTCCGTGAGCTGTCGGAGGTCTGGGAGGGGCTGTCCGAGCGGGAGAAGACCGACTGGCTGCAGCTCGGAGGGGCCGAAGAGTGAGCCTCTGGAGCCGGCCTCTGCGAGACCTCACCCAGACGGCCCCGTTCTTCCGCCGCTCGCGCTCGAACTCGAACGGCTTCGGCGAGCTGCTGCGGTACTCGATGTCGCCGCTTCGAAACCGCATCCGCCCACGCTTCCCGCACGTCGAGGCGGAGCGGATCCTCGGAATCGCGAGCACCGGGCACGGCGCGAGCCTTTCCTACATCGATACGTCCTGCGTCGTCAGGAGCTCGCAGCTCGAGCGCTGGACCGGCACGAAGCACATGATGCTGTTCTCGCGCGACGAGGACGAATGCCTGCGGGAGCCCACGTCGGCGATCGACAAGTCGGTCAACTTCATCTTCACGCACGGCTACGGCCGCTTCCCGGACAGCTGCATCTTCGAGGACACGATCGACTCCTGGCGCGAGTGGCTCCTGAGCGAGCTCGACGACGGGCCCGAGAGCATCGACCTCGTGGTGACGAGCGACTCACACTTCGCGACCGGATGGGCGCGGCTCGGTCCGCACCTCCAGCGCTGGTTCCCGAACGCACCGATCGTACGGAGGATCGAGCACCACGAGGTTCACCAGCGGCAAGCGTTCTGGGCCAGCGGCTTCGACGAGGCCGTCGTGCTGACGCTCGACACCGCCGGCGAGGCGCTTCCGCGCAAAGGCTGGCGCCAGCTCGCCGGGACGGTTTCCGTGATGAACCAGGACGGCCGGGCATCCGTCGTGCGCGAGTTCCTGTTCCCGGAGATGAGCTCCGGCACCCTCTACGACGCGACCACCCACCACGTCGGCTTCCGCCAGGGGGAGGAAGGGAAGACGATGGGCCTCTCTGCCTACGGGACGCCCGAGCTGTTCGAGTCGCTGGAGCCTCACCTGCAGCTGCTTCCGGACGGGGGGTTCCGCTTCCTGGACGGCGACGAGTTCAGTGCAGCGCTCGAGCGGTACACGCCGGCCCGACTTCCGGGAGAGGAGATCACACAACGACATATGGACGCCGCGTATGCGGGACAGCGCGTGCTCGACCTGATCGTTGCGAACGCGTGGCGAGCCGCGCTCGAGCTCACCGGCCAGAGACGCCTTGCATACGCCGGGGGTGTGGCGCTCAACAGTGTCTCCAACGGCGAGGCCTGGAACGAGCTCCGCCCCGACGCGGTCTACATTCCCCCGAACCCGGGCGATCCGGGCCACAGCCTCGGCTGTGCGCTCTTCGGCGCATACGAGATCGCCCGCTGGCAGCCGCCGTCCGAGGCTTTGACGGAGTACCTCGGCCCGAGCTACGGCGAGGACGCACTCGTCGAGGCCGTCGCGGCAACCGGCCGCCCTTGGACGCGTCCACCCAACCTGGAGAAGCTCCTCGCGGACTGCATTGCGAACGGCCACATCGTCGGGCGGCTCGATGGCGGGGCAGAGTTCGGCCCGCGCGCGCTCGGCAACCGCAGCATCCTCGCGGATCCGCGCCGGCCAGGGATGAAGGACTTCCTCAATCTCCGCGTCAAGCACCGAGAGTCGTTCCGACCGTTCGCGCCGACGGTGCTCGAGGAGCGAACCGCCGACTGGTTCGAGCTCGACGAGCCGAGCCCGTACATGCTGCGGGTCGTCCCGATCAGATCCGAGATGCTCGGCCGGATCCCGGCCGTCGCACACGTCGACGGGACCGCGCGCGTCCAGACGCTGACCGAGCGCCAGAACCCCAGCTTCTGGCGGATCGTCACGGCGTTCGCCGAGCGTACCGGCGTCCCACTCGTGCTCAACACATCCTTCAACCTCGCCGGCAAGCCGATCGTCGAGACCCCAAAGGACGCGGCCGAATGCTTCGCGACGTCGGAGATCGATGTGCTCGCGCTCGGCCCCTTCGTCGTCTCGAAGGAGCCGTTGGAGAGATACCTGGAAACGGACTCCGGAGCCTGAGCGGTCAGTCGATGAGAGTCCTGTTCTTTACCTATTGCTTCGGCAACGCGGCCGGACACGCGCAGATCGGCGTCTACAAACGAGGACTCCGGGTGGCGCTCGAGCTCCAGGAGAGAGGCCACGACGTGTTCTTCGACTGCACCGGACGGGCCACGTACCACGACGAGCTCACCGCGCTCGCCGAGGACCGGATCCACTTCGTCGACCTCCACCTCGACGCCGTCCACGACGACGGCTGGGAAGCGAGCCGCGAACGCGCCGTCAAGGCGCTGCGCGACTGCCGCCCCGACCTCGTCGTCGTCGGTGAGGCCCCGCAGGTCGGAACGATGCTCGAAGCGTCCCTCGGCGCCGTAGAGATCGGCGTCCCGGTCGTGCTGCTCGACAACTCCTATCACCCGCTGGCAGTTCCGATGTTCCTGCGCCACCACGCCGGGATGATGGACGGCGTGGTCCTGACCGGCCCGACGTGCACGCACATGCGCGAGCCGCCGCCGAACGTCCGCCAGGTACCGCCGTTCGTGACCAGTGACCTCACCGAGGCGCGCCGCCTGCTCGACGAGCTCGGGCTGCCCGTGGAGAAGCTCGTGTGCGCTCTCGCATACGATCCAAAAGTCGAGCGACTCGCGTTCTCGCTGCTCCAGCGGCTCGAGGCGACGGACACGCACTTCCTCTTCATGTCGCGCAACCCCGCCGAGCTGGAGCAGCGCGTGTCGGGGCTGTCCGACGAGGTCCGGGCGCGCGTCCGTGTGTCCGGGCTGCTTGCCGATGCAGTCCTATTCGGGCTCCTCGAGCTTTCGAGCCTCGCCGTGGTCAAGTGCGGGTTCATGCAGGCGACGGAGTGCCTCTCGCTTCGCACGCCGGTGATCTGCGCATACCAGGGAACGAACTGGTTCCGATTCCTGCCGTCGGCGTGCCTCCCGTTCATCCACGTCGCCCGGGAGGACGAAGCCGACTTCGCGACCGTCGTCGCGGCCAAGCGCTTCCTCGAGCTCCCCGAAGACGCCATGCGCTCGATCCATTCCGGAGGGTTCGACGCGAGCGCCCAGACGGCCGACTTCCTGGATACGGTCGCGGCGCAGCCGAGCGTCCGGCTACGCGCCGAAACGACGAAGACGTTCCCTGAGAAACACGTGCAATCCGCGGTGCGCACCGCGGTCGGGGGACGGACTGTCAGCGTCTCGCAGCTCCGTTCGATGAGGCTCCGCTCGCTTCCCGGTGAGGAGCTGTACTCGGTTGCGTGCCGATGCACGATGGACGGCAACGAGCGCTTCGTACGACTGTGGGCGCACCGCTACTCGTCCGCGTGGGCGGCGCGGCGCGGACGTAGAAACGCAGCTCTCCTGGGGCGCCGGGTCCTCTTCACATCGCTCCGCCACCGACTCCTGATCGAGCCGGACATCGGCCCAGCCGAGCTACCACCGCTCGTACCCTGAGGTCGGCGGCGCGGAGCGCCGTCCTCGCCGCGCCGGGACGGCGCTCCGCTCAGGAGCCGCGACTTCCCGAGGCCGCGCTAGCCGCGCGGCCGGACGAGCCCGAGCTGCTTGACGGCGCCGAGCTCGTCGGTCAATCCCCACGTCTCCACGACGCGGCCGCCCTCGAAGCGAAGGATCGTGATGCCGCTGACACTGAGCGGCTTACCGGTGCCCTTGACGCTGCCGAAGAACGCGTCCTTGTGAGCGCCCTTGTGCGTCCCGGTCGCCGTCCACCTGGCGACGACCTTCTCGCCCTCGGCGATCACGTCTTCGAGATGCACCTTCACATCCGGCAGCGCCAGCTTCGCGGCCTTGGCACTTGCGGCTGCGCCCTTCTTCAGGTCGGCCCCGAGCACCTTCTGCGCGGCGGTCAGGTCGCCCTTGCTCAGCGCCTCGAACACACGCTTCGTAAGCGCCCGATTCTCCTTTACCGGCATCCGTACCCCCTACGGTCGGATTGTTGGGGAATCGCAGACGACTTTACAACAGACCCGCCGCGGCGTCACCTTTCCGTTCCTGGATCTCGATCTCGTAGGTGCCCAACCGCCATTCGTGCCCCTCGACAGCGAGCGCGGCCTCGAAGCCGGGGCCTGCACGGAGGTCGGTAAAGCGCCAGCGTTCAGGCTCGTCGGTCGCCAACGCCGATCTGAGCAATCCGCGCGAAACGGCCGGCTCGAGGGAGACGTCAAAGTCGTCGAGACGCATCTTCAGCCCCCTCCCGCACGCCTTGATGTATGCCTCCTTGCGCGTCCAGCACCGGTAGAAAGCCGCAAGACGCTCGTCCGCGGGCAGCGCCGTCAGGGTCGTCACCTCGTTCGGCGAGAAGAAGTGCCGGGCGATCCCCGCCACATCCCGGCGGCGGCCAATGAACTCGAGATCGACTCCCAGCTCACGTCGGACCCCGATCGCGACAAGCATCAGGTCGCTCGAATGCGCGAGATTGAATCGAAGCGCGCTGCGCGCTCCGTCGCCGTCGCCGAGCAGATACGGCTTGCCGTACCGGGCCCGGCCCAGCTCGATGCGATCGGGCGCGATCCCTACATAGGCACTCAACAAGTGCCGCAGCATTCCGTGTGCGGCGACGTACCGGAGACGGTGGCGCTCGAACACGAATCGATTCGCGCGAGACAGCTCCTCCGTATCGAGTGTCGCCCGCAGGCCGTCGATGACGTGCACTGCCTGCCGCAGCTCCGCTCTCCAGACGTGCACCTCCCGCGGTTCGATCCTGAGCCCGCCCTCACGCATCGGGAAGGTCACCGGCCGCCACGACTGCGTCACGTCCTCCTGTGCGTCAAGAACGAAGGGCATCTCCATGACGAGCGCAGCGATTGTGGCATGGATGGTCAAGCTCGAAGGCCATTCGAGGATCCAGTTCGCCCGACCTTCGCGCGGCTCGAGTTGTTGGGGCCAACGCAGTTGACGACGCTTGCGACGACTGCCACTATGCAGCCCCAGACGAAGGAGCCGCTCGTCGGTGGTCGCCGCCGGCCCGTGCGTGGGATCGAGCACTCGTCGATGCTCGCCCTGGGTCGGAAGGGCCCCTGCGGCCGACGGGCGACCTGAGGTAGAGCCTCTCGACCGAGCGGAGGGAACATGCCGTCCATTCAAGACGTCGCCGACCAGATCAACGCCAAGCTCGACGACATCAACCAGCACACCGCGGACACCGTCAGCAGGCTCGACACGCTGGACGCGGACCTCGACGCCGGCCTCGGCAACCTCGCGGAGGGGCTGCTCGCGATCTGGGAGCTGCAAAAGGTCACGAACGCGGTCCTCGAGCACCAGAGCGGCCAGAACGACACGATCATCTGCCTCCTGACGAACGCGAACGACCTGCTGTGCGGCATGACCCGCAAGCTGACCCGCCAGCTCGAGCTCAGCGAGCGGCAGCTCGCCTCGCTGCGGCGCGTGGAGGGAATCGAGGAACGCGTCCACGCCGACGCGGCCGGGGACTACGACCGCCAGGCCGAGCTGGAGACCAAGGTCCTCGAATGCTGCCCGCCGGAGGAGCCGCCGGTCGAGCCCTGCCCGGAGCCGTGCCCCGTGCCGAAGGAGAGCCCCTACAAGCCGAAGGGCCAGGGCTGGAAGCCCCGGAAGCCGGAGCCGATCGGTTGATCCGGCAATCGGCTCGGGCCCGATGACTGTCTTCGTCCAGAACGACGCCACAGGCGCCGGCACCGGAACGCTCGACGCGAATCAAGGGGCCGTCGATCTCGCGATCATCGCCAACGGCGACACCGGCCTCGGCCTCGCGGCGGCTGTCGGAAACCGGCAGCAGGTGACGTACGCCCGCACCGATCCGGGGATCCCGCCGACGCGCCTCGACACGCTCGTCAACACGAACTTCAACCCGGACTACGGGCTGGGAGCGGGGCCGCAGGCCGTGCCGATCGTGATCCTCCCGGTGCTGGCCAACTTCGTGCGCAACGACGGCGCCCTGGTCACGACCTTCGGCGGCACCGCGCTTCCCCCGAGCAACTCGGGCCTCGCCGGCGCGGGCCTGAACACCACGACTGATTGCCTCGTCATCTACGACACGAGCCAGAGCAACGGCAGCGGCTATTGCACGGCGCGCGCCGGGACCGGCGGGACGCTCGACCTCCAGACGCCGAACCCGGTGATCCTCTACCACGAGCTCTCGCACGCGCTCCGGACGGTGACGAACGCCATGCTCGCGCTCACCGCGGGGTGCAACCCGTCGTCGCCCGAGGAGGCCGCCGCCATCACCGACGAGAACGACATGCGCACGCAGCTCGCGGCGGCCACTGGGACGACGGCGGTGCTGCGCGACACCGGGAACCACTGCGGCGGCACCTGTTCCGGCGGTAGCAGCGGCAACTGCTGCATTGTCGCCTCCGTCGCGTCCGGATCGCCGCTCTCGGAGGAGGTCGTCTCCCTGCGGCGCGTGCGCGACGGGCTCATCCGCAAGAGCGAGGTCGGCTTCGCGTTCTTCGACAGGCTTCACCGCGACTACTACGCGTTCAGCCCGCAGGTCTGCACGCTCCTGGCGCGACGGCAGGAGCTCCGGCCCCTCGTGCTGGAGGGCTTCGTGCGGCCGCTGATCACGATCCTGTCCACGATCGAGGAGTTCGCCCTGCGGATCGCCGACGCCGCCGCGCTCGGCCGCCGGTTCGTCGCCGATCACCCCGACCGCGACGTCGCCGCGGCGCGCCTGGGGATGCTGCGGCGCGCGCGCGACGTGCTCGGCGGCGCCGTCGCGGGCCTTCCCGAAGACCAGCGGGAGCTGGCCGGGCTCGTCGCTCCGGCGCTGCGCAGCGAGCACCTGTTGTGGGGGATCGTCGAGCCGGTGCGGCTGTACGGATCGGCCCTCGAGCTCCACCTCGACGGCGGTGACCCGCAGGAGGTCGGCGAGCAGCTGCGGGCCGGGATCGAGGCCTGGGCGCCCCGGATGCCGCTCGACCCGGTCTGGGCCTCCTTGACCGCCGCCGAGGTGCGCAGCGAGCTCGGCCTGCTGGAGCACACGCTCCTGCGCTCCCCGCAGGCAAGCGCAAATTTCCGCGGTCGTCTGACGAGTGAGTACCGTGTGACTGCGATCGACCGCCTCGTCGACGAAAGGACGACATGAGCAGCGCACGCAGGCGGGGTCAGGACGGCGAGTCGCACGGGCTGCAGGCGGCGCCGGAAGGGATGAAGAGGACGAAGGACGGCTTCGAGGTCGCTGTTCGCCTCAGCAACCCGCTCGACCGCGCGGTCCACTACGTCGCGGACGTCCGGGGGCTGATCTTCGACCCCGCGACGAAGCGGCTCCGGGTACTGATGTCCGACCAGGGGTTCGAGATGGTGCCCGGAGCGGTCGCGGTGGAGCCGCGGTTCGCGTCGGTCGACCCGCAGAGCGAGGCGGTGGCGACCATCGGGCTGCCGAAGACGATCGTCAAGCTCGCCGAGACCCCGTCGCCCCCGGGGGACGTGCTCTTCGAGGAGCACGCCATCGCCGATGCCGAGGCGGTGGACGTCGAGATCGGCTGGGCTGACACGCCGTACTACGTTGACCCGCGAGAGAAGTCCCGCGGGGCCGCTCCCGTGTCGGCGTGGGAGCAGCACACCGTCCACGTGACCGTCACACCGCCCGGTGCGACCAAGAAGCGGTCCTAGACAGGTTTCTGCTCGGCCGCAGCCGGGCGTGAGCGTCGGACGAGCCCTCCAGCTGCCGCTAGCGCCCGATGCGCGTTCGGCGCCGAATTCCGAGACGCCGCTGCAGGGCCTGATCCTCTTCCCCGTCCTTCTTCGCCGCCCAGACGAACATGGCGATCACCACGCCGGCGCTGACAAGAGCGATTACGGAAAGCACGACTCCGAGCGCAACGGTCATGAAGGACGTGTTCCCCGACGCTCCGGGAACAACACGGACCCCGAGGCGCCGATCGCAACACCAAAATCCTTACCGGAAGTTCCCCGAGACATCACGATTCAGGTGCTTCACTGTGAGCATGGTGAGCAGAGGCGACGAGACGGCGGACCGTCGCCTCACGAGCTGGGTCGAGTGGTATCGCTTCGCACGGCGGGAGCTCGAGTACGCACACGGGGAGGCGGTCGTCTACGCCAACATCCGAACGGTCGAGGATCTCAACCGCGCGCGCCGTCCGGAACGAGAAGCCGCGTAGCGCCCCGAGGGCTCACTCGCCGCCGAGGTTACGCAGCAAGGCGTAGGTGAACCGCAGTGCAGGCTCGAGGTCCTGAACCCTAGGCCAGCGGCACCGCGATCCGCTCCTTGCGCAGTTGCGCGGTCGCCTCGCCGTCGACCGTCATGCTCCCGCCGTCGATGACGACTCCGTAGTCGCGTTCGGCCAGCTCGACCGTGGTGTATCCGTCGAGGACATCGGAGAGCACGAGCTCGGGGTCGCGCTCCAGCGGGTCCCCGTAGCCGGCCGAGTTCGGAACGGTGATCTGGAGCGTGTCGCCGGCCGACAGGCGAGCCGCGGTCACCTTGGAGGGCCAGTGCTCTTCGCCCGCCTGTCCGGCGTTGCGGATCATCGACGCGTTCATACCGTCGTGGCCGCCGAAGATGCCCCACGGGGCGTCGGTCTCGTGCCGCTCCCCTTCGCAGGTGACGATCGAGTCGACGAGGAAGCGGTTCACGCGCACCATGCCGATCCCGCCCCTGGTTCGACCCGCCGCGCACGGCTCGTCGCGTAGCTCGTAGCGTTCGGTCCGCATCGGGAACCGCCACTCGAGCTCCTCGATCGGGTTGTTCCGTGTGTTCGCGATCAGACAGTCGACGGAGTCGAGGCCGTCGCGCGAGGGACGGCCGCCGTAGGAGCCCTCGTCCACCTCGAGGTAGACCCAGTACTCCTGCGTCTCGGTGTTGAAGCCGGAGTAGGAGATGAAATGGAGGTGTGCCGAGTTGCCGGCGGTGATCTGCTCGGGCACGACGGGCGCGAGCGCGCGAAGCACGAGGTCGACCGCGCGCTGCACCTGGCAGAAGCGAGCGAAGCACGCGCGCGGGTAGTTCGGGTTGAAGATCGAGCCCTTCGGCGCGACCACCTTGATCGGCCGCAGCATCCCCTCGTTCTGCGGGACAAAGACCGGATATGCATCCTCGTCGAGGAAGATCATCCGCGCGATAAACGTCATCGCCGAGACGGTCGTGCCCTCGTACGGACAGTTGTAGCCGGTCGGCACCTCGTCGCTCGACCCCGTGAGGTCGATCGTCAGCGCATCACCTTCGATCACAACCTTCACCTTCACCGGCAGCTGGGTGCCGCGGTTACGACCGTCGTCGTCGAGCCACCCTTCCTCCGGGCCGTACACGCCGTCCGGCACCTTGGCGATCTCCTGGCGCAGCATCCGCTCCGAGTAGGCGATCCAGTCGCGCGCCGCTCCGAGCACGGGCTCACGGCCGTACCGCTCGAGCAGCTGGAGGTAGCGCGTCTTCGCCAGCTCGCAGGCAGCGATCATCGCCTCGATGTCGCCGCGGTTGTACGTCGGCGTCCGCGTGTTCTCGAGGATGTGCTGCCAGAGCTTGTCCTGCCGCGCGCCCCGCTCGGACAGCTTGACCGCCCGGTAGATGTTCCCCTCCGACCAGTTGTCGACGAGGTCGACCGCGAGGCCGGGGTAGGCACCGCCGATGTCGAGCAGGTGCGCGGACGCACCGGAGAAGCCCGCGAGCTCGCCCTCGAAGAAGATCGGTACCACGATCGCGACGTCGGGGGAATGGGTCGCACCGAGATAGGGATCGTTGTGCAGGATCACGTCGCCGTCGTGGATGTCCTCGCCGAGGAGCGAGATCACCCCCTTGACGATCTTCGGCATCGCGCCCATGAACATCGGCGTCGAGTCGGACTCGGCCAGCTCGTTCCCCTCCGGGTCGAAGATCCCGGCACCGAGATCCTCGGACTCGCGGATGATCGACGAGTAGCTCATCCGGTAGAGGACGCCGGCCATTTCCTTCGCGATCGCTGCGAACGCGCCGCCGATCACGCGCATCAGGATCGGCGTCGCGAGCTGCGACGCCTGCTCTGCGCGCTGCGCCTGCGAGCAGTCGACCACGATGTTCCCCGACCGGTCGATCTCGGCGACGAACCCGGGCGGGATCACGGTCGTCGAGTCGTACTGCTCGACCACCGCCGGGCCCTCGACCCGGTCTTCAGCCCGGAGCAGCTCGCGATCGTAGAACGGCGTCTGCCGGCGCTCCGGCTTCCCCTCCACGTCGAAGACGACCACGCGCTCCGCCGTCTTCGCACGCAACGGGTCGCCGTCGCCGGCCTCGAGCTCGGCCCACCGGAGATCGGGGATGAGCCCGACGCCGAGCGTGCGAACGTTGACGATCTCGATCTCGGCGTCGAAGCGGTGACCGTACTCGCGCTCGTGGGCGGCGTGGAAGCCCTCCGCCAGCCTGGCCGTCCAGGCGTCGTCGAGCTCGCCGGCGGGGATGTCGAAGCGGACTTCGTAGCCCTGGCCGGCGTAGCGGCAGTCGGCAAGGCGCCGCACCAGGCGGCGGTCCTCCGGGACACCGTCCTGCTCGAGCTGTGCCGCAGCCTGCGCCGCCAGCTCGTCGAGACGCGCACCGAGCCGCTCGCGGTCGAGCGACTTCAGGAAGTGGCGCTCGGTGGCGACGAACTCGTGCTGGAGGTCGGTGGCGAGGAGCCCGGTCGCCGATGTGATCCCGGGATGCGGCGGGACGAGCACGCGCGGGATCTCGAGCTCGACCGCGAGGTCGCACGCGAACAGCGGGCCGGCGCCGCCGGCCGCGACGAGCGTGAACTCGCGAGGATCGTAGCCCCGGCGAACCGAGTTGACCTCGATCGCCTGTGCCATCGAGAACTTCTGGATCTGGAGCGCTCCGAGCGCCGCTTCCTCGACCGGGATCCCGAGCCGTGAGGCGACCCGCTGCATCGCCGCAGTCGCGAGCTCGACGTCGAGGGACATGTCGCCGCCGAGCAGGCCGCGGTCCGGTCGCAGCCGCCCGAGGAGGAGCTGTGCGTCCGTCGACGTCGGCTGGTCGCCGCCGCGGCCGTAGCATGCGGGGCCGGGGTCGGCTCCTGCAGACTGCGGGCCGACGCGGAAGACACCGCCGGCGTCCACGTACGCGATCGAGCCGCCGCCGGCGCCGATCGTGTCGATGTCGACCATCGGCACCATCGCCTGGTAGTCGCCCACCTTCGTGTCGAGCAGGTGCCGCATACGCAGCTGGGCGCCCGCGGCGACACCGATGTCGGCCGAGGTGCCGCCCATGTCGAGCGTGACGACCTTGTCGTGGCCCGCCATCCGCCCGGCCCAGATCCCGCCGACAAGGCCGGCGACCGGCCCTGACATGAGCAGGTTCACCGGCCGCTCGCGCGCCGCCTCGACCGTCGCCATGCCGCCGGAGGACTGCATCAGCTGGACCTCACGCGTGAAGCCGATCTCGCGGAGCGCCTCGTCGAAGCGCGTCACGTAGCGCGAGACCTTCGGGCCGACGTACGCGTTCAGAGCCACGGTCGAGAACCGCTCGAACTCGCGGTAGAGGGGCAGGACTTCGTGCGAGACCGAGAGGTACGCCTCCGGGAACTCCTCGAGCACGATCTCCTTGATCCGCTGCTCGTGCGCCGGGTTGAGGTACGAGTGCAGCAGGCAGACCGCGACCGAGTCGACGCCGGCAGCCTTCAGCGTCCGTACGCGCTCGCGCACCTCTTCGTCGTCGAGCTCGACCAGCACGTCGCCGTCCGGGACCGTGACGCGCTCTTTCACCGTCAGCCTGTGGCGCCGCTTGACGAGCGGGCGCGACTGCCACGGCAGCTCCTGCTGCAGCGAGAAGTTGAACGGCTTCTTGTGTCGCGCGATGTGGACGATGTCGCGGAAGCCGTGCGTCGTGATCATCCCGGCCTCGGCGCCCGAATGGGTGAGCACGATGTTGGTGGCGACCGTCGTCCCGTGCAGGAGGTTGTCGACGTCGGCCAGCGCAACGCCGGCCTTCGCGCAAAGGGCCTGGACGCCTTCGACGACGCTCCGCGACGGGTCGTCCGGGGTCGAGGGGACCTTGTCGACGGTGATCCGGCCCTCCTCCTCGTCGACCAGGATCAGATCGGTGAACGTCCCCCCCACGTCGACGCCGATTCGCTTCACGCCCCCACCCCCTCGAGCGCCGGAACGATCGCCTGCCCAACCAGTTCCATCTGCTCGAACCTCCCGTTCAGGTACGCGGCCGACACCTCCTCGACTCCCAGCTCGCCGAGCTCGCCGATCTTCTCCAGGCACCGCTCGACCGGGCCGGCGATGACGAAGTCGTCGACGAGCTCGCCGGTCAGGTAGCTGGTGTGCTCGGCCGACGAGTCGAGGTGCCCGGCGTAGTAGTCGTACTCCTCGCGCGCGGCAACGATTCGGGTCATCTCCTCGGGCATGCCGTGCTCGGGGTTCCATTTCAGCGCGTAGGCGATGTGGTTGGCGCACGCTGCCGGCGCCCAGCGGCACTCCTCCCACGCCTCCTCCAGGTCGTTCGAGACGTGCATCCCGCAGAGCGCGGCGATCTCGACGTCGGCGGGGTCGCGTCCCGCCTCCTCCGCGCCGGCGCGAACGTGGTCGATCGCCCAGCGCACGGACGCCGGGTGAACGCCGACGTAGATCATCGCGATGTCCGCGAGCGCGCCGGCCAGGCGCAGGTTCTTCGGCCCCGTCGCGCAGATCATGATCGGCACGTGCTCGTCGGCCCAGCGGATTCGCACGCCCGCGGCTTCGGCGCCTGCCATCCACGCGCGCAGGTGCGGCACCGCCTCGGCCAGCTCGGCGGTCGGCACCGGTTTCAGCCCGAGCGTCCGCACGGCGTTGTCACCGCGGCCGATCCCGAGCACCACTCGGCCGGGATTCAGATCTGCGAGCGTCGCATGCGCGCTGGCCGTCACGGACGGGTGTCGCGTGAGCGGGTTGGTTACCCCACTGCCGACGACGATCTGCTCCGTCGCCGCGAGCGCGTGGGTCATGTAGACGTAGAGGTCCTGCCAGAGCATCTGGCCGTCGACGAGCCACGCGCGCTCGTAGCCGGCGCGCTCGGCCGCGGTCACCGAGTCGATGAAGGTGACGAAGTGCTCAGGGAGGAAGTGCGCGCCGAGCTTCACGCGAGCCGCTCCAGGTCGGCGAGCGTCTCGTCGAGCGAGCGCACCTCGCCCCAGCCGACGCTGATCATCTCGAGCGCCGGCCCATGCAGGTGAGGCAGCGTCGTCCCGGTGCACTCCTCGACGACGATCGGCTTGAAGTCGCGGAACATCGCGTCCTTCGACGTCGCCGCGATGCACTGGTTCGTCAGCACGCCGCCGATCAGCACCGTCTCGGCCTGCAGGCCGCGGAGGACGACCTCGAGGTTCGTGTTGAAGAAGCCGCTGAGGCGGATCTTCTCAACGATCCAGTCCTCGGGCGCGACCTCGAAGTCGTCGTGGATCTCGTAGCCCCACGTCCCCTGGCGCAGGCCGCCGTCACGCAGGAACGGGCGCAACTCCATGAACGGGCCGCCGTCGTCGGTGCCGCGAGTGCCATGCCGCGTCCAGATCACGGGCACCTGCGCAGCCCGGCAGGCTGCGACGAGCCGCTGTGTCGGCTCGATCACGCGGCGCATATGCTCGATGTCGATGCCGCTCTTGGCGTACCAGCCGCCCGGATGCAGGAAGTCGCGCTGGTCATCGATCACGACGAGCGCGGTGTGGCCGGGAACGAGCTCCCAGCGGACGGGTTCGTACGGAGTCGTCACGAGAGCAGCCGCAGGTTCTCAGGATCGTAGATCGGTTGCGGTGCAACGACCGCCGGCCGTGGCTCGCCGAGGACGTCGACCGTCAGCCGCGTTCCGGGCTCCGCGTGCTCCACCGGCAGATACGCGAGCGCGATGCTCTGCTCGACGACATGGCCGTAGCCGCCGGCGGCGACGTAGCCGATGGGCGTGCCGTCCGCACGCACCGGCTCGTTGCCGTGGGGATCGGCGTCCTCCGTCTCCACAGTGAGGCAGGCGAGCGTTCGCCGAACACCCTCGGCACGCTGGCGCAGGAGCGCGTCGCGACCGACGAAGTCGCCCTTGTCGAAGGCGACGAACCGCTCGAGCCCTGCCTCGAGCGGGGTCCAGTCGGCGGACATGTCCGCGCCCCAGAGCCGATAGGCCTTCTCGAGCCGGAGCGAGTCGAGCGCGCGGTATCCGAAATCGACCAGCCCGAGCGGCTCGCCCTCCTCCCGCAGCCGCTCGTAGAGCCTCGCCGTGTGCTCGACGGGATGGTGAAGCTCGAAGCCGAGCTCGCCGACGTAGGAGACCCGCAGCGTCAGCGTCGGCACCCCGGCGACCTCGAGGTGCCGCGCGCGGAAGAACGGGAATGCCTCGCGCGAGATGTCGTCCTCGACCAGAGGCTTGAGCAGGTCTCGGCAGCGCGGGCCGGCAAGGGTGAGCACGCCGTAGAGCTCGGTGTCGTTCCGGAGCCCCACCGAGCCGTCGTCCGGCAGGTGCCACTCCAGCCAGGCGAAGTCGTGCAGCTCCGTGGCCGCCGCGGAGACCAGGTAGAAGCGCTCCGGTTCGACACGGGTGATGGTCACGTCGCACTCGATCCCGCCGCCGGGCAGGCACATCTGCGTCAGCGCGATCCGCCCCAGCGGCGGCAGGCGGTTTGCGCAGAGCCGGTCGAGGAAGGCTTCCGCGCCGGGTCCCGACACTCCGTACTTCGCGAAGCTCGTCTGGTCGAGCACGCCCACCGCCGACCGCACCGCCCGGCACTCGTCGCCGACCGCGGCGTGCCAGTTGCCGCGGCGCATGGAGTACTCGTCGTGGGCGCCGTTCCGCGAGAACCACAGCGGCCGCTCCCAGCCGAACCGGAAGCCCATCACGGCACCGCGCTCCGAGAGAACGTCGTGCAGCGCGGCCTGCTTCAGCGGGCGGCCCGCGTCGCGCTCCTCCTCCGGATAGTGGATGGCGTACTCGCGCGCATAGACGTCGATCGCCCGCGGAACGAGGAACGACGCGGAGCGCGCGTACTCCCCGAAGCGGCGGACGTCGAGCTCCCACATGTTGTCGCTCGGCTGGCCGTCGACGATCCACTCGGCGGCGTAGCGCCCGGCCCCGCCCGCGAAGACGATGCCGAAGATGCTGAAGCCCGCGAGCACGTGGAAGTCGCTCAGGCCGGGCACCGGCCCCATCAGGCAACGACCATCAGGTGTGTAGCCGTCTGGCCCGTTGACGACCGACTTGATACCCGCGGTGCCGAAGACTGGCATCCGCGCGGCTGCGTCGGCGAGCGAGCTCTCCAGGCGGTCGAGATCGGGCGAGAGCAACCGTGCATGAAAGCCGTCCTCGACGTCCCACGGCTTCGTCTGGCGTTCGAACGGCCCGACGAGCAGTCCGGCTCCCTCCTGTCTCACGTAGTAGGACCCGTCCGGATCACGGAGCACCGGCAGCTCCTGCGGCAGCGCCGCCACCTCCGGAACCGCGTCGGTGACGACGTAGTGATGCTCGAGCGCCACGATCGGCAGGTCGGCGCCCGCCAGCCGAGCGACCTTCGGCGCCCACTGGCCGGCTGCGTCGACGACGATCCCCGCCCTGACCTCGCCCTTCGGCGTCGTGAGCGTCCACGCGCCCTCGCGATGCTCGAGAGCAGTCACCGGCGTTCGCCGCATGATCCGGTCGCCCGCACCGGCGGCGAATGCGCGCGAAAGGCTGCTCGGGTCGACGTGACCGTCTGTCGGCAGGTACGCCGCCGCGAGCACGTCGCCGACCTCGACCAGCGGGTGCAGCTCGCGCACGCGCTCCGGCCCGACGAGCTCGACCGGAACGCCGAGCAGCTCGGCCGTGGCGGCGCGATGGCGGAACTCGTCGACGCGGTCCTCCGTCGTGGCCAGGCGCAGGCTGCCGCACTCGTGGTAGTCGGCGTCGAGCGTCTTGTAGAGCTCGACGCTGTAGCGCAGCAGGCCGGTCAGGTTGTAGCTCGGGTTGAACTGCGTGCAGAGGCCGGCCGCGTGCCAGGTCGAGCCGCTCGTCAGCTCGTCTTCCTCGAGCAGCACGGCGTCCTCCCACCCGGCGAGACCGAGGTGGTAGAGGAGGCTGCAGCCGGCGACACCACCACCGACGATCGCGACCCTGGCATCCACGAGCATCTGTGTGATGATCCTGCATACAAACGCGAGGAGGTGCGATGAGCGACGTCCAGCAGGCCCTGGAGACGATCTTCTCGGCGGACTCCGCCCTCTACCAGCAGCGTGGCTTCCAGCGCCGCATCGGATTCGGCAGCCGTCCCGCGCTGATCCACATCGATCTCGCAAATGCTTGGACCCGCCCGGGCAACGCGTTCAGTTGCGACGGCATGGACACGATCATCCCGGGCGTCCAGAGACTCAATGACGCCGCCCGCCCGAAGGGCGTCCCGATCGTCTACACGACCACCGCCTACGCGGTCACCGAGGGGCCGAACTGCGACATGGGGCTCTGGCACCACAAGATCCCGGTCGAGGTGCTCCAGTTGGGGACGGACGCGGTCGCGATCGACGAGCGGATCGCGCCGGAGCCGGGCGAGCACGTGATCGTCAAGAAGCACGCGAGCGCCTTCTTCGGGACGCACCTGGCGAACATGCTGCGCGCCGTCGGCGTGGACACGGTGATCATCACGGGCGTGACGATGGCCGGCTGCGTCCGGCACACGACCGAGGACGCGATCGGCTACGGATTCCGGCCGATCGTCGTGCGCGAGTGCGTCGGCGACCGCGTCGCCGGAGTCGTTGAGTGGAACCTGTTCGACATCGACGCGAAGTTCGGCGACGTCGAGCCACTGGAGACGGTGCTCGACTACCTCGCCATGGTCACACCGGCCGAGGCGGCGGTGGATACCGCTTCAGTCTGACCCGCCCGCGAAGCGCCGAGGCGACAGGAGGCTGATGTCCAGCTCCGGCGATTCAGCGCGCGCGAGTTGCCCGACGATCTCGCCGATCACGCTCGCGAACTTGAACGCGTGACCCGATCCGCCGCCTGCGATGATCACGTTCTCGTGCTCCGGGTGGAGACCGAGCAGGAAGTGCTCGTCGGGCGTGTTCTCGAACAGGCACGTCTTCAGCGACGACGTCGGGCCGGCTCCATCGGGGAAGTAGCGCTCTGCGAAGGCTCGTAGCACCTGCTCGTCGCGCTCGGACGGCACGCGGTCGAGCTCTTCGGGATCGCCGCGTTCCCCGAGATGGTGGTAGCGGCCGAACTTGAAGCCGGGGATGCCGAAGACGGGGAAGCCGTAGTACCGCCCCTCCTCGACCATCAGGTTGAAGACCGGAAAGCGCTCCGGCGTGAAGAGCTCCGGGCTCAGCGGCTCGAGCCACGCGAGCACCTGGCGCTCCGCCACAACCGGCAGACCGGTGAGCTCGGCTTCCCAGGCGCCCGCCGCCAGTACGAGCCGTTCGGCCTCGTAGGTCCCGAGGTCGGTCGTCACGCGAACGCCGCCGCTCGTGGGCTCCCACCCCAGCACCCGCTCGTTCTCTCTGACCTCGGCGCCTGCCGCACGGGCGGCGTCGACGTGCGCCACGATGCAGCGCTCGGGCAGGAGGAACCCGCCCTCCGGCTGGAGCACGGCCATCGAATCGGCGGGAAGGCGGTACCCGGGAAAGCGCCTGTTGACCTCCCGCCCGTCGATCACCTCGTGCTCGAGGCCGTGCTCGATGCAGGAGCGCACCGAGCCCTCGAAGACGAAGCTGTCGGGCGGCCCCGCGTCCACCGAACCGGTGATGTGCAGGAGCTGCTCTCCGACCAGCGTCTCGAGCTCGCGCCAGAGCTCGTAGGCCCGGCGGAGCAGCGGCACGTAGCTCGGGTCCTCGTAGTAGGCAAGCCTGATGATCCGGGTGATCCCGTGCGACGAACCTTGCTCGTTCGGCACACCGAAGCGCTCGATTCCCAGCACGCACAGGCCGGAGCGCGCGAGGTGGTACAGGGCGGCACTGCCGAGCCCGCCGACCCCGACGACGATCGCGTCGAGACTCAGGTGAGCGGGTTCGTCCCGTCCATCCAGATGATCACCCGGGTGAACCTGCCGTCGGGGCCGACGTCGAAGAAGTTGCAGTTGTGCATCTTCGTCGTGCCGTTTCGGTTGAGATCCACGAGCTGCTCGGTGGACACCTTCGAGCCGGTCGGATCGACGACGATGTTCGTGATCTCATGGACCATCGAATCCCAGTCGCCGAAGAAGTCGGTGAACATCCGGCCGATCTCGTCGTGCCCGGTGAAGGTGACGCGGGCGCTCTGCACCGTCAGGGTCGCGTCCTCCGCGAAGTGAGCCAGGACCGCAGGCAGGTCGTAGGCGTCGACGGCTCGGAAGTACGAAGCGGGAATTGCGGCGAGCTGCTCGCGCTCGGCCTCGGTGATCGCGGTTGCCATCACTTCTCTCCTTTCTCGGGTACTGCTCGTGTCGGGATTGGAACACACTCGAGGGCCGGCGGATAGGGTGGCCGCCGTGGACGGTCTCGATGGCGCAGTCGCCGTCGTCACGGGTGGAGCCTCCGGCATCGGCGGCGCCTGCGTCCGGCTGCTGGAGCAGGCGCGGGCGACAGTCCATGTCGTCGATCTCGCGGCCGAGCCGCCCCTGGACGTCACCGACCGCAGCGCGCTCGACTCGCTGGCGCGTCGCCTCGACCGGCTCGACGTCCTGATCAACGCTGCAGGCGTCCTGACGGATAACAAGCCGATCGAGGAGCTCGCGGTCGCGGATTTCAGGCGGAACTTCGAGATCAACGTGCTCGGGACCGTCCAGGCCTGCCAGGCGTTCGGACCGTTGCTGCGCGAGCGCGGAGGGGCGATCGTCAACGTCGCATCCCAGGCTGCGCTCGTATCCCTCCCCTCCCAGGCCGCCTATACGGCGAGCAAGGGAGCCGTCGCGGCCCTCACACGTTCCCTCGCGATCGACTGGGCCGAGCACGGGGTGAGAGCGAATGCGGTCGCACCCGGGTTCACCGTGACCCCGATGACGGCCGCGTTCTTCGAGAATGAGACGTTCGTCCGAGCAGCCACGCGTCGAATCCCGCTCGGGCGCCTGCTCGAGGCCAACGAGATCGCGAGCGCGATCGTCTTCCTCGCGAGCCCGCAGGCAAGCGCCGTCACCGGCGTGGTGCTGCCCGTCGACGGCGGATGGACAGCCGGCGAGCCGGCACTGCCGTGGGAGTGAATACCGAGGCCGGCCGGGAGGCCGCCAAGGCGTCGACGAGAAAGGCCCGCGTGTGAAGAAGGTCGGGTTCCTGTCTTTCGGCCACTGGACGGCGTCGCCGTCGTCGCAGGTGCGCACCGCCTCCGACTCGCTGATCCAGTCGCTGGAACTGGCGGTCGCGGCCGAGAGCGTGGGCGCCGACGGGGCGTACTTCCGTGTGCACCACTTCGCCCGGCAGCTGGCGTCGCCGTTCCCGCTCCTGGCGGCGATCGGCGCGCGAACCTCGAGCATCGAGATCGGCACCGCGGTCATCGACATGCGCTATGAGAACCCGCTCTACATGGCCGAGGACGCAGGCGCCGCAGACCTTCTCGCCGGCGGCCGGCTGCAGCTCGGGATCAGCCGTGGGTCGCCGGAGCAGGTGATCGACGGGTGGCGCTACTTCGGCTACCAGCCTGCCGAGGGCGAGAGCGACGCCGACATGGCACGCCGCCACACCCAGGTGTTCCTGGACGTGCTTCGAGGGGAGGGGTTCGCTCGACCGAATCCACGGCCGATGTTCCCCAACCCGCCCGGACTGCTCACGGTCGAGCCGCAGTCGCCGGGGTTGCGTGACCGGATCTGGTGGGGCGCCGGCTCGGCCCCGACCGCAGCCTGGGCGGCAACTCTGGGCATGAACCTGATGAGCTCCACCCTCGTCGAGGACGACGCCAGCGGCGACCCGTTCCATGTCGTGCAGGCCCGGCACATCGAGGCGTTCCGCGCGGCGTGGAAGGAGGCCGGGCACGAGCGCGAGCCGCGGGTCTCCGTCAGCCGCAGCATCTTCGCGCTCGTGAACGACCTGGACCGCCAGTACTTCGGCCCGAGCTCCGACGGCGACCACGTCGGTTACATCGACGCGGCGACGCGGGCGATCTTCGGCCGCACGTATGCCGCCGAGCCCGACGTGCTCGTCGACCAGCTCGCCGACGACGAGGCGATCGCCGCCGCGGACACGTTGCTGCTGACCGTGCCGAACCAGCTCGGCGTCGACTACAACGCACACGCCCTCGAGAGCATCCTCGAGTACGTCGCACCCGAGCTCGGCTGGCGTTGAATGCGTAGAGGCGCCGGCCACGAATCACGCGCGTGGTTCGGCGTAGCCGATCGTCTGTAACGCAGCCCCGATCTCGTCCAGGATCGCGGGATCGTCGATCGTGGCAGGCACCGTGTACTCCTCGGCGTCGGCGATGCTGCGCATCGTGCCGCGCAGGATCTTCCCGGACCGCGTCTTCGGCAGGCGTTGAACGACGACCGCTGTCTTGAACGCGGCGACGGGTCCGATCCGCTCGCGCACGAGTTGGACGAGTTCGGCGCCGATGGTTTCCTCGGGACGGTCCACGCCTGCTTTCAGCACGACGAACCCCACGGGCAGCTGTCCCTTCAGCTGGTCGGCGACTCCGATCACTGCACATTCGGCCACGTCCGAGTGGGCGGCAAGCACCTCCTCCATCGCACCTGTCGAGAGGCGGTGTCCAGCGACGTTGATGATGTCGTCTGTTCGCGCCATGACGAAGATGTAGCCGTCCTCGTCGACGAACCCGGCGTCGGCCGTCTGGTAGAAGCCGGGGAAGGCGCTGAGATAGGTGTCGTGAAAGCGAGCCTCGGCGTTCCAGATGGTTGGCGTCGCGCCGGGCGGCATCGGCAGCTTGACCGCGAGCGATCCGATCTCACCGGGTGGGAGCTCTTCTCCATCCGCACCGAGGGCCCTGACGTCCCACCCTGGCACGGCCCTGGTCGGCGACCCAGGCTTGACCGGCAGCAGCTCGATTCCGAGACAGTTGGCCGCGACCGCCCAGCCGGTCTCGGTCTGCCACCAGTGATCGATCACCGGAACACCGAGCTTCCGCTCCGCCCAAGCGAGCGTCTCCGGATCACAGCGCTCACCGGCGAGGAAGAGCGCCCGGAATCGGCTGAGGTCGTAACGGCCGATGTGGTCGCCCTCGGGATCCTGCTGCCGGATCGCACGGAACGCTGTCGGCGCGGTGAACAGGGTCTCGACGCCGTGCTCCGAGATCACCCGCCAGAACGCGCCCGCGTCCGGCGTCCCCACCGGCTTTCCCTCGTAGAGCACCGTCGTGCAACCGTGGAAGAGCGGCGCGTAGACGATGTACGAGTGCCCGACCACCCAGCCCACATCGGAGGCTGCCCAGTAGACCTCGCCGGGTTCGACGCCGTACACGTTCTGCATCGACCACTCGAGCGCGACCGCGTGGCCGCCGTTGTCGCGGACGATGCCCTTCGGCTGTCCGGTCGTACCGGACGTGTACAGGATGTACAGGGGATCGGTGGCATCGACCGAGACGCAACCGACCGGCTGCGCCCGGGAGACCGCCTCCGCCCAGTCCAGGTCACGTTCCGGGCGGAGCTCTGCCTCGAGCATCGGTCGCTGCAGCACGATGCACCGGTCAGGCTTCGTTGTGGCCAGATCGATCGCTGCATCCAGCAGCGGCTTGTATGCGACGAAGCCGCCGGGCTCGATGCCACACGAAGCCGACACGATCACCTTCGGCCGGGCATCCTCGATCCGTTTGGCCAGCTCGTCGGCCGCAAAGCCGCCGAATACGACCGAGTGGACTGCGCCGATGCGGGCGCAGGCCAGCATCGCGATCACCGCCTCGGGGACCATCGGCATGTACAGGATGACCCGGTCACCCCGCTCCACACCCTCGTCGGCGAGCGCTCCGGCAAATGCGGCCACGGCGTCCCGAAGCTCCCGATAGGTAAACCTCCGAGTCGTTTCAGTGACCGGCGAGTCGTGGATCAACGCGTACTGATCGGCCCGGCCGCCCTCGACATGACGGTCGAGTGCGTTGCGGCAGGTATTCAGCCTGCCGCCGCTGAACCAGCGATAGAACGGCGGACGTCCGTCGTCCAGAACACGCACCGGCGGCTCGTCCCAGTCGATCGCTCTGGCCACCTCACTCCAGAACTCCGCAGGCTGCTCCAGCGACCGCCGGTAGATCGCGTCGAATCGGCCGTTGCGTGACAAGCTGACCACACTCCCCGGAGTACCGATCCTGCCAGCATGAGCGAGTTGGGTCAACTCGCCCAGAAAGCCCAACAATCGGCACAAACGGACGCTACCCTGGCTGGATTGTGAGCCACGGGCACTTACTGAAGACAGTCGACGATCCGTCGTGGCTCCGTGTCCATTACGCCGCCGCGAACTCGCCGCAAAACCGGGATTCCCGCGGCACTTGTTATTCGAGTAACGCTGACTACTATGAGTCGGGGGCTTCGTCCAACGACCAGGGAGAGCGCGAGACGTGGCCAAGCTGAGGGTGTTGCTCGCAGACGACCATCCGCTGATGATCGCGGCTGTCCGCAGCGCGCTGGAGAGCGAGAAAGACTTCGAGGTTGTCGGCGAGGCCACGTCCGGTTCGCAGGTGATGCCCCTCGTCTCGAGCGCCCGGCCCGACGTCGTGCTGATCGACCTACGGCTGCCGGAGATCGACGGGCTGACATGCCTGGAGCGAATCAGCGCGAAGCATCCGACCGTCAGGGTTCTCCTCTTCTCGGGAGTGGATGACCGGGCGCAGATCGCCGTCGCGCTCGAACGCGGGGCGTGCGCCTACCTGGTCAAGAGCATCCACCCGGGCGACCTCGCAGCGGTGATCAGACAGGCCGTCGCCGGGTCGTTCTTCTGCGCCGCGGGCTTGGACAAAGTCGCGGCACGCTCAGGGGCACACGACGCAGGCCTGAGCGGGCGCGAGGCGGAGATCCTCTGCAGTGTCGCCCGTGGCCTCTCCAACCGTGCGATCGCCAAGGAGCTGTGGCTCTCGGACCAGACGGTCAAGTTCCACCTGCACAACATCTACCGCAAGCTCAACGTGGCGAATCGAACCGAGGCCGCGAAGTACGCCTTCGACCACGGTCTCCACGAGGCGACCGCGGCAGCCTAGGGCTGCTTCACCAGAGACCGGGAAGAACGCGCCAGGGTGTCCGCCGGCAGTAAGCACGGTAGTCCGGGTCGGCGGACAGCAGGCGCTCCTCGCTCAGCAGCCTGAGCACCTGGCACGTCCAGGCCGCCAGGAGCACGCCGACGTTCCAGGTGCTGGGGCTCTGGATCAGGTAGCCGAGCTCCGCGATCACGTAGGAGCTGTAGAGCGGATGGCGCACGAGCCGGTAGACCCCCCAGGTGACGAGACCACGATGCGCCGGGACGAGCCCGAACGACCGGCCGAGCGCGACGTATCCGAGAGCCCCGAGCAGGACCCCGAGGCACTGGACGCCGAGGCCGAGCACGTCCTCCCAACCATGACCGGCTCCGCCCGGACGGAGCAACGAGGCTCCGAACGTCCCGAAATAGGCAATGGCCCACACTGCGAGGCTCCCGCTGACGATCGTCGGCGGCCGACGAACCAGAAAGAGAACGGCCGCCCAGACCCCCAGAATCCCGACCCCTGCGCCGATCACCCGGTGCGAGTCGATCGAGCCGCGAATGTTCGCGTAGGCGAAGACGAGCCAGAAGCTCGCGCCCACCGCGCCTGAAGCCAGGAGGCGAAGCTTCGGATTCGCCAGCCGGTCGCGGAGCGACGGCCCGGTGCCCTCGAGCGCGTCTCCCATGCTGATCGGGAGGTTGCTCATGCTACGAGAGGAAGAGGGCGACGAGCGCACCGAACACGAGGAGCGGCGCGAAGGGGATGGCCTGCTTGCGGGCACTCAACCCGTGCCGCGCCAGGATGACGACGGCGACGACGAGTGTGGCCACCATCGCCACTGCCATTCCACCGACCATGCTCGCGCCCAGCCCCGCGCCGAGAAGAAACGCGAGCTTGACGTCACCCATGCCGATCCCGCCGCGCGTACCCAGCGAGATGACGAGCGCGGCGAGCATGGAGGCAAAGGCTGCGATCGTCCACTCTCGCCAGCGGTGCGGTTGTGCGGCGATGTCTCCGAACAGGACGACGATCCCGGCCGGCACGACGATCCGATTCGGGATGATCCCCCGCTCGAGATCGACCGCCGCAATCACGACCAGCACGGCGCAGAAGAACGCAGCCACGAACGCTCGCGCGGAGAGGTCGAACGCGATCAGCGCGGCAGTGGCCGTCGAGATCGCGACGACGGCGACGACGCCTCCGGGCACGGTAGCGACCTGCCGGAACTCAGCGGACGAGGCCTCGGGGGCCGGACCCGTCGAGTCGAGGACGCTTGCCATCAGACCCTCGCCCAGCCGAGCCGGTCTCCGGGCTCGAGCCCGAGCCGCCTGCACTCACCTGCGGCAAGCTCGAGTACCGACTTCGCCTTGCGCGCACCCGCGAATCGCCACGGCTTCAGCTCGTGAGCGATCGACACGACCGTCATCTCCTTGTCGAGAAAGACGGCGTCGATGGGAAAGCGAACGAACATGGTGTGGACGGAGAAGGTCGGCCGCAACAGGAGCCCCTCGCCCCGGCGCATGCTCTTCCAGCCGATGATGCCGCGGAGACGCGTGTGGGGCTTGTCGGCGAGGTGGCAGGTGTCGCAGACGACGTGGCCGCTGGGACCGACGACGACCATCTTCGTCATGCCGCTCACGTTCGACTCCTGCTCGCTGGCGCCGGACTGCTGGGGAACGTGGCCGCTCGGAGTGATTTCGTGAACGCTCACTGGAAGATCGCGTGAATTTGAAGGGCGGCCGGACCGAGTGTGACGACGAAGAGGGCCGGAAAGATCAGGAGCACGACCGGAAAGACCATCTTCACCGGTGCCTTCTGGGCGCGCTCTTCGGCCAGCTGGCGCCTGATCGTCCGCATCTCGTGCGAGAGGTTGCGCAGGTTCTGCCCGATCGACACTCCGAGCCGCTCGCCCTGGACCAGCGACCGCACAAAGGCGCGCACGGACGGCGTGTTCTGCCGCTGGAGCATGTTGTCGAGCGCCTGGTTGAGGCCGAGGCCCATGCTCTGCTCCTGGAGCGTCAGACGCAGCTCCTCTCCCAGCGGCCCTCTGAAGCGCTTCGCCGCCATCTGCAGCGACGAGCCGAAGGCGATTCCCGCCTCGACGGTTGCGACGAGCATGTCGATGAGCTCGGGCATGTCGAGGTCGATCCGATCGCCACGCATGCGGGCTCGGCGCTTCACGAAGGTCAGCGGCAGGCTCCAGCCGCACAGAAGCGCAGTGACGACCGCGATGATCCCAAGCAGCGGGTTGGCCTTGCCTGCGAGGACGAACCAGGCGAACAGCGCGCCCATGGCGACCGTGCCGAGCGCCTGGTAGCCGACGAAGCGGCGCGGCTGAACCGTGTAGAACCCCGCTCCCTGCAGGATCGTCCTGAGGTTTTCCTCGCTCATGCTCTTGAACCGGCCCGAGAGCAGGTCCCCGAGCTTGCCGGCGAGCGAGTCGATGCCTTCGCGCAGATGGAGCTTTGGCAGCTTCCCCTGCCGAGCCGAGGAAGCCGGCGCGGCCGCGGAGAATCCGTAGACGTCGATCTGGCGCAGCGATTCGGCTGCGCGCAGGCGCGGCATCAGGAGCGTCCGCGCGAAGAGCCCGAACGAAACGGCGATCAACACGAGACCGATGAGCAGGACGAGGATCACGATGTCTCCTAGAGTTCGATGCTTGTAATCCGCTTGATCACGAGGGAACCGGCGATGACCATCACGACAGCCATCGCCAGGAGGATCTGGCCGCCGGTCGTGTGAAAGAGCGGGGCCAGGTAATGCGGGTTGACGAGCCCCATCCACCCCGCGACGACGATCGGCAGCCCGATCAGGATCCAGCGCGAGAGGCGGCCCTGGGCGGTGAGTGCGTGGACGAGCCGGCGAAGCTTGAACCGCTCCCGAATGGCTTCGACGACCACGTCCAGAACCTCCGCCGTGTTGCCCCCCGCCTGCCGTTGGAGCGAGGCGACGAGTGCGATCTGCTCGAGGTCCCTGCTGTCCATGCGCTGGGCCACCCGCATGAGCGCATCCTCGATCGGCACACCGAGCTGCTCGTCCGAGACGGCCCGGCGCAGCTCGCTCTGTGAAGGCTCCTCGGCCTCGTCCAGGACCGACGCCAGCCCACCGACGAAGCTGTGTCCGGCCCGCAGCGATGCGGCCAGCACGGTGAGGTTGTCGGGGAGCTGGTCTTCGAACGCCCCGCGACGCCGATTCAGCCTCGTCTTGTACGCAGCGCGAACGAGCAGGGGCGGCAGCAGCGCGAGCAGGGCGAGCACCGGCGAGATCAGGCCGAAAAATGCCAATCCGATGCTCGCGGCTGCGGTCAGGGCGACGAGCGGGAGGGGGCGGATCGGGAACTCACCGATCTCCAGCTCCTCCTTGAAGCGCTCCCACCAGGGCGTCCGCTGGAACGCGCGCTCGGCCGTCAGGAGCACGTGGCCGAGCAGACGCTCGCGCACCTTGAGCGAGGCCGGATCGTTTCCCGTCATGGTTCCCGAGGTCGGGACGAACTCGCCCATCCTGGCCCTCACCGTGCTCCGTCTCGGTCTCAGAATCGTGGTCACCGCGAACCACGCGAGCGCCGCAGCCAGGAGCGCGAGGAGCGCCGCGGACACCGGCGATGAGATCAGCCGATCGAGGAACGAGCGGTGGAACGGCGCAACCGAGTCCGGGATCGGCGACACGTAACTCCAGGTCGCAACCCCAGGGGCCCCGCTCACAGTGACCGCGACCCGCACCGGACGTCCAGGACCGACGCCGGAGCTGTAGCGAACGATGTACTCGCCGGCAAGCCGCTCCGAGAGTGCGCTGTAGACCGCCCTCAGCGCAGCCGGTGAGGCCGCTTCCGCGTACGCGCCGTTGCTCTCTCGCGCGACAGACCGGAGGTCTTCCGGGCTGAACTGCGAGGATTGCAAACCGACGGTGAACACCCGCACGCCGGCGGACCGCGCCTTGGACACGACCTGGTCCGGCGTCAGCTTGCTGCCGATGTCCCGTCCGTCGGTGAGCAGCACGATCGACCCGGCGGTGATCTTCTGCTGCCGCAGAACGTCGATCGCCCGACCGGCAGCATCCCACAGGCGCGTCCTCACCGCCAGGCGGGGCCGCGTGGCCAGCGAAGCGGCGATCGCCTTGCGATCGGTCGTCGGTGGCGTGACGACACGGACGGCCCGGTTGAACGTCACCAGCCCGAGCGCCCGGGAGACCGGGCTGTGCGCATGAAAGGCACGGGCCGCGGCCATGGCATTGTCGATCGCCGCGCCCCGCATGCTTGCGCTGGCGTCGATGACGAGCACGACACCGAAGGTTCGGTTCACCGTCTGGTCGGCCGGGACGATCGACGGCTTCCTCACGGCGCGACCATCCTCGCTGACGTGAATCGAAGAGCTGGCGATCGCGGCCCCGTTGGTGGACGTGAGCACGAATGCGCGGTCCGGGAACTGGACGCTCGAGAGCGGCGTCAGCCGGATGCCCGGCCGTCCGGTCGCCGAGGCGCTCGCAGCGAGCAGGTTCGCGGCCGACGCCGCGACGAGGACGAAGACGCCGATCTTCCTCATCGCGCCATCGCCTCGGACAGCGGCTGCGGCCCGAAGAGCTCGGCCGGCAGCTCGATCCCGTGCTTCGCGAACTTGCGCTCGAAGCTGGGCCGAAGCCCACACGACTGCAACTGACCCGCGACCCTGCGATCTTCGCGTACCGCCTCGAGGCGGAATGTGAAGAGATCCTGCAGCATGATCACGTCGCCTTCCATCCGCTGCACCTCGGTGATCGTGGTCACCTTGCGCGACCCGTCGTCCATCCGCTCGAGGTGGACGATCAGCTCCAGCGCCGACGCGACCTGCTGGCGGATGGCCCGCACGGGCAGCTCGTAGCCGGCCATCAGCACCATCGTCTCGACGCGCGCAAGCGCATCGCGAGGCGAGTTGCAGTGCACCGTCGACAACGAGCCGTCGTGGCCAGTGTTCATCGCCTGGAGCATGTCCAGTGCCTCGGGGCCGCGGACCTCCCCGACGATGATCCGGTCGGGCCGCATGCGCAACGCGTTCCTGACGAGGTCGCGGATCGTGATCTCGCCCTGGCCCTCGATGTTCTTGGGCCTGCCCTCCAGGCGGAGCACGTGCCGCTGCTTGAGGCTGAGCTCGGCCGCATCCTCGATGGTCACGATCCGCTGGTTGTCCGGGATCGCCTCCGAGAGCGCGTTCAGCAACGTCGTCTTGCCGGTTCCGGTGCCTCCCGAGATCAGGATGTTCAGCTCGGCGCGGATGCAGAGCTTGAGGAACTCCGCCGCCTGCTCGGACAACGAGCCGGTGGTGACGAGGTCATCGAGGTAGAACCGCTTGTGATGGAACTTCCGGATCGTGACGAGCGGTCCGGTGAGCGACAGCGGTGGGATGATCGCGTTCACGCGGCTGCCGTCGGGGAGCCTGGCGTCGACCATCGGCGAGGACTCGTCGATTCGGCGGCCGATCTGGCCGACCATCTTGTTGATGATCCGGCGCAGATGCGACTCGTCGTTGAAGGCGTGAGCCGTCTTGGTGAGCCGGCCGTCGCGCTCCAGCCAGACATCGTAGGGCCCGTTGATCATGATCTCGCTGACGGTGTCGTCGGCGAGCAGGGGCTCGATCGGCCCGTAGGCGAGGATGTCCGCCTGGATCTCGTGGTGGAGACGCGTCCGGTCGTCGCGAGAAAGGCCGGCCTCCTCGGCCAGGCGCTGCTCGATCGACGTCACCACCCGGTCGTGGAGGAGCTTGGCGTCCCCGCCGGAGTTGTAGAGCTGCGGGCCGAGCTCGCCGATGATCGCGAGGTGGAGGCTTGTCTTCAGCTCGGCGAACGGGTCGACCTGCCGTTCGCCGGCGCCGGCCTCGGCCGACTGCGCTGCCTTGATGCGCTCGTGGAGTTCCATTGCCCTACGCCCTCCTCAGCAGAACCTTCCGACGCGGTTCGGGAGACGGGGCAGACCCGTTCTCGATCGCCGCTTCGGCCGGGGTAGTCGTGTACATGGACGCCAGCGTCCGGAACGATTTGGCCGCAGTCGACTTCGGCTGGCCGGCGACGATCGGCGTTCCTTCCGTGAGGCTGCGCGGAATGTCCCGCTGGCTGGGGACGAGCACGTCGGGCTCCCGGTCGAGGATCGCGGCCACGTCGTCCTTGCCGATACCGACATGGGTGTCGGCGCGATTCAGGATCAAGCGGATCGAGTCGCGGTCGTAACCCATGCGGTCGAGGGTCTCGAGCCCCAGCCGCGTGTCCTTCAGCGAGAACGCGTCGAGCATCCCGACCACGCAGATGTGGGTCGAGCTGTCGACGGCCGTGATCACCTCGGAGGAGAAGCCGGCCGGCGTGTCGACGACCACGAAGTCGCTCATCGACCGGAGCAGTGCGAGCACCTCGCCGATGAACTCCGGCCCGATGGCGCCGGCGTGGTCCGGCCTGGTCGGGGCGAGCAATGCCCTGACTCCGGACTGATGGTCGGTGAGGTAGTCGCTGATCTTCCCGGCATCGAGGGTCCCGCCCGCCCTGGCGAGGTCGTAGATCGTGCGTTCGGGCGTGAGGCGGAGGCCGAGCCCCACGTCGCCGAAGTGCAGATCGAGGTCGACCAGGCAGGTGCGCTGCCCCCGCTCGGCCAGCGCGACTGCGAGGTTGCACGCCGTCACCGTCTTGCCGGTCCCGCCCTTCGGGCCGAGGACGCAGATCAGCGATGCCGGAACGGCGCCCTCTGCGAGCGTCGCGCCGCGCTTGCGCGCGATCGCCTTCTGCAGCGCGTGCCTGATGCGCTCGGGCGGCTCCGGCAGGGCGACGATGTCGTCGGCACCCGCGGCGAAGACCTGCTGCATGAACCCGTTCGCGTCGGCGCCGTCGAGTTGCAGGACGACGACGGGCCGCTCGGGGGCGAGCCTGGACACCCGCTCGAGGAGCGATATCGAGCTTCCTGACAGGCCCGAGCAGGCGACGATCACCAGATCCGCGTTCGTCTGCTTGGCAGCCTGCTGCGTCGAGGCGGCGTCGAACCACTGGAGCACCTCGATTCCGCCCGAGGGCAGTGCCGAGCGGACCGTCTCGGCAGCGACGCCGTTCTCGAGAGCAACGAGCGCGCGAATCGTGCTCACGACTTGCCTCCAAGCGACTGGAGCCCGGCGACCGGAGACACGCCGAGCAGGAGCGTCTCGATCGTGACGAGCTTCGGCGCGGTCGCCCGGGCGCCGGTCGGCGGCCGGAGGACGAGCCAGACCTTGCCATTGTCAGCCGCGAATGCGAGCTTCTCAGCCTGGTAGGACGTCGTCTTGAGCGTCACCTGGGACGTCTCCCCGCCCGCGCCGAACCGGTTCGTCTTGGCGACGCCGAGCACCGGGATGTTCTGCATGATCAGTCGCAGGACCGGCCGAGCCTGACCGGTGCCGATCGGACGGCCGAGGTGATCGATCGGATAGACGTTGAAACCCGCGTAGACGTCGATCCGGTCGCCCGTCGAGATCTGTCCGATCATCCCGTGCGAGGGGTCGATCGAGATCGTGATCGCCCGCTGGATGCCGCTCAGCTGCGCGGGCAGCCCGCCCTTGGCCGCTACGAAATCGGTCACCGTGAGCTGCTGCCCGCGGAAGATGTCGGTCTTCGCGACGCGTCCAGCCAGGCTGCTCGGATCGCTGATCGCGCCTTCGCGAAGCTGGCTCTCCCGAATCGTCTGGGCCTGGAACAGGTGCTTGGTCGCGATCGTCGCACCCGGTGTCCCCTTGACGATCGGGCCCGAGGCGACGAGCACGGTGGCGGGCACGCCGCCCTCCTGCACGCTCGACCGGTAGTGCTTGACGTAGGCGAAGACCGCGACCGCGGCGATCAGTGCCGTGAGCCCGCCCAGGACGAGCGTTCCGCCTCTGGTCGAGAAGAGCTTGTGTGCGTAGTCCATGATGGCCTCCCTCTCTGCCTTTCCTTCGCTATTGCGTCAGGACTGCGATGCAGTCGCCGAACTTGTTCGGATCGCACCACTGCTGGTTGCCGACCCCTCCGCCCACCGGGACGTACTTGATCCAGTGGCCCCAGACCTGGAACTTGTCCGAGCCTTTTCCTGGGAATTTCTCGTTGTTGCAACCCTGTCCGTCTCCGCCGGCGCCGTCGTAGCCGGTGACGTAGAACGTTGCGATCGCCCGGACGGGGATCGGCCCGCCATTCGAGTTGCCGGCGAGGTCGGCGGGCTCGGTGATGATCAACGGCAGGACTCGTGGGTCGTCCGGAAAGATGTAGTTGTTGATGTCGAACGAGTTGCTGTCGCGGTAGGCGTTCCAGTAGTTGCACCCGCCGTTGATCCGGTCCTTGATCGCGCTCGCGATCTTCTGTCGGCGGTTTCCGGGGATCGCGGTCACGCAGTCGATCGGATCGGCGTCGGGAACGACGCACTGCGTTCCTTCCGGCCAGATGTAGACCCCGAGCGGGCAGCCGTTGACGATCGCGTCCTTGTCCGCGCTCGCCCCGTTTCCCTGGCCGCAGTCGACCAGGCCGGTCCGCTTCGAGTTCTGATTCGAGTTGCGCAGGACCACTGGCGGATCGGTGGGCTTCGAGTTCTCGAGCCCCCTGACGCGCACCGTGAACGTGAAGTCGTGCGTGGAGCCCTGGAGCAACGAGTTGGCGAAGTTGCCGTTGCCGTCCGCGACCTGGACGAGGTCGAGGTCGCCGGAATTGGTCACGTCCTCGTCGTTGGTGGCGCCGAAGGCCTGCTGGGCGACGTCGAAGGACCCTGAACAGCCCTGTCCCTTCGAGCAGTCCTTCGCCTTCTTGCCGGTGCCCAGCGTCCCGTACGTCTGCTGCCACGAGACCTTGATCGCGTTCGGGCCCGACTCGGCGCCGATGGGCAGGGCTGCAGTCCAGTAGTCGCCGTCGGCGTCGTTTCCCGCGGTGGCGTCGACGCCGTTGATCGCCACGAATGCGTTTTTACCGCTGCCACTCGTGACTGCACCGTCCTGGAACTTGACGTATGCCTTCACGGTCGCGGTGCAACTCCCGACTGCGAAGTACGGATCCGGGTCGCAGTTGCTCGACCCAGGAGGCATCGAGACGCTGCCGAGCGCGGGCGCAGCCCCGTCGCCGACGGTCACGCCGCCGAGATCCGGATACACGTTGATGAAGTCCACGCCGTTCGTGCCAGGGGGGTCGGCGAAGGTGTCGGTGACGGCGCAGTTCTCGTTGCCCAGGATGACCTGGACGGCGACGTGCGGCGCCGATCCATCCGGCTTCGCCGGCATCGTGGCGGTGCCCGTGACCCGGAACTGCGTCGAGGTGTCCGACAGGACCTCGCGGGTGTAGGACGTGAACAGCGGGCCGAGAGGCGCGACGAGGTTCCCGCCGGCGTCGGTCGTCCACAGCTGCACGCGCGCGCACTGGTAGAGCGAGGGGTTGCGCACGGCGATCGGGCGGACACCGTTCTCCTGCAGCACGCCCTGGATCTCGACGCGTGCGTGCGTGTGGACGGTGACCGAGCTGAACCCCGGAATGCTCCCGAAAAGGTTGGCCAGGTTCGCCTCGGTGGCCTTCACGTCGAGGAACGCCGGGTGTGTCTGATCCGCGTGCGTCAGCGTGTAGCAGGGCGTTCCGGTGTCGCTGAAGTCGCTCCCGCCGTTCTCCGCGTAGTTCGCCGAGTTGACGAGAACGTTGACGTTGTCCTTGTTCGTGTACTGGGTGTTGTAGCCCGTGCCGAGATTCCCTGAGTACTGTCGCGCGGCGTCGCGAATCGCCGTGTCGTTGCAGGTCGGAAACCACGGCCCCTGGGCGCCCGCGAACGCGCCCCCGTCGGCCTGTGTCTGCAGGTGCCGCTTGTGGGTCCACCAATTGCCGGTGTCCACAGCGAAGGCCAGCAGCAGCACGAGAGGCACGATCAGAAGTGCCACGAGGACTGCCACGGCCCCGCGCTCGCTTCGGAGCCTTGCCCTCACGACGCGCACCCGTTGGCGCTGTAGGCGGTTGGGTTCTGCTCGAGGCGCATGACCGCCTTGCCCGTGATCGTCGTGGTCGCGTTCAGCCCCACGACGTTCTTCAGGTAAGGCAGCCACGAGTGGGCGATGGTCACGGTGACCATGACCGGATGCCCGACCGTCGCCACACCGTCCGGGAAGCAGATGCCGACCGTGGCGTTGTTCTGGATGTCGGCCGTGTCGCCTTGGCTCTTGATGTAGGCCTGGAGCGACCCGGGGCCCGGATTCTTGTTGACGACAGCGAGACGCGCGCCCTCGTTGGCGAGTTGGGTCTCGTTGTTGTAGGTGTTCATAGCCAGCCCGAAGTCGGCGGTGCCGAAGACGATCAGCAGCAAGACGGGCACGAGGACGGCGAACTCGACGACCGCCACCCCTCGATCGCATCGAGCGAAGGTGAAGATCTTTCGGGTGAGTGATTGGAGTCGTTTCACGGTGTGTTTTCGTTCGTTCCTGTGATTCACGGTTGCCCTGCGTTGCCCCGCCGGACGCCGGCAGCCACAGCTGCACGACGTCCGGACGGGGATACGAGCCCTGGCGTCTAGAACAGGCCGACGACGGTCTGGAACAGACCCTGTACCTGGATGCCGATCGTCGCCATGATCGTGACTGCGGCGATCGAGACCAGGGCCGCGAGAACTGCGTACTCGATCGCGGCCTGTCCGTCCTGCTGCCAGAGAAGGCTCACGAGCCTGACTTGCCCTACAGGGCACCCGAGACGGTCGTGAACGCGGTCTTGACCTGACCACCCAGCGTGGCGATGATCGTGACGCAGACGGCGATGATCAGAGCGACCAGGACGCCGTACTCGACTGCAGCCTGGCCCTCCTCCCGATCGCGCAGCTCGAGGCACCAGCGCGTGAGGTTCGCGTAGACGCGATCCATCAATTACCCCACCTCCCTTTGTGGGTCTACGGCTTTACGTGAGTCAATGTAGGACTGCGGCACGGCGCCCGATACGACCGGGCGGGTAGGTTCGCCTGCCCGCATTGGCGGTCCGTTCAGGAGCAGACGCGGCGGGCGAGTGGTGGCCTCATGGAAGCCGGCCAGGAGGTCGCGGGCAACGCTCGGACTCGTGGTTGGGCTACGTGACGCGGTGGTCGAGAGTGTGCGAGCAGGCGGCCCTTCAGCGCGCGAGGTAGCCGCCGTCGACCGGCAGGATCGCGCCCGTGATGAACGAGGCCTGGTCGGAGGCGAGGAAAGCAATCGCCTGAGCGACTTCCTCGGGCTCGCCGAGCCGGCCCAGGGGATGCATCCGCTCGATTTCCTCGAGGTACTCGGGCCCGCCGGGCTCGTCCAGCAGGCTGCGCACCCGGTCGGTTCTGATCGTGCCCGGCGCCACGGCATTGACCCTGATGCCTCTGTCGGCCCACTCGACCGCAAGGTGTTTCGTCAGGCCGGAGGCAACGAACTTCGCGGGACCGTACGTCGACTGGCTCTTCTGCCCGGCGACCCCGGAGATCGAAGAGAGGCAGACGATCGAGCCGCCGCCGGTCCTCAGCATCGCCTCGACCGCGTACTTGCAGCTCAGGAACATCCCGCGGCCGTCCACGGCCATGACGTCGTCCCAATCCTCCGGCGTCGCCTCGGTGATCGTGCGGAGAGGGATGACACCGGCGTTCGCCACCAGCACGTCGAGTCGCCCGTAGGCCTCGACCGCTGCTTCGATCATGCTCCTGGCCTCGTCCGCCTGTGCGACGTCGCCTTGCACGACGACGACTTCGGCGCCTCGAGCCTCTAGCCGCTCGCGTAGTTCGTTCAGTCCATCGCCGTCGATATCGCTTGCGACGATCCTCGCACCCTCGAGTGCAAACAGCTCTGCCGTCGCCCGGCCGATGCCCCTCGCTGCCCCCGTGATGACGGCCGACTTTCGGAGCAGCCGCCGCGCCACCAACGCGTCCGGCTCCGACCCCACGTCTGAACCCATCGGTCGGAAGCCTAGATCCCTGGTGCCGTCGCTGCCGCTGATCCGGCTCCGAGTCCCGGCATGAGCTTGCGCGATGCGATCACGTTCAGGAGGTCGGACTAGCCGAACTTTCCGGGCCGGCTGAAGACGGCGTCCCCGCCCTGAACTCGCCACCGGAGATCTCGCACCCCGTGGTAATCCTCGGCTCAGAAGCCGTCAAGCAACGGTTCGCCTCAGCTGCCGGCCATGACATCGAATTCGCCTGCCAGCACACGATCCAGGCGGCCCGTGCGCCAGTCGCGTACGGAGTCTCGAACGAGCGGCGACGGCTCCGTGCGGTAGCGACGCACGACGGTGGCTCTTGCCGGCAACGCGTCGAGCGCACGTCGCGCCAGCACCGACGGGTCCGTGTCCGGCGCAGCCGAGAGGTAGGGCGCAACGGCGACGCGAACCGCGATCCGCCCGAAGGAGTGCTCGGCTCGCGGTGTCTCGAAGACATGCAGGCCGGTCTCGGCCGAGAGGATCGAATGGGCGCCGATTCCCGCGATCGCGAGCATGTGGCTCGACTCCGATTGCAGGCGCCGCACGCGCATACCACGGCGCCGGCCCCACGCCTCGTACATGTCGCGCAGTTGGCCCGGGAAATCGTCATCCAAAGGGTCGACTGTCGGCTCTCTGATCTCCAGGAACGAATCGGCTGGTGCGCTCGCATCCGCGCGGGTACAAGCGCAATCGAGGAGGTAGAGCCTCTGTGCCAACAGCTGGACGAGGTCCGGCGCTGCCGCAATCCCGGTTCGACTCGGTCGAGCGAGGCGGGCCGATAGCTTCTCAGCCGTCCGCAGTGCGGCCTCGATCCGATCGATGTACTCGATCCGGCCGAGGACGGTGAATCGTTCGGGCGATTCCCAGAACGCCCTGCTCCTCATCGCTTCGAGGTCGCGCTCCTTCCGACCGTGCCAGCCCTCGCCGTCGACGACGCTCCGCAGGCGTTCCGTCTCGGCCTGGAGAAACGCCACCTCTGCAAGACCGCCGCTGGGCAGAAGGACGAGGCGCTCCAACCGGAGATTCGCGGGCGGCGAGGGTGCGGCTGGCTCTTCGTCATCGGCATCGGGATCGACGAAGCGAACGTCGATCCGATCGCCCTCGGCGGTCACGAAGAGGAACTGATCGCCCTCGGGGAACTCTTGCGAGACGATCGCCGCGGCGAGCGGCGCGAGCAGGTGCTGCTCGACGGCACGCTTGAGCGGACGCGCACCGAGCTGGGCGCTGAACCCCATCCGCAACAGGAGGTCGAGAGCAGATTCGTCCCACTCGACCACCCACGGGCGGTTTCGAAACCCCCGCCGCTCGAGTACGAGCTCGAGCTCGCGTTCCAGAAGCGCTCGCATTTGCTCCCTCTCGAAAGGCCGGAAAACCACGATCCGGTCGATCCGGTTCAGCAGCTCGGGCCGGAAGACACGAGAAAGCTCACGCTCGACACCTGCTGGGTGGAACTGGGTCGCGCGCTCCTGGTTGAAGCCGAGTGGAACTCCGCTGTCCAGGGCGGAGCCGACGTTCGACGTGAGGATCACGACGCACTGGCGGAAGTCGGCGGTCCTACCATGGCGGTCAGTCAGCCGGCCGTCGTCGAAGAGCTGAAGGAACACGTTCCAGAGGTTGCGGTGCGCCTTTTCGAACTCGTCGAGAAGCACCACCGAGAACGGCTTCGCGCGCACGGACGAGATGAGCGTCGCCGCCTCTACGGCCGAGCTCGAGTCGGCGAGCAGGCGCTCCAAGCTGTCCTCGGTCTGGAACTCGCTCATGTCGAGTCGCACGAGGCGATCCGGCGAGCCGAAGAGAAACTCCGCGAGCACCTTCGCAAGCTCCGTCTTGCCCGTTCCCGTCGGGCCGACGAAAAGAAAGACGCCGAGCGGCCGTGTCGGATCGGTCAGCTTCGCCTTGATCAGGGCGATCCGGTCGACCAGACAGTCGATGGCCTCCTGCTGGCCGAGGACACGCGTCGAAAAGAACTCTCGCACCTCATCGAGATCGAGCGGCACCTCGGGATCGACGATGTGGACGGGCAGCCCGGTCGCGTCCGCCAGCGTCTCCAGGACCTGCTGCACCCGAATCGGTTCATCGACCGCGACCCGGGCACCCGCTACCGTCGCCTTCAGCAGCCGCAAGAGACCGCCCGGGCTTCCGACGCCGGCGAGGTACTGCGCGGCCAGGTCTTGGGCTTCGCCGATCGTCCCGTCGTCGATGTCTGCACCGGCCTGGTCCCGCCAGTCGCGCGCTACTTCGATCGACTCTTCGGGGGTGAGCGGCTCGAGTCGGAGCGTCTCGAATAGAGAAGTCACGCGCGGCCGCTGCTGAACGAGCAACTCGTACGTTCGCGGCTCGAGCTCGCCGACGACGACGAGCTCCCCTGTCTCGACGAAGGGACGCATCGCGTCGAGCAGCCCCCGCTCGCTGTGGGTGTGCTGTCCGGCCCACAGCGCGTCCTCGAAGGTGGGCATGACCCAGATGCTGTTCCGGTCTGCGGTCTGGGCGACGATCTCGTGCACGCGTCCTTGCAGCTCGCCCAGGAACTTCTGCCCCGCCAGGACGTCCGAGCCGGTCGCTTCGAACACGAACCAGCCTTCGTCCTGGAGCTCCCGCAGCGCCTCTCGGATCACCGCCGACTTGCCGACTCCCTGCTCACCGACCACGAGAGCGGACCGCGCGCCCTGCCGCAGGAGCACAGCCCGAAGCTCGGCGATAACTGCCGCACGTCCGCCGACGGTGGTCAGCGCGCCCTGAGCCTGCCGTTCCCAGATCCGGCCAAACGATTTGAAGAAGTCGTTCCGAACGCGTCGTTCACGCCAATGCTCGAACTCGCGGACCGTCTCGGGCGGCAACACACCCTCCAGTGCGGCCACGACCCCGGCGACGAGCTCCTCGTCCGGTTCCCTGACGGCCTGTTCGAAGTCCATGATTGTCGGCCGCTCGCCCGCCTCGATTCTCTGCTCGACGAACGCGGTGACGACGGAGAGGAGCCAGCCCTCGGTCCAGTCGTGATCGGCCCGCGAGAGTACTCGTGCAATGAAGGGCGGCTCGCCGTGGCGCTCGATTCCCCTTAGCAGGAAGAGGACCTCGCCCGCGTACACACCCTTCAGGCGTCGCAACGCCCACAGGCTCCAGCCGACCGGCACGTCGTCCCGCAGCCAGGCAGCTCGATGTGCCAACGCAGCCACGATCGGGGTCGAGGAGCGCTCGAGCCGCGCGACTGTCTCGAAAGGAACATCGTGAACAGCAAGGCGTTGGCTCGTCTCGAGGAACTCCGCGTCCTCGGCCAGGTCCTCGAAGGCGGGATAGGGAGTGTCGAATCGTTCCGCGATCGACTGTGCCGAGGCGCGAACGACTGCCTCGACATCTTCCGTGGCCCCGGTCTCGGCCCCGGTGCCCCCGCGCGTGCGCTTCTTCATCTCGTCAGGCAAACGCTACTCCGCGCCGCGGCCGAGTAGAAGCACGAGAGAGACTTCGTCTCTCGAGGTTAGGTGCGCCGCGGTCCGAGTGGTCGGGTCGAGTTAAACGTCTATGCGGAAGACCGGGTGGTCGGGCGCTATGCGGTCGAGATCCGCACTCGGGCTCTCGGGGCCGACCCCCGAGAAGAACTGGCCGACCTCCCACGTCCACCGTCGGAGGTACGCGCGCAGGATCTCCTCCTTGTCCGAGTCGACGACCTCGGTGGCGCGAAAGTGCTCACGACGCCGGCCGAGCAAGAGCTCGCCGTCGCCTGCAGCGCGCAGGTTCCGAACCCATTGCGTCTGACCTCGAGGAGCAACCAGGTATCGGCCACCACCGACGGTGAGCAGGTTGACAGGCGTGCGGCGCGGAACGCCGGACTTGCGACCGCGCACTTCGAGGATGCGCGAGCCCCACACACTGATACCCACCCTGGTGGCGGCAGCGACGATGCGATTGAAGACATTGCGCGTGAACCAGCCAGGAGCTCGATAGTGCGCGTCCGAACCCATGGCGGCCATGCTACGCCGCCACGCCAAGTGGCAGCGGACGGGAGCACAAGAGAACACCGAGCCGGTGGCGCCTTCGTCCACCGCCCCCACAAGCTTTCCGCCTGGCCTTGCGGCTTCCGCGTACAACCCACAGGAGAGGCTTCGACCTAGAAGCGCTCCGTACTCGGTGCACCGCCAACCTACGACAGACAACGCCCCCGCACAAGACCCGCCCGATCGACAAAGTACGCAAAGAGCGGGAACCTCAACGCCTCTATGAAACGGCGCGGACAGCAAAGCCAAGTCCAACGTCCGCGGCTCCTCCCAGGAGGTGCCGGCAACGAGACGACCAGAAGCCCGAGTGGCTCGCGACGGACGCAACTACGGGGATTTACGCGCGGCTTCTCCGGCCTACAGTCCCGCAGGTCGCGCTCAAAGTGATACTCAGCGCCTATCCGCGCGGCCTGAACAGCCACCACCAGCGGTGCCGGTGCGGACAAAGTCCATCGACCAGTACCTGGAGGCTTTCGCCGGTCGCGGTATCAAGGAAGGCGCTCTCGTAGACGCCTTCAAGCTGATCGTGAACGTTCGCCAGTTCTCGCGAAAGCGCCTCGACGAGCGTGCGCGTGACACTGCCCGGGGTGAGAGCCTCGAGTGGCGTGCTATCCGGATAGCCAGACTGGATAAGCGCTGCGGCGCCACGCGAAGCCGGGTGGTCACTCGCCGCTAGCGACTTCAAGGTTGTGTTCGCCATCCGAGTATTGTCCGCGCTCGCTCGGCTTGTCGTCATCCTCGACTTCAAACCGTGCGCACGAGACCGATCAGATGGTCGAGGACGCGCTGGCCGTCGGCGATCAGCCCGTTGTGCTCGTACTCGTCCGTCGCCCAGACCCGAAGGTTACGGACGCGGTCCACGGTTCCTTCCGACAACACCCGGTCGACGTACATGTCGTTTGTGTAGACGACCGCAGCCGTCGGAACGTCGTTCTGGGCCAGCTGACCGGGTTCGTACAACCGGGGCCATTGCCTCGTCGCCAGCAGATGGGCTGCGTCACGCAATGGACGCAGCGCCTTGTAGTCCTCGAACATCCACGAGTAGATGTGCTCGCCGGTGAAGAGTTCGGGCGAGTCGAATTCGGCCGGACGTAGTCGCTCGGCGGACCAGCCTGTCTTGTAACCGTCCGCGTAGCACGCCTCGTGGATGACCGCGAAGAGCGGGTTCCGCGGGAACGGGAGCGCCGCCTCGACGTCGTGGAGGAATGCCGGTGAGGTCGGCGGCAGCTCGAGGATGTAGTGAAGCCGTTCCGCGCCGTCGCTCATTCCGAGCATCAACCCGAGCTGCCGAAACATCCTCGGCGTCAAGACGTCACCGCACGGGAGCACGATCTCCTCGGCCTCGGCCAGACGATGGATGGCGAGCACGCGCTCCCGATCGTCCGGATAGCGCTCGTAGTACCGCCGGTTGCGCTCGAGCACTCTTGGGTAGGTGCGCCGGTAGACCTCGTCCGTGTGCAGGCCGATCGGCGGCAGGCCGCCTGCGACGAATGCCTCCTGGAGGCCCGAGGGTGCGGCCGAGAGATAGGTGATGACGCAGAAGCCCCCGAAGCTCTGGCCCAGCACGCTCCAGCGCTCGATACCGAGTTCCCGTCGGATCGACTCTGCATCGCGCACGATCGAGTCGGCTCGAAAATGGGCGAGATGCTCCGCCTGCTCGCTCGCCGTGAGCCCGGGCAAGGCTCCGATCGGCGTCGAGCGGCCGGTGCCGCGCTGGTCGAGTAGGAGAACCCGGTACGCCGACACGGCACGGGGCAGCCATGGCGGGTCGGGAGGCGAGACGGTCGGGCGGCTCGCCTCGAACCCTGGGCCGCCCTGGAAGTACACGAGGAACGGACGGTCGAGGCCGCCGGGTGCCGCAACCTCTCGCGCGAAGACACCGATGCGAACCCCGTCGGGGCGAGAGTGGTCGAGCGGAAGGGAGAACTCGTGCTCGACGATGGTGAGCTCCTTCGCCTCGTAGGTTCGCGCGGCGCTCATCCCTAGTTGACGCGCACCCGCGGGTCGAGCAGCGCGTAGCAGATGTCGACGACGATGTTGGCGGCGACGATGAACGCCGCGGCCAGGATGACCGTTCCGATGATCACCGGCAGGTCCTGCGTCGTCACCGACTGCACGGCGAGGGCTCCGAGCCCGGGCAGCCCGAAGATGTTCTCGACGATGATCACCCCACCGAGGAGCGTGCCCAGGTCGATCCCGAACTGGGTGACGACCGGTGCGACTGCGCTTCGCAATCCGTGTCGGTAGACGACCCGCCGCTCCCGGAGGCCCTTCGCCCGCGCAGTCCGGATGTAGTCCTCTCCGAGCACGTCGAGCATCGCGCCGCGCGTGAGCCGCGAATACAGCGCCGCAGTCACGAGGGCGATCGTGAACCACGGCAGGAGAAGGTGCTGGGCCCAGCGCAGCGGGCTCTGGGTCAACGGTACGTAGCCACTCCCAGGGAAGAGGTCAATTCCGGCCAGGTGGAGCTGGAAGAAGAGGAAGTAGAGGAAGATCAGCCCGAGGAGGAACGCGGGCATCGAGTAGAAGAAGAGCGCCGTGACGGTGACGACGCGGTCGGCCAGTGAGCGGGGACGCGTCGCGGCCAGCACGCCCGAGGACACACCGATGACGAGCCAGATGAGGGCAGCCCCGATCGCGAGCGACAGCGTGACAGGCAGCCTCTGCCACACCAGGCTCCGGACCGACTCCGAGTTGTAGAAGGAGTAGCCCAGGTCGCCGTGGACGAGATTCCACAGGTAGGTGCCGTACTGATCGATGGCCGGGCGGTCGAGCCCGAGGCGGTGCTTGACGAGCTCAACCGTCTCGGGCGTCGCCTGCCGGCCGGCGATCAGCCGCGCGACGTTGCTCGGCGCGACGAAGAACATGATGAAGACGAGGGTGGTGATCACCCAGAGCACCAGGAGGCCGAGCAGGATCCTGCGAACGAGGAAGCGCGCCATCCCTATCTCCGGAACAGGCGCTCGCCGCGCGGGTCGAAGGCATCTCGGATGCTGTCGCCGAGAAGGTTGAAGGCCAGGGTCGTGACCAGAAGGGCGACTCCCGGGACGAGCACGAACCACCACGCCACGCGGTAGTAGTTGAGCGACTCGGCGAGCATGTTGCCCCAGGACGGCGTCGGCGGGACGACGCCCAGCCCGAGAAACGAGAGGGTGGCCTCGAACACGATCGCGGCAGGGATCAGCAGGGTCAGGTAGACGAGCACCGGCGCGAGGAGGTTCGGGAAGATGTCGACGAACATGATCCGCAGGTCGCTCGCGCCGAGCGATCGCGCCGCCTCGACGTACTCCTTCTCCTTGATGGACAGGGTCTGCCCGCGAACGACCCGGCCCACTGCCGCCCAGCTGAAGAACGCGATGATGGCGATCGCCAGCCGGAGACTCGGCCCGACGATCGAGACCACCGCGATCGCGAAGAGCAGGAACGGGAACGCGAGCACCACGTCCATCGAGCGGGCGAGGAAGCTGTCGGTTGCTCCGCCGAAGTAGCCGGCCGTGAGGCCGACGACGACCCCGACGGCGACGGCGACGGTGGCTGCGACGACACCGGCCAACAGGGAGATCTGCGCGCCGTACGCGACACGCACGAGCACGTCTCGGCCAAGGTCGTCGGTGCCGACCAGAAACTGTGAGCTCGGCCCCCGCGGGAGGCCCTCGGGACTTAGCCCGGTGTCCAGGTACTGGTCGTTCGGCCCATGCCCTGCGAGGTGGGCGATGAGCGGTGCCACGATTGCGACGAGCGCGATCAACACGATCACGACGGTGCAGGTGATCGCGACCCGGTCGCGGCGGAGCCTCGCCCAGGCGAGCTGCCACGGGCTCCTGCCCTCGATCGCCCCGGCTGAGGGCTCGGCGGACGGGGTACCGAGAACCTCGAGTTCGGTGAGCTGACTCACCGCAAGACCCCTGGAGCCGGCGCGTTCCCGAGCTCCTCGTCCGCCTCGACCGGGAAATGGCACGCCGTGGCGTGCTCCGCGAGGTCGCCGGCCTTGCGCTCGAGGATCGGCTCGTCGGCGCTGCAGAGCTGCCGGGCCTTGGGACATCTGGGATGGAAGCGGCAGCCCTGCGGGGGGTCGATCGGCGAGGGGACGTCCCCGCCGAGGACGATCCGCCCTTGTTGGGCACCGCCGTCCTCGTCGATCGCCGGGACGGCCGAGAGCAGCGCGTTCGTGTAGGGGTGCCGCGGGCGGGAGAAGAGCTCGTCCGTCGGAGCTATCTCGACCACTTTGCCGAGGTACATGACGGCGATCCGATCGCTGACGTGGCGGACGACGGACAGGTCGTGGGCGATGAAGACGTAGGTGAGCCCCAGCTCGTCCTGGAGATCGGCGAGCAGGTTGATGATCTGGGCCTGGATCGAGACGTCGAGCGCTGAGACAGGCTCGTCGCAGACGATCAGCTTTGGATGCAGGGCGAGCGCCCGCGCCACACCGATGCGCTGTCGCTGACCGCCCGAGAACTCCGCGGGAAAGCGGTTGTAGTGCTCGGGATTGAGCCCGACGAGTTCCATCAGCTCCTGGACACGGCGCCTCCTCTCCACCCCTGCGGCGATCCCGTGGATTGCGAAAGGGTCTCCGATGATCGAGCCGACCCGGCGCCGCGGATTGAGCGCGCCGTACGGATCCTGGAAGATCATCTGCATCTGGAGCCGATACGGGCGCAGACGGCGCCGCGACAGGGTCGAGATGTCGTCGCCGTCGAAGGTCACGCGACCCGAGGTGAGGTTGTGAAGCCGCGTGATGCACCGGGCCAGCGTCGACTTGCCGCAGCCGGTCTCGCCGACGAGCCCGAGCGTCTCGCCGCGGCGGACGTCCAGGCTGACGCCGTCCACTGCCTGCACCTCCCGTCCGCTGCGCCCGAACAGCCGGTCGGAGGCTACGGGAAAACGCTTGACGAGATCCTCGATCCGGACGAGCACGTCACCGTCGACCACGGCCGAGTCGGGTGAGGGCCGGGTCGCGCTCACGACGCCGATCTTGTCGCGGCGGTGTCGAGACCGACGCGATCAGGAGGAAGCCAGCAAGCCGAGACATGTCCGCCGCCACCGGCGACCTTCTGCAGAGGCGGCGCCTCCGTTCGACAGCGGTCCAGTACGTACCGGCAGCGCGGGTGGAAGGGACAGCCGGTCGGCAGGCGGATGAGGCTGGGCGGACGCCCCGGGATCGGAACGAGGCGGTCTTTGGAACCGCTCTGGCTCGGCAGAGCCTCGATCAGGCCCTTGGTGTAGGGATGATGCGGCTGGCGGTACAGCGTGCGCCGATCACCGCGTTCCATCGCCCGGCCGGCGTACATGACGAGTACCTCGTCCGCGATCTCCGCGATCACGCCGAGGTCGTGGGTGATCGCGATGATCGCGGTGCCGAACTCGGCCTGAAGCTCCTTCATCAACTCGACGATCTGCGCCTGGACGGTGACGTCGAGCGCGGTCGTCGGCTCGTCGGCGACCAGCAGCTTCGGGTTGAGCGCGAGGGCCATGGCGATCATGGCGCGCTGCCGCATTCCGCCAGAGAACTGATGCGGATATTCGTCGACTCTGCTTTCCGGCTGGGGGATGCCGACGCGCCGCAGAAGCTCGATCGCGCGTTGCCTCGCCTCTTGCTTTCCGATCCGCTCGTGGGCCTGGATGGCCTCGACGATCTGCCAGCCGACCCGGTAGAGCGGATGGAGGCTCGAGAGCGGATCCTGGAAGATCAGCGCGATCTCTGCGCCGCGGACATGTCGAAGCTGCTCGCTGCTCATGCCGAGGAGGTTCCGGCCGTTGAAGTACGCCTCCCCGGAGATGGCTGCGCCCTCGGTCAAGCCCACGATCGACTGCGTGGCGACGCTCTTTCCAGAGCCCGACTCGCCGACGATCCCGAGGGTCTTTCCCTGATCGACGTCGAACGAGAGGCCGCGAACGGCCTGGACGATCCCGTCCGCCGACGCAAAAGACACGGACAGATCCCGAACCTCGAGCAGCGGCACGCGAGCCACGCTACTCGCCCGAGACCGGCAGGTGATGACTGCCGGCCTCGAGCGACTCTCTGTTGTGCGTGTCGGACGGCTCCCCGGCCGGGGACGCTACTTCAGCCACACCTGCGTGGTGTCGCAGTTGAGCGAGAGGAAGTAGAAGATGCAGTTCTGGACCTTCGAGGAGTGGAACACGGTCCACTTCTGGATCTCGACCGGTACCGCAGCCGCATCCTTCATGAGCTGGGCGTTCGCCTTCCGCCAGTACGTCGCCGCCTGCGCCGCTGACGTCGCGGTCAGGGCCTTGTCGACGAAGCCGTTCGTGACCGGGCTGCTGTACCCGCCGAAGTCGCTCGACCCCGGAGCCGGGTTCGTGAAGAGCGGCTGGATGACCGAGCGTCCGTTGTTGCCGAACCAGTCGGGGATCCACCCCGGAGGCGCGATATCCCAGACACCCTGCTTGGCGGTGCTCGGGACGAGCATGTACTTGCCGTAGAAATCGGACCCGGTTGCCGGAATCAACTTCACCCGGAACCCTGCCTTGCCGAGGCTCGCCTGCAGGGACTGGGCGACCCTCGGACCCGGGTCGAGCGTCGAGTAGACGAGCTTGATGTCCACGCCGTTCGGATACCCGGCCTTGGCGAGGAGCTGTTTCGCCTTGTCGGGATCACCGCTTCCGTTCTTGTTCGGGTACGGATTGAAATTCGGGATGTAGCCGACGTTTCCCGGCATGATCACCTGGTTGGACGTCGCGGCGATCCGCTTGCCGCCGTAGATCTGCACGATTGCGTTCTTGTCGACGGCGTAGTTGACCGCCTGCCGGACGAGCTTGTTCTTCATCACGCCGCGGTACTGGTTGAGGGCCAGATAGACGTTCAGCGCGACGTAGTAGGGGCCGGCCGGGCCGATGACGAGCCGCTTGTCGTTCGAGCTGATCAAGCGCGGCAGGTCCTGTGTCGGTGGAACCGCATCCCACTCCATCTCGGCGGTCCCTGCCTCGAGTTGCTGCTGGACGTTGTCCGCGGTCAGCCCCTCGGTGACCGTGATGCGATCGACGTATGCCTTGCGGATCGGATCCGTCTTCGGGTCCCACGCCGGATTCCGCTCGAGCTGGAACTCCTTCGTCGGTACGTACTTCACGATCTTGTAGGGGCCGTCCGAGATCGTGTGCTGCCGGAACTGAGCGCTGTCCGGCACGTACTTCATGTACTCGACCGGCCGAGCGGAACAGAAGCCGAGGGTGAGAATGTTCGGAAAGTCGGGCGCGGGCTTCACGAGGCGGAAGACGAGCGTCAGGTCGTTCCTCGCGACCACGCCCGGCAGTGCATGCGAGTTCACGTACGCGGCGATCGCAGGCGCCGTCCCCTTCACCTTGGCGAAACCGTCGCAGTACGCCTTCATGCCGACGATCGTGCTCGTGAAGTAGCCCGGCGCGCCCGTCGGCGAGGCCGGATTGCAGAGCATCTTGAACTCGCGTACGAAGTCCGACGCCGTCACCTGGCGTGCCGGAGTCGTGTCCCACTTGACCCCTTTTCTCAGGTGGAACGTGTAGGTCTTGCCGCCGGCGGTGATGCCACCGTTCCCGGTCGTCGGCACCGAGGTGGCGATGTCGGGCACGACCTTGATCTCCTCGAGGAAGTTGTTCGACGAAGGGAAGGTGACCAGCTGCCGTGTGAAGCCGCGGGCGACGTTGTTCAGCACCGTGTAGTAGCCGCTGGTCGTGTCGAGATTGAAGATGTCGCTCGTCCCCAGGAGCCGCAGCGTGCCGCCACGCTGGGGCGCCTGCTCCCCGCTGCCGCTTGCGGAGCCGCCGAAGGCGAGCGCAGACGCGATCGCGACCGCTGCAACGACGAGGAGCGCGGCGATCAGCCCGCGCGACGATTGGAACAACTTCGGAACGCGCCTCTGCAAGGACCTCTTCGTCATCATGCTCCTCTCGGGTGCGCCCCTCGCTAGACGCCGTTCCGCTGCGAACGCCGGGCGCCGTCGAAAGGGCACGTCGCGGAATCTGGGATTCTCGACTAGCTCAGGGATCCCTGTCAAGATCCCGGAGCGGTGGGCGCAGAGCCGACAACCCCCCGGGCGGGCGCACCGTCGATCCGGGCAAGAGCTTCAGGCCGCGGGCGACTGAGCGACCGCGCCTATCACTACGTTCGCGAGGGCATCACGCGCGGTGACTTTCCGACCGGCAGCGTGCTGGCCGAGAGCGATCTCGCGAAGACTCTCGGCAGCTCCCGCACCCCTGTTCGGCAAGCGCTCGGACGCCTTCTCCAGGAGGGGTTGCTCGAGATCGGCCCGCGCCGGCAGGTGATCGTACGCGGCTTCACCCCTGAACACCGCGAGGAGATACTCCTTCTGCGAGAGGCGCTCGAAGGGGTCGCGTTCACCAGAGCATGCGAGGTGATGACGATCGACGAGATCGACTACCTCCGGCTCCTGCTGATCCGACAGCGGCGCGCAGCGACCGAGGGGCGAGAGGACGACTTCCTCGACCTCGACGAGCAGTTCCATCTGAAGATCGTCGAAGGCGCCAGGCTGCCGATCCTCTACGACCTGCTCGGACAGCTTCGCGGCTTCGTGCGCGTGGCACGACTCGGCGCCCCGCGGCCCACGGTGGTGCTCGAACAGGTCGTCGACGAGCACGCGGAAATCGTCGACGCGATCGAGGGAAGAGACGTCAAGAGCTCACTCGCGGCGCTGAAGACTCATCTCCGGGCAAGTGACTACACGATCACGCCTGAAGACCCCTCGCCGCGGAAGGAGCTCCACGCAGGCGCCGGTGGTCGGGAGGCATGAGCGGAATGCTGCCTCGCCTGACAGTCGCGTTGACGTTCGACTTCGACGCCATCTCGCCGTGGGCGCATGAGATGGCCGGCAACAATGTGGCCGACCTCTCCCGGGGCGAGTTCGGTGCGTTCGCGCTGCCCCGGATCCTCGAACTGCTGACGACGTACACGATCAGGACCACCTTCTTCGTACCCGGGCACACGGCGCTCGCATATCCCGAGCTGATCTGCCAGATCCGCGACGCCGGCCACGAGATCGGCCATCACGGCTGGGTTCACGAGAGCGTGGCCGGCCTCGGCGTCGAGCGTGAGCGAGCTGTGTTCCGGCGAGGGCTCGAAGCTCTCGACCAGGCTGCTGGGATTCGTCCCGTCGGTTACCGCGCGCCGTCTGTGGATGTCAGCGCCCACACGGTCGACATCCTCCTCGAGCACGGCATCCTCTACGACGCGTCGTTCTCGGGCTCCGACTTCACGCCGTACTACCTCCGCCGCGGCGACTTATGGCCGGGCGATGCCCCGTATGTCTTCGGCGAGACAGTCGATCTGGTCGGAATCCCGTTCTACCGTGGCCTCAGCGACTTCACGTACTTCGAGTTCGTTGGAGGAGCGACATATCAGCAGCTTCCGGCATCGGCGGTGCACGAGATCTGGCTCACGGAGTTCGAGTACGCGTACACCCACACTCCCGGTGGGGTCTACGACCTCGCCCTCCACCCTCAGGTGATCGGGCGTGGTCATCGGCTCGCGATGCTCGAGCGCCTGATCAAGGAGATGGCGACGCGCGAGGATGTCGTCTTCATGCGGCTGGACGAATATGTCCAGCGTTGGCGAGAGGAGCATCCCCTCGACGTGTGGCTTCGCGATCGACCGATCCACGCCCGGGAGACGTCACCCACCGGCATGAGCCGAGCACGGTCATGAGCGGGCGGACGGAGCGGTCGAGACCGTTTCGCGAGTGGCCCGTGCATTCTTCTTGCGTGCTGCGGCTTCTTCGCGTGATCCCCGGCCGAACCTGACCGGAGAGCTTCACCGCGTTCGCAAATCGGTACGATCCCTGCACGCCGAGAGTAAAGCTCTACTTGAGGCTGACTGTATCCCAAGTTGCTGCGTTTCGGCAGTTTCACGACCTCATGCCCCCTTGCACGAGACGTGTCGACTGCAGATAATCCCGGGCTCGAAGTACGACTGTCGCCATCGCGAGGGGAGCGCTTTTGGTGCCAAACCGGGTTGCTTTACTGGCTGACCAGCGATGGCTGCGAGTTCTCGGTGGTACCGCCGCGCTGCTGGTCGCACTCGCCTGCGCGTCGATCTGCGTCAATACTGCGCGAGCCGATGATCTAGCGCCGCCGGATCCCTCCGGCACTCCGAGCAGCTCGGCCACCGCTCCCGACGCCGAAACCTCACCGGCTGCAACAGGCGCGGCAGAGACAGACCCAGCGGTTACGGACGGCACCGAGACGACCGCCACCGATCCCGGTACCGACGTCCCGGCGCCCGCGCCGCCCGACACGACCTCGAGCGCCACGGATGCCACCACAACCACGACAGCGCCCGGCACGGCCCCACCAGCGACGGCATGCACCCCCACACCCTCCGAGCCCACCCCGGCCACCGGCTCCGGCGCGGCCCCACAGGCGGCGGGGTGCACCCCCACGCCCGCCGAGCCCGCCGCGACCGGCACGGATCCCACCGCGACCCCAGACGCGCTCGGCACGGCACCGGAGGCAGGCGGGGGCAACGGCGCCGTAGACACCGGGGCAACCAGCGCGTTGCCGGCAGCTCCCGGCTTTTCCCCCGCGTCAGCCGCCGCCGCCAGCAAACGACCCTCGAAACGGGGTAGCAGCTCGGATGCAGTCGACGGCACCACCGATTCCGCGCCTCCGCCGAGCGAACCTGCTCCCGCCGACACTGGATCGAACGCCACTGATAACGCAGGGACGCCGTCCGGACTCGTCGATGATTCCTCGGCCGGCTTGTCGACGGCGACCCCGGCACGGCCAGAGGTCGTCAGCGGTCTGACGACGGCTGATTCTCTGCTTAGCGCATCCTTTCTCGACGCGGCCACGGCAGCCTCGGGGCTCGGCGGCCGGACCGTGCCCATCTCGCCAACCACAGTCAACGGCGACGTCCGGAGCGTGATCCGCCCGCAGGTCAGTCGACGTGTCGTTGTCTGCGGTTCCACCTTCTCTGCGAGCGTCCGCCTCACTCCTGAGCGGATCCTCCTCGCTCGGTTGCCCGCTCACATCGATACGCATCAAGCTGCGCGGTCCGGAAAGACGGGTGAAAGGAAGGACCGCCCAAACGGGTCGCGGAAACTTAGCCCGTTGGTGCCTCCTGCGCCCGACAACGACAAGCCCCTCCTGCCACCTGCCCCGACTTCCTCACTGGGGTCCGGCGGCTCTGGAGGAATGCAGGGCAAGGATGTCCACGGCGTCGTCACGACACGGCTGAGTCTCATCCCGCCGCGCAATGGACGCCCCGTCACGCTCGTCGAGAAACAGCGGCGAGCACTGCGCCTCTTCTTCATCCTCGAGCGCCCCGGCTAAGGCCTAACGCCGGTCGTCGCCGCGTGTGCGCGGCGCCCTCCTCGGGCGCCTCCGCTGCGTGGCCTTGAACTCGAGTGCGAAAGGAGTGCTGCAAGATGAGCGTCGAAACTGCACATCAACCATTGAGCAGGACTGGCCGTAGGCCGAGCGACGGTGACTCGGGCCTCGAGATCGAGGACTCGCTCAGTCTTTATTTCCGCGGGGTCGGACGTACACCGCTTCTCTCCCGGGTGCAAGAGCGCGAGCTCTGCCGCCGTAAGGATGCCGGAGACGACCGGGCCAAACGCCTTCTGATCGAAGCGAACCTCCGTCTGGTCATCTGGATCGCGCGCCAGTACAGGCATCACAACGTCCCAGTGCTCGATCTGATCCAGGAAGGGAATCTCGCGCTCACGCGAGCAGTCGAACGGTTCGACTATCGGTTGGGTTTTCGGCTCTCGACGTACGCCACGCTGGTGATCAGGCGCGCGGTCGAGCAGGCGGCGGACCCACGGGTCGTTCCCGTGCCGATCTATGTCCGAAGGCAGATTCGGACGGTTCGTAATTCGCAGCAGGTCCTCCGGCAGCGCCTGAGTCGCGAGCCGCTGCTGAGCGAGATCGCCGCGGAGGTGGGTCTGGATTGCCGCCGCGTCGACGAGCTCCTCAACTACGAGCAGCAACCCATCAGTCTCGAAACCGCCATGGGAGAGGACCGGAGCGCCGGCGCCGAGCTAGTCGAGGACAACACGAACTGGGCGTATCCGGAAGCAACCATTTCCGAGCGCATGCAAAGAGAGGAGGTTCGGAGCGCCCTCGACTCGCTCGACGATCGTCTGCGCCTCGTGCTCCAGCTGCGCTTCGGTCTAGCGGGGCAGCGTCCGCAGTCGCTCGTCGAGGTAGGAAGGGAACTGGGCGTGACATACGAGCGGGCTCGTCAACTGGAGGCGAGGGCGCTCGACAAGCTGCGCAACGTTGCGCCGGATCTCCGTGGCTATCTCGAGGTTGCGTGATGCGGCGGGCCCGGCGACGTGACACGGGACACAAAGCAAGTCAAACTAAGAGTTGCGCCCAGAAGTGTCACCTCTCCCCCTTCTGGGCGCAGCTCTCTCTCTATTGAGTCCAAGAACTGTAAAAACGCAACCCCTAGCTGATCGGCCGCGATGCTTCCGCACTCGGCAACACCCCGGCCCCTGAGCCTTCGACGACTCACATCGGTCATGTCCGGGGTCGAGCCGCCCCCACCGTGCCAATGTGCGAGGTTGGGAGCGCTTCAGAACTAGCGAGCGGCTAACGGCGGGCCACGCGTCGCCCGCTGTCTTCAACCTCCGGCTCGAACTCCACTTCGCTGGGGCAATGCGGGCCAAAGGTCCCTGCGGCACCGACCGTGTGTCTTGGTCAGGACCCATTCGCCATCGGGCCGCCTCGAAGTTCGGCCAAGAGTCGCGCGCGCTCGTGGCGCTTCGGCTCGGGCTCCTGGTGCACCGCCAGGAGGTCAGCGAATGGAAGGCCCTGGCCGCATCGTCCGCCCCAACCGTCCACACCGCGGAGCCTGGAGTTCGACTGCTGGTATCCGGGGAGGGAGGCGGCGGAACTCCCTCCCCGATTGCGGCTCAGCGGCTTTCAGCCTTAGCCGCCGTAACTGCCGCCGTAGCCGTTGCCAGTTCCGCCAGAACCAGCGGTCGTTGGTTCGACTGCGCGACCGGTCGCCGAGACGACATCCCAGGCTGCGCCGAAGTCCGTGAGGCCTTCTCCGGTTGTTTGCGTCGCCCTCTTGTCACCCACGAACGTGTACAGCGGGTGACCCGCGTACGTCACCTGTCGCTTGCCGTCGGTCCGCTTGGTGAAGCCGAGCAAGGAAGCCCGGACACCCTTTCCAGGGCGAGGTTTCGCGGTGCTGAGCACGGGCGGCCAGTATGCCGCGCAGGCTCCGTAGCAGGCACTCTTGCCGTGCTTGTCCTTCTCGAACAGATAGAGCGAGCGCCCGCGCGCATCGATGAGGACTCTGCCGAGCGGCGTCTTCCCGAGCTCGACGAGTGTTCCCTTCGGCGCCTGCGCGGAGGCCGAGCTCGCGTCGCCGAGGGCGGCAGTGACGAGCACGGCTCCGGAGAGTGCGGCCGCGGCGACGAAGAGTGCGATCGTGCGTTTCATTTGAGCTCCTTCGCGTCGTTTGTTGTTGGTCTGCAGTGTTTGCTTCTGTCAAGGGACGAGGACGCCGTCGACGAAGAGCTGGATCGCACCGGGGGCCAGGCCGATGGTGTTCACCGCGTCTGTGCCCGCGAGAGTCGCGATCTCGAGTCGGTCGTTGGCGACTTCGGGGTGGAGGATCTTGATCGTTGGTGCAAGTCCGCTCACCTTCACGACGTCTGCGTCGCCGCTCACGTCGATGGAGTCGTTTCCGTCAGGGGCGTTGACAACGACGCTGTCGGCCTTGCCGTCGCCGGTGGCTCCGCCGACGGTGCTTGCCAGGTCGACGTTCAGGCTGGTGACGTCGGTCCCGGTCAGGTCGTCGACAGTTACGTCGTCGGCACCGCCGAGGGCGTTGAAGTCGACGCGCTCGATGCCGGCGGTGTCCATGGTGATGTTGCC
>JBKPRA010000066.1:0-30156 GCA_046734335.1 Actinomycetota bacterium | reverse complement strand
CCCCAGGTCTTGTTGTAGGAGCCGAACATCGAGGTGTAGATGGCGAACAGCCCGGAGGCGGCTAGCCAGGCAACGACCGCGACAAGCGCACCAGGCGTTATGAACTGCCATTTCGGCTGATCGACGTCGGGGCCGAGATAGAGCAACGTCGCGAACGCTGCCAGCAGCCCGACCAATAGAACCGGCCATTGCGCCGCCCACCAGACCGCGCTCACGATTCCGGATGCCCCGATTGCGTCCCCGACCCACTTCGAGAGCACCGGTCCGAGCACGAGGAGGCTAAAGACGAGCAGAAAGGCGACGACGATGCAGGCGGTCATCAGCAACCCGACGAGCCGCTTCTTCACGAAGTTGCGGCTGTCCTTGCGGTCGTAGGCGATGTTCAGGCCGGTCATGAACGCGTTCATTGCGCCGGTAGTCGCCCAGAGCGCGATCACGAAGCCGACGATGGTCATCGCGATGCTCGTGGCGGGGTGGTCGTTCAGCCGCTGCAGGCTGTCATTCAGAAGCGTGACCGTTTCTTTGGGTGCGATCTGGCCGAGGTGTTGCATCAGATTGCTGATCGTGTCCGGGCCGGCAACGAGCGTGAACAGGCCAGTCGCGACCAGGAGCGCCGAGGGAATGGCGAGAAAGGAGCTGTAGGCGAGAGCGGAGGCGATCATGGGCACGTTGTCATCGAGCGTCTCCCTGCCGGCCCGCTGGATGATTGCCAGGTAGTCGGGTTTGGAGAGATCGGAGAGCCCGGGGTCGGATTTAGTGGGTTCGGCCCGCTCGGGTTGTGGCTGGGGAGCGTCGTGGGAAGGTGAACGTTCCAGCTGATCGCTACTCTCGCCCCCCGTTTCTCGCTTTCTCAATCGTTGCGCCAGTTTCATCTCTCTCAGCTCCTCGCTCGCAGCACCTCAACCAGTTGCTCCTTCGACATCTCCGAGCGCCCCGGAATGTCGGCCTCTTGCGCGCGTGCGTACAGCTCCTCCTTCGTCAAGTCCTCAAGCCGGCGCGGACGTGCTCGGGAGTCGGAAGGCGAGCGCGTACCCAAGGTTCCGACCTCCGGCAGGTACTGACGAACCTTAGACGCCTTTGCAAAGGCAGCAACAAGGCGGGCCCGAACCTGCGGCACCCCCGCCAACGAGGCGAGCAAGCCCAGCACGATCAGGTTTCGGAGCTTATGGGTTTGTCGCTTCGCTTCGAGGCGTCCGTAAGCCCGTTCCAGATCCCCACGCGCCCTCCTCAGCTCTTTCAGCAGCGTCTCGTCCGTCGCCAAACGGGCGACTGCGCCGCTCAGGCCAAGCTCACTACGCATGCGGCGGCCCGCCTCGAATCCGTGCCTAATCCCTGAGAGCAGCCGCTTGCGGAATCTCTCGTCCTGGGCGAGTGCCAGCGCAAGTGCCGATGCTTTCGCAGCGCGCTTCTTCGCCCTTTCCCTCCCGCTCCTACCGATCATGTCTTCTCCTTCCGTGCTCGCGCGACCTTCCACTCCGCATTCGCTTGCACCGCGATGACGAGACGAGAGCCGATGCTTCCGAGCTCGGGACGCACAAAGTCTTCCTGGCCTACGCCTGCTTGGTCTTCGTCTTCCCGGGCCAGACGCCCGTGAGTCGCGCGAAGCCGGTTGCTCCAGCTCGATCGATCAGCGCCTTGACTCCACCAAACACCGCGCCCTGGATGACCGCCGCGGCGATCACCTCACGCCATGTCCTGTCTCGATCTTTCGCGCTTGGCGCCTCTCGGTCGTCACCCAGCGCACGCCAAACCCCCTTGAACAGCTGCCCCAGCAAGAAGTCCGCCGAGCACGCTCGCGATCAACCCGAAAGGCTTGTACAGGAGCTTCATGTCTCCGCGTTTCCCTACTTAGAGCCTGCGCCCGCGGCGGAAAGAAGCCAGGAACAAAGCAGCGCGAGAATCGCCAAAGCGAACGGTTGACGAGGCGACAATCACGAGCCATTACTTTCCCCTCAGCGGCCTAGAGAAACCCAGTCCAAGACGCTGGGACAGGCAAGAGGGCGTTCGAGTCGAACATCCGGCCGTGCTTCGACCAGGCCGCCGACGGCAGCCGACACCGCTCTCCGGGCAGGACAAGGACCGCCGGCTTGCCGACCGACCCTCACCGGCCGGGGGTGACCGCGTCGAGCATCTGGCGCAAGGAGTTGCGGAGCATCGACCGTCGGTTCGCGTCGCCGTGGATCACCGCTTGGGCGAAGTGCTTCGCCTGCTCGAACGTGATGTGCGGCGGTAGCGGCGGTATCTCCGGGTCGACGATCGCTTCCAGCACTGCCGGGCGGTCGGCGCCGAGCACCTCGTCCCATGCCTCGCCGACTCGCTCGGGGTCGTCGACGCGGACCCCGCGCAGGCCGATCATCTCGGCGTAGCGGGCGTACGGGAAATCGGGGATCGACTGGCTCACCTCGAACTTCGGGTCGCCTTCCATCGCACGCTGCTCCCAGGTGACCTGGTTCAAGTCCCGGTTGTTGAGGACGAGGACGGCGAGCCGTGGGTCGGTCCATTGCCGCCAGTACTTGGCCACGGTGATCAGTTCGGCGAGACCGTTCATCTGCATCGCGCCGTCGCCGACGAGGGCGATCACCGGCCGCTCGGGGTGCGCGAACTTGGCGGCGATCGCGTACGGGACGCCGGGCCCCATCGTGGCCAGGTTCCCGGAGAGAGAGGCCATCATCCCGCTGCGCAGCCGTAGGTCACGCGCGAACCAGTTCGCCGCCGAGCCCGAGTCCGCGGTCAGGATGCATCCGTCCGGCAGGCGGCTCGAGAGCTCCCAGAAGACCCGCTGCGGGTTGATCGGGTCGGCGTCGTCGTGCGCGCGGGCGTCCATCAGCTCCCACCAGTCCTCGACCTGGGAGACGATCGACTCCTGCCAGCCACGGTCGGTCTTCCGCTCGAGGCGCGGGAGCAGCTCGCGCAGCGTCTCGCGCGCGTCGCCGACGAGATGGACGTCCATCGGGTAGCGAATGCCGATCAGCCGCGCATCAATGTCGATCTGGACGCCGCGCGCCGTGCCCTCCTCGGGCAGGAACTCCGAGTAGGGGAAGCTGGAGCCGACCATCAGCAGCGTGTCGCAGCCGTTCATCAGCTCGTAGCTCGGCCGCGTGCCGAGCAGACCGATCGAGCCGGTCACGTACGGCACGTCGTCCGGGACGACCGCTCGGCCGAGCAGTGCCTTCGCGATCCCCGCGCCGAGCTTGTCGGCGACCTCGAGCAGCTCCGCCTCGGCACCGAGCGCGCCCTGGCCGGCGAGGATGGCTACCCGCTCGCCCTCGTTGAGGATCTCCGCCGCCTGCAGCAACGCGTCCTGGCCAGGGACGATCCGCGGCCGCGCGTAGCCGACCGACGAGTGCACGGTGCCGTGCTCGCGCGGCGGCTCGGCCGCCTCCATCGAACCGAGGTCGTTGGGAACGATCAGGCACGTGACCGTGCGCTGGGACAGCGCGATCCGCACCGCCCGGTCGACCAAGTGCCGAATCTGTTCCGGCACGGTCGCCATCTGGACGTAGTCGCGGGCGACGTCCTTGAACAGCGTGAGGAGATCCACCTCCTGCTGGTAGTCGCCCCCGAGCGCCGCGCGCGCCTGCTGGCCGACGATCGCCACCACCGGCGCGTGGTCGAGCCGGGCGTCGTAGAGGCCGTTGAGCAGGTGGATCGCGCCCGGGCCCGAGGTCGCGAGGCAGACCCCGACCTCGCCGGTGAACTTGGCGTGGGCGCAGGCCATGAGAGCGGCCATCTCCTCGTGGCGTACCTGGATCAGCTCCGGGTCGCCCCCGGCGCGGTCGAGCGCCCCGATGAGCGCGTTGATCCCGTCGCCTGGGTAGCCGTAAATGCGGTGGACGCCCCAGGCGCGGAGCCGTTCGACGATGTAGTCGGCGACGAGCTGGCTCACTTCTTCCCTTTTGTGGTTGCGGCACTCGGTTCCCCGAGCGCGGCGGTGGCTGCAGTGAGTCTGTGCTCCTCAAGCCGGGAACGCTGGGATTCGGCTCGCGCGGCGAGCGCTTGAAAGTCGAAGCCGCTGATCCCGCGGAGACGAGCAGCTTCCAAAGCAAGCCAGAGCGCGCGCTTGCCCTCGATGCCGACGGCGAGGCCTTCCAACTCGACAAGGCGCGACAGGGGCGAGTAACGCCACAGTTCACCATTCAGCTTCAGTCGCCCGAGCTTCTCAGCCAGCCACGCCGCCGCAACCTTTGGCCTCGATGGGGCGATCCCGACTTGACCCATCAGCCGCTGAAGCGTGCGGCGATCCTCCTCGATCTCCGGAAGCAAGACGTCCGCAAGGAAGCTGCCGAGCGCGGAGTCCTTGTTCTCGCGCGCGGTGCGCCTAACGAGCTCGAGACCAAGGGCGGCACCGGCGAGGTGATCCTTGAGATACAGGCCGAGTAGCTTGCGGGGCACCCTTCTCGCCTTTCCCTGGAAGGAGGAGAGGAAAACGGTGGCCGCTCTTCGTGTCCGATGGGGGACCTGCGACGCCTTATGGTTCGGCTGAGCAGCGCCGCCAGCGTGTGCGGAGTTCTCAGGATTACACCGCCTCCTGTCAAGGAACGCAGTGCAACGTCTTTCTCGTTCTCGCCGCAGAATGCGATACCCCGAAGGTCTTTCTCGTTCTCGCCGCAGAATCCGATACCCCGAAGCCACCCCCTCCCGCCCGAGAGCCCCGACGGTTCCGACCCGGGGGTTAGCTTCCCTTCGCCAACGCTTCGTAGATCGCGGCGGCGATCAGTTCGCCTGCGTAGGCAACCACATTGCAACGAAAGTTGAGCTTCCCATGCGGGTTTGCGCGGACGCCTGGGCGGAGTCCGGCGGCCGGAGAGGCATCCACAGCCAGCAGTCCCCGGCAGAAACAGGCGTCCGCTTCACTCACCAAGCTCCCGCGATCGCCTTTGACGCAACCCAACGATCGGGCAGCTCAGCGAATGAGGAGGGGCGCGGCGGGAGGGGTAGGGCGACCGCCGCGCCCTGGAGTGACACCCAGGCGAGCTTTCCCTTCGAAGCCGCAGGCCCTGGGTGCTGCGAGTGTCCCACCGGCGAACTTCGGCGTCAATAGGGGCAGGCACCAGCGAGAGAGAGGGAAACCGCTGGGGCCAGAGAAGCAGCCCAGCTTCAAAAACCAGGTGTCAATCTGCATTGAGCGGGAAGTGACATAGGTGCGGGAGCGGCCCCGGTAGGAGGGGGTCCTGCCGGTTCGAGCAGCCCCGCAATTGCGAGGGGCGGCTCTGGGTGCCGCCCCTTCTTTGTGCGCGTTTCGATTGCGACGAGGGCGGAATCCCTGGTTCCCGGGTCCTCCCCGGACGAGAGGGCGGTAGGGCCCACCTGCCGCCCCTCCTTCTCTTGACTCGCGTGGTCACCGCCGAGCCCCGGACTGCAGGAGGTGGCCGGGCCGATCTTTGGGTGCGCGTCATTAGCGGACGGCGATGATCGTCCTGCAACTACGGCGCAAGATCTCGGGCTTGAGTTGCCTCACCCTTTCGCGCTCGGCGGCCTGGCGAATGGTGGCCTCTTCCACATTGATCGAACCGACGATCAACAGCGACCGGCCCCTAGCGCCGCAACGCGATCGGGTGGCGACCCCTCCCGTCCGTTCGCCCCGAGGCCCTTCTGGCCGGGCGCGGGCGAGAACACTGCCCCGGCGTGAGCCCCGTCGTGGAACACGTCCCGGCGCCGCATGCCGGTCCAGCGAGGGGACGGACCTGCTTACCGAGGATCGATGTCCTGCGGTAGCAGCGAGAACATGACGCAGTCATGTCTTCGCCCGTGGGTCTTGCAGTGAGCGCGCAGGACGCCTTCGCGCTGGAATCCAGCCTTCTCGATCACGCGGATCGAGGCGTGGTTGTCTGCTGCCGCCTCAGCGAACACTCGATGGAGGCCAAGTTCGCGCAAACCCCAGGTCGCTGCCAGCCGTAGCGCCTTTGCTGCTACACCCCTTCCTCGTGCTTGCGGAAAGACGGAGATTGCGAATCCGCCAACCTCCTCGTCTTCGCCGAACTGCATGTTGAGGAGGCCGAGCGGCCGGTCGTCGGCCGCATCAGCGATCACGAACGGCGCTCCGCCGCCCGTGCGCCACTGCTCCTCGGCTCGGGCAACGCTGTCGCGGCCTCGATCCGGGGTGAGCGGTTCGTCGTCCATTCGCCGCTGGGTCTCGGCGTCGCTCGATGCCTCCGCTATCAGGGGCACGTCGGCAGCTCGCCGCATCCGCAAGACGACCTCGCCATCACTGAGCGGAGGGTCAGGCGGGATGAGAGGTCCTCTTGCCAGGACGACGAACAGTACAACGCGCCCCCTGAGAGCCGACCCCATGCGCGCGATGGGTCGCGGCACCTGAAGGTCTCGGGACAGCAACCTCGAATCGCTCGCCTATCGCCTCCCGGCGCTGACTGGATTGAACCGGCCCCGCATGAGGTCGGCAGTCTCTCGATCGGGCCAGACGGAGCCGTTTCAGTCCTCGCGGTCGTTACACAACCGGCTCGATGGGAATAGCAAAGCGAACCCTTCGAGTAAGGAGGTCGAGATGGCGGACAACCTCGATGAGGCTAAGGGCCGCGCAAAGCGAGCTGTCGGAGAACTCACCGACGATGAGCGGTTGAAGCAGGAGGGAACGATCGACAAGAGCGCTGGCAAGGCCAAGGAGTCGATCGACAAGGCCGCGGACAAGGCCAAGGGCTTGATGGAGAACGACTGAGTGAGCATGCCACCCCCAGATCCACAGCCGCCTAAGCCGGCGCCCTCACCCGGCCCACCACCACCAGACACCACGCCCGACCCGAACCCACAACCTTCACCGACTCCGCCCGATCCAGACCCAGGACGCCCCTCACCGACCATCTGAAGGCAAGGCTCGGAGTCGATGGCGCCGCGGCTGCCGCCACCGATGCTCGCCGGCTCCGACTCAATCCCGGCTGGCGACCACGCCTTCGTAGTGACCTCGAACTAGCGGCATCCAGGCGAGCGCACTCGGAAACTGCGTGCCCTGTGCCTTTCATCGCTTGATGGCCAAAGTCGGGGTCGCCTCCGTTCGGCACAACATGCGATCCAGTGCCCAAATCTCTCCGTCCAAGGATCGGCCCAGCAGTCGGCGAGACGATCCGCTAGGTGACGTCGTTGATCATCTGGACGAGCTCGTCGGCGGCGTATCCCTGTCCGCGGGCGAAGTCGACGAGCTCGTGGACTTTCTGCATGACCGCGCCGCGCTCGGGTGTTCCGGCCACTGTGATGCCGCGGCGGCGGCGAAGTTCGAGCAGTCCTTCGTCCTGGAGTAGCCGCAGCGAGCGCAGGACGGTGTTCGTGTTGACGCCGAGCACGGTCGCGAGGTCTCTTGCCGGCGGTAGTCGCTCGCCGGGCTGTGCCTCGCCGTCGGCGATCGCACGCCGGATCTGGGCGGCGACCTGCAGATAGAGGTCGGTGCCGTCTTCCTTGTTCACCTTGACACTAAACAATGTACTAGTGATACTAGCTCAATCATGAACCGGTGGTCTGCGTGAGCACTTCCGCCCCGCCTCGTCCGCCCGCGCCGGCACGCACGGCTCCCGACAGCAAGCCGCTCGATCGCGAGGAGGTCGAAGCCCTCGTCGAGGCGCTGATCGAAGAGGCGAGGCGAGAAACACGTCGGCGCCGTCGCAAGTACTGGGCCGTCGCAGCTCTCGGCGCCTTGGTCGGCGTGGTCGTCCTCTACTGGCTTTTGGGCAGCGTTCGGGCTGGAAGCGGACCGGCCGTGGCGCCGGGGACGCCGCACGCGGGCGCGAGTCCTCCGAAGGTCGCGTTGCCACAGGAACTCTCGTTCAACGCGAACGGCAGCGTCGTCCTCCTCCGACGCGACGGGAGACGGTTGCCGTTCCTGTCCGGGATCTTCCAGCCGCGCGGCCAGCGGCAGAGTCACCTCTACGCCGGCCTCGACTGGTCGCCCGACGGCTCGAAGCTGCTCGCTCAGCGCTGGGGGTACGGCCTGCGAGCGCTCGAAGTGACGGACGAGACCGGAAAGGTGGTCTGGACAGTCGCCGACCGCTACGTCTCCGACGGTCGCTGGTCGCCCGACGGCACCCGGATTGCCTTCGTCCACGTCTACCCGGAGCCCGCGCTCGACTACGTGCTCTTCGTCGCGTCGATCGACAGACGCGTGCTGACTCGGATCCAAGCGCACGTCCGGGAGTTCTCATGGTCCCCGGACGGGACGAAGCTCGCGTACCCCGCGTGCGCGGGGCCCTGCGGGCCCTCGCGTACGGAAGGTGCCCACCGACTCGTGGTGGCGGATGCCACCGGTCGTCGTGCGCCCCATCCGGTCCCGCTCCCAACGGGTGCGGGGGCGCCCGGGCGGACGGTCACGGATGTGCAATGGTCCCCCAACGGAACGCTCATCGCCTTCGTCTCCCACGACGACGCTGGCAACCACCTCAACGTCATCCACCCGGACGGCAGCTCGCTCCGCCGGATGGCCGACGGGGACGACTTGAACAGCGTGAGATGGTCCCCCGACGGGTCACTCATCGCCTTCGTCTCCCACGACGACGTCGGCTGGCACCTCGACGTCGCCCGCCCAGACGGCAGCTCGCTCCGCCGGGTGGCAGACCACCCCTTCTACTGGGGCCCCTACGAATGGTCGCCGGACGGCAAGCGGCTCGCGCTCGTCGTCCCGACCGGACCCAAATCGAGAGACGTCTCCGTAGTCAACGCCGACGGCACCGACTTGCATCGAATCGCCCGCTGCCGCTGTGACCTCCGCGGGAGCGCCCCCATCTCCGAGTCGGTCGCCTGGTCGCTCGACGGCACACGGATCGCCTACATCAGCGGACGCGGAAACACCATCAGCACGATCCGCCCCGACGGATCCGGCGCGACCGTGGTCGCGACGCAGCCCGCACGCGGCGTCACCGGTTACTGGTACCCGTCCTTCCCGCTGTGGCGTCCTTCGCGCTGACGCGGGTGACGTCTATCCCCGTCGTTCTCGTCATCGCTGCCGCGACCGTGGCCGGCGGCTGCGCCAACTCGCATCAGGCAACCGCCGAGCCGCCGAGGCTCGAGAACCCTGCCTACCAGCGGGAGCTTCGGAAACTCGCGTCCGACGGCTCCTCCGGCGCGGTCGCGATCGTGGTGACGGACGCCGGGACATGGACGGGCGCCGCCGGCTGGGCGGATGCAAGTACCAAGCGGCGCGCACGTCCCGACGATCGCTTCGCGATCGAGAGCACGACCAAGACCTTCGTCGCCACCGTCGTCCTGCAGCTCATCGGTGAAGGCCGCCTGAACCTGCACGACACGGTTCAGCACTGGCTCCGCGGACTGTACCCGGCGCAGCCACCGATCACGATCAGGCAGCTGCTCAACCACTCGAGCGGCATCCCATCGGACTTCGGGATTTCAGAAGCCCCCCTGGTCCGGGTCAAGCGGATCGCCGCTCAGGGGGTGCTGTTCCCGCCCGGCACCTCGAGCGCGTACTCCAACTCCGACTTCGTGCTTCTCGGACTGATCGTCCAGAAGGTCACCGGGCGACCCCTCGACCAGGTCGTCACGAACAGAATCATCCGCCGCCTCCACCTCCGCGGCACGAGCTACGGCACCGCGCACGCACAACGGATGACGCCCTGGCTCGGACAGGTGGAGAGCTTCGGCCGTCCCGTGAGCGGCGACGGCGGGATCATCTCCACCGTCGACGACCTCGCCACGTTCTTCCGCGCGCTCCTCGGCGGGAAACTGTTACCGCAGAAACAGCTGGCCGAAATGACACGAACGATCGCATCGCCGGATCCCGACCTGCGCTTCGGGCTCGGCATCTTCCGCTACCGGCAGCCATGCGGCTTCGCCTGGGGCCACGGCGGCATTGCCAGCTACCAGGTCGACGTCCACGTTGCCCGCGACGGATCCAAGACCGCAATCTGGGCAGCGAACAACCCCACGGCGTCCGACTGGAGCTTAGGCGACCGGCTCTACTGCGCCTAATCCCTCAAACTACATGCGCCAACGGCACGGCGCCGCGGTCTGATCAGCCAGGGGGAGGGGCGCCTCCTCGGGCACGGTCGGCCTGCCGAGGCCTATCCCTAGACAAGCGATTAGGCCGTGTTGGACTCGAACAATCGCCGCCTACGGAGGCCTTCGCCGAATGGCAAAGGCAATGGGCGAGCAGAAGGCATAGTGGCAGGTTCACTCAGTAGCAGTCGGGGCATACCGTTCGCGTGGTTTTTCTGCGAGAGAACGCGGCGGATAAGATCGAGAAGCTCGTCGCTCTTGACGCTGTTGCCGAACCGCTTCGAGCGGCGGTGGAGGCCGCGATCCCGGCCGGCTCTCACGCGAAAGATGCGTTGAGCGGGACATGGCTGGGACATCCGCTTCATCCTCCGTTGACTGACATCGTGGTTGGCTCGTGGACAAGTGCGCTGGCCCTAGATCTGCTTGGCGGGCAGAGTGCGGAGGACGCAGCTGACAAGCTCGTCGGTATCGGGATCCTCGCCGCGATCCCGACGGCGCTTTCGGGGCTGTCGGACTGGGCGGATGTTCGCGGCGGCAGCCAGCGCGTTGGCACGGTGCACGCGATTGGGAACACGACTGCTCTCCTTCTGCACGTACTCTCGTGGTTCGCGCGCCGTGGCGGGCAGCGAGTGGAAGGGCTGTTGTTGTCGGGGCTCGGCGTGGCAACAGCGAGCTTTTCCGCCTGGCTTGGCGGACATCTTTCGTTCGCGAAGGGGATCGGCGTTAACGAGACGGCCTTCGACGATGCCCCGGCCGATTGGACGCCCGTCGTGGAGGAGGCGGCTTTGGAGGAAGGAGCCCTTGTCGGGGCTTACGTCGAATCTACTCCTGTCCTGCTCGTCCGCCGTGGTGAGCAGCTACACGCAATAGACGATCGCTGCTCCCATCGCGGCTGCTCCCTGCACGAAGGCACGCTCAAAGATGGATTAATCGTGTGCCCGTGCCATGGCAGCACCTTCCGCCTTGACGGCTCGATCGTGCGTGGCCCGGCAACTGCGCCTCAGCCACGATTCGACGTACGAGCACACGCCGGCAAGGTCGAGATCCGCGCCGCTGTCCGCGCCTAGGCTCCTCGATTGACCGGCTGGAATCGCCCTCTGGTGTCCCTGCGCTGTCACGGCCCTCCCGGTGGCTGGGAGAGGTCACCGCCACGTCGTGACCCCTCCCGACCTCTCTCCCCTCTCACTTATCTGCCTACACAACCCGCGGAAGTTGCGCAGACGGGACTTCCGTGTCCAGGAGGCGCCTGGATCATCCACCTGGACCGGTTGAGGCGGACGGCTGGCTGGAAAGCTGGCCAGGTTCCGAGCTGGAGTTGCCCGCCTGTCCAGGCTGCAAGCCTGTTTCCTCTGTCAGCGACTGGACGCTTTCGCGTGCGGATTCCGCGAGCTGCTGCCCATGCTCCTTCGCCCCATCTCGGGCGACCTCCGTAGCGCGCTGCCCGACCTCCTCGGCGAGGTCCCGGCCCTGGTCAAGCGCCTCGCGACCGACGTCCCGCGCCTGCTCCTTTACTTGGTCTGATAGCTCGCCCAGGCGCTGATCCTCCATCTGAGTCCGGGGGATGAGCATCCCAACCAGGAACCCGACGGCGAGTGAGCCAATAGCGAGTCCGATCGGGTTCTCCTGCGCCACGCTCACTGCTTGCCGCGCCTGCTGTTTCACCTGCTCGGTGTCAGGAAGGGAGTCGCCTACGCGTGAGGCTGCGGAACTCGCAGCATCGCCGACATCCGACGCCATGTCGCCCGCTCCGGAAACAACGTCTCCTGGACTCGGCATCTTGCCTGTCACGCGCGATACAGCGAAACCCGCCTTGTCGACGAGGCTGTCCTTTCTTTCTGCGACGGCGTCCTTGGTGCGACTCTTCACGTCCGCGCGGTACCGGATCGCCTCTGAAGTCTCAGCCATGCGCTCCCGCGTGTCTTCTATTTCGCCGCGGATCTCGTCGGATGCTTTGCCCATTCGATGTCCTCCTTCACCGTTTCAATTGTTTTCTTGGGAACCGGCGGCAATGCTTCGGCCAGCCGTTCCTTTCCGTACAAGATGGTTTGCTTGACGTTCTCGATCGTCTGCTTGATCTCTGTCGCCGGGACCAGCGGCTGCGCCCGCTGCCACCGCTTGCGGCCGAACGACACGAGCACGGCTGCGACGGCTGCGTAGAGGGCAAGGACAACAAGAGCGGCGGCCCATGCCGGCATCGCTTCCGCGAGGACGAGGATCAAGAACGCTGTTAGCACGGCGAACGCCCCCAACGCGAAAACTCCAGCCCCGACGAACAGTCCGCCGGCCGCACCCGCCTGTTTACCGTTCTCGGAAAGCCTTGTGGTCACACGGCCGCCGCCGGCCCTCGCCTCGGCTTGCGCGTCAGCCACCGTCCGCTGCATTTCCGTCCGAAGATCGTCCGCGAGCTCACGCGCCTCGGTCTTCGCCAACTCGACCTCAAGCTTGATCAGACGCGATAGGTCGTGCGAGAGGACGCTGACGAGCTCGCCGACGTGACGGCTGCGGAGCGAGCGGTTTGCGACCTGACTCACGCGCCCGTGCCGGTGGAGTGCGTCACCGGCTTCCCCGACGAGAGCTCCCGAGGCGTCCACGAGCCCTCATACGACTTGCGGTAGTCCTCGAAGCGCCGCGAACTCGACGCCTTCAAGAACCGAGCACCAAGAAAGCCCAACACGATCCCTCCCCCGATCACAGCCCAAGGATTCCGACGGCCAAGGCCCTCAAAATCATTCAAGACCTGGCGACCATCGGATTCCGAGAGGTAACGCGCAGTCCGCTCCACCTGCGTCGACGCGCGATCGACGAGCTGCTTCCCCGGCGTCCCCTCTTGCTCCATCGTCTGCCCGGCCCGTCTTAGCGCCTGAACCGCACCATGCAGCTGCTCCCCGAGCTGCGACGAGCGCTCGTCGACCTGGGAGCGAATCAAGCTGCCCGCACTGCTCTTGGCCTGCTCGATCCCCGCACCGACCTTCTCCTGCGCCTGCTCGATCGCACCCCCAGACGCAGGTGTTCCCCTTTCAGACTCAGGCACTTCCCGTTGCGTCGTGCTCACTTTCGACCACCTCCACCATTTTGTGTCGGCGGCTGCTACCCCCACGCCCTCCCCCGAAACAAGCGCGACGAAGTTCCTCCACTTCAGTCGCCATTTCTTCCGGGCGTCAGAGATCGAGTCCGGCCCGCCGAACACCTGGGCCTCTCCCTCCGCGGCGAACGGCACGCCTTCCTCTTCAAATTCGAGCCCGTTTCGTGTAGTTCGCGGCCGATGGTCGGCGCGCCGCTCACGCAGATGAACCGGACCGGCTTGGAATTGCCATCACCCATGCTGGGCGTCCCGGTCCAATCCCGCCCGGCGACGATGTCCCTCGAACGCCGATACGTGGCGCATTAGCCCTTAGTGCGGCTCGGATCGTGGCCATAGGTGCTGCGGTCCCGGACGCGACCGTTCCGGCCATGGATCAGCAACTCCGACTTGTTGTTCCGCGCGATGGTGCGGGCAGCCTTCGCCGCCTCCGATTGAGTCTTGTGTGTCGAGCGGGCCTGACCCGATCCCTCGACCTCTACGCGCCAGCCCTTGTCACCCGGCATGACGTGAACGTCACCCTGCTTCGGCACGGAAGCCTCCTTCATGTCGTTCTGATTGGAGGTTCTTCGTTACCCGCGGGGCCGGTGCCGAACCCTGTCAAGGCGCTTACTCGGGTTGCTCCGGCGAAGGGGCTCAGATCCAGCTTCGGGCCTTGGCGATTCCAAGTGTGATGGGGGCGACGGCGATGATCACGGCGATCACGACCCAGAAGAGGGAGGCGTTGTGGAAGAGGCCGACCTTGAAGTTCATGCCCATCACGCCAGCGAGCAGTGCTCCCGGCAGCAGGATGACTGAGGTCAGGGTGAGGACTTTCATGATCTGGTTGGTGTGGTGTCCTCCGCGAGCGATGAGCACGTCGAAGGAGCCGACGATTGCCTCGCGTGCGTCGCGGGCTTCTTGCAGCGTGGCCTCGAACCGGCTGAATAGCGACTCGAACCGTTCCCCCGAGCCCTTGTTGCCGAGCGCCTCCAGCTCGGGGTGGGTGAGGGCGACGAGGGCGGAGCGGTGCGCGGCAAGCGCCCGCCGCAGCTTGCCGACTTGGCGGCGCATGTCGATCAGCAGCTCGATGTCCTTGTCGGCTCCCTCGCCTCGCATCGCATGGACGTCGAATTCCTCCAGGCGTTGCTCGATCCGCTCAAAAGCAGCCGTGTACGCGCCGAGCACCCATTCGAGTAGCGCGGCGAGGAAGCTCGGGCCATCAAGAGAGCCCGTATCGCCCGAACCCGAAACACGATCCGCGAACTCACTGAGGACCGGGATCGGGCGATCATGCGCTGTGACCACCCAGTTCTGGCCGACAACACATTCGAGCGCATGCAGTTCGCCTTCATCGTCCTCGTGCGGCGCGTAGGTGGTGAGGTGGATGTAGCGGCCGTGGTCGTTGAAGCACGCCTTCTTATTAGGAGTGGCGAGGCACCGTCGGGTCTCATCGTCCAAGTCGAGTTCGTCCGCAACCTGATCGGCGCTGAACTCAGACCCGTCGTGGAGGTCAACCCAGAGCAGCTTCGCTCCGCGCAGCCGACCAGGACGATCAGAAAGCTCCTCAAGACGGTCAACTTGGTCTCTGTCAAAGAGAATCGCGCTCATGGCCAATCAGTCCTTCAGATGTTCCTATGGCAGTTCCCCGTCACACGCGGAGAGAATCCTCGCGACCGGTGTCGCAGGCCAACTACCGGGCAGCGGCTCTATCCGCTACTGCTAGCCCCTGGTGTGACGCGGGTCCTGCCCGAACGTGCTGCGGTCGCGAATCCTTCCGTCCCGTCCGTGGATGAGCAGCTCGGACTTGTTCCTGCGTGCGATCTCCTTGCCGACCTGCGCCGCGTCCGACTGCGTGTTGTGGATCGACTGCGCACGAGTCTTGCCCTCGACTCGCACCTGCCATCCCCCGTTGTTGCCTCGGACAACATGGACGTCACCTTGGTTGGGCATCGCCATCACCTACGGTCGTGGTCGAGGGCAAGAGCGGCTCGACGCTGATAGCGGCTTCGGCGCTCGTGACCCGGTTGAGCGAGGGGAGAACGCCACAGATCTCGAGGGTGCGCTCGATGTTCGGCGAATCATCAAGCACCAGCTTGAAGCTGCAACCCCGCCTGTCAGCCTCCCGCTTCATCTTGACGAGGACGTTGATGGTGCTGGAGTCGATGAACTGAACGGACGAAAGGTCGACCACGAGCTCCGAACAGGTAAGCAGCGCGTTGCCGAGAGCCAGTTCCAGCTCGGGGGCGGATCGAAGATCGTGCTCTCCCTCCAGCGCGATCCGGGCCACGGTGGGCCGGGGCCAACTGATCTCGACTCTGGGCTCGAGATCTAACTGGATGCCAGCCGCATCTGACATGCTGTTATCCTCCAACTGAGTCGTGCTTGATTTGACACGAAACCAGATGTCTGCAAATTAATACACGACAGAGAGATCATGTCAACTGACAACATCACCTGGACGTTCCTCTCGAACCACGCACAGGCACTCCTTTGCATCGCCCGCGACCCAGAAGTCCGGATCCGCGACATCGCGCAGATGGTCGGCGTCACCGAGAGAGCGGCGCACCGAATCGTCTCCGACCTCATCAATGCCGGGTACGTCGATCGCAACAAGGTCGGCCGGCGCAACCGCTACCGCCTATACAACGACGTGAAGATGCGTGATGCAGCGCAAGCTGATCACGGGATCGGCGCACTCCTAGAAACCTTTCAACTGCCCCGAGAGGACGGACGCCGCGTCTAGTGGGTCGAATTATCAGTGGACGTCGAGGATCGTCCCCGAGTTGGAGCGTAGGGTCTTCTAAGCGCTCAGCGCCTAGTTACGAGTTATCCAACCTGGGTAGAAAGCTCGGCTCATCCACGACCGAAGGAGCCCAGGTGTCGAAGATCACCACACCCCGCGAGCTATTTCTGCATGAGCTTGGGGACATTCTCTACGTTGAGCAGCAGCTCGCCGACGAAGCGTTGCCGAAGCTGATCTCGGAGGTCCAGGATCCCGAATTCCGTGACGCTCTCCAGCGGCACCTGAAGGAGACACGGAGCCATGTGGACAACGTCGAGCGGGTGTTCGAGCTCCTCGACGAGGAGCCCTCGGCAGAAAAGTGCGTCGGCTTCGAAGGCCTCAAGGCCGAACATGAGAAGCTGGTCGAGGAGACGTCCTCCGACCTGATTGATTCGGTCGACCTCGGTGCCGCTGCACGTACCGAGAACTACGAGATCGCCGCCTACGAGGGCCTTCGCCGAATGGCAAAGGCGATGGGCGAGGAGAAGGCAGTTGACCTGCTCGACAAGAACCTCAAGGAGGAGAAAGAGGCCCTCCGTCTTGTCGAGAAAATCGCGACTCGCGTCAGCAACGCGAGCGCAGCCGCCGTCGCCTGAACGGAAAGCTCGCCTGACGGGAAGGTGCCCTCCGAGGCGCCCCGGTTCGAACCAGACTCGTGAACCAGATCAGCGGATGGTCGTTTCCCTGGCTGTTCGTCTTCTCGGCGGCGGCGCGGAGGTTGCAGGTTGCGGGTGAGGGCCGAGATAGCCGGATCGGTCGTCTCGGTGGTCGAGATGCCAGGGTTTTCCGGGTTCGATCAGGTGGCCGCAGCGGCAGCAGTTGTCCGGTGCCGACCAGTGGTTCGAGTTGTCGGCGGCGGGCTGGCGTGGGCGTTGGTGTAGCCGCGGGCGTGCCGGCTCAACTGGCGCTTCTTCCTTGCCGCGCTTAACGCGAGGAGCCACGCGTCAGAGGCGATGCCCGAGCTTCTCGCAGACGCTCCGCGGCGGTCCGGGATCCTGCCTGCGTTTGTTGTGGCACTTGGGCACCCCACGTCCGCGTGGAGCACGCTGGGAGTACGGACTGGCCGCCGAACGGTGCACTCCAATGCAATTCGTTGCAGTAGAGAAAGCGTCCATGCGCAGGCAGTTTCCGCTTCTCGCATCTGCCTGCCGGCCACCTACCGTGACTTCCGTCCTCGCCAACCACTCGCGGGTGGCACGGGCAAGGCCGTTCGGCCTGCCGCCAGGGTTGCCGCTGACGCCACGCGGCCAAGGACGGCCTACCTTTCCCGCTGTCCGCTGCTGTTCTGAGCAGTGCCCATGTCCATTCATTGTCGCAGGAGCTTCTCGACCTCCGGCATCTCCCTGTCCGTGAGTCGGTTAGCCCACAGCGGCCGAATCTGGCTCACGATTCTTGGGTTAAGCCACGACCAGCGGGCGCATCCATCCCTCATCGAAAAGGTGCTCGTAGAACGAAACGGTAACGCTGTTCGCCAGATCGCTGCCCTGCTCATACATCCAGGCTGCATAACCATAGATACGCCGGAGGAGATCATCGCTGCCGGTTCGATGAGCATCGCGGACGAGCGGGAGTAGCTCGAACCAGAGAGCGTAAGTCGAGAAGATCTCGTCTTCGTCGGCTATTTCCGTTCGAAGCTCCGGAAACAGTTCGATTGCCCGCTCCCGCCATTCAGGCATGAACAGGATCGTAGGTCGGACGAGCACGAATGGATCAGCGAGGGGGCGGCTCCTCCGGGGCTTTATGGCACCCGAGGGCCACACCCCTGTGTTGCCTTGCTCGTTGGCGGGCGCGATAGTGGCTGCGTGACGGCGCAGCCGACGGGCACGGTGACGCTGCTCTTCACGGACGTGGAGGGCTCGACGAAGTTGCTCGATCGGGTAGGGGCGGAGCGGTACGCGGAGACGCTGGAGCTGCATCGATCCGCGCTTCGTGCGGCGTTCGAGGCCCATGGCGGCTACGAGGTAGACATGGAGGGTGACGCGTTCTTCGTTGCGTTCTCGCGGGCGCAGGACGCAGTGGCTGCGGCGGGCGAAGGGCAGCGGGCGCTGGCCGGAGCGGAGTGGTCAGAGGGCAGGGGGATGCAGGTGCGGATGGGCATCCATACCGGCGAGCCGTTGCAGGTAGAGACGAACTACGTCGGCATAGATGTCCACCGGGCTGCGCGGATCATGTCGGCCGGTCACGGCGGCCAGGTGATTGTTTCCGAGACGACGGCTGCCCTGGTTGACGGCAGCGGACTTCGTGACCTCGGCCCACACCGGTTGAAGGACATGCTCGAACCGATCCGCCTCTACCAGTTGGAGATCGATGGGCTACCGGATGAGTTCCCGCCACTCCGCTCGCTTCATCGGACGAACCTGCCGGTCGCAGCGTGGCCGCTGCTCGGAAGGGAGGACGAGCTTGCTGAGATCCGAAGGCTCCTCGACGATGGAGCACGGCTGGTCACGTTGACCGGGCCGGGCGGCTCGGGCAAGACCCGGCTCGCACTGCAGGCGGCAGCGGATTTCGCGGATGAGTACCCGGACGGGACGTTCTTTGTAGCGCTCGCACCGCTTCGAGTGCTGTCGGCGGTACCGGGGACGGTGGCGGAGGCGGTCGGCCTGCGCCCCGACGATGACGTTGCTGGCTGGCTCGCGTCGAGGCGGGCACTCCTAGTCCTGGACAACCTCGAACACCTCCAGGGTGTCAATGCGGAGGTCGCTCAACTCCTTGTCGGTGAGACCGTCGTCCTCGCCACCTCACGGGCTCCACTCCGCCTCGCAGCAGAGCGCGATCTCCCGGTTGAACCGCTGCCGGATGAAGCTGCCGTCGAGTTGTTCGTCAGCCGCGCCGCCGCCGCCGGAAGGCGCGTAGAAGCAGATGAGACGGTGGCAATGGTCTGCCGTCGTCTTGACAACCTGCCGCTCGCGCTGGAGTTGGCGGCGGCGAGATCGAAGCTGCTCTCACCATCGATCCTGCTGCAACGCCTGGACGAGGCGCTTCCGCTCCTCACTGTTGCCGCGGACGACCGGCCCAAGCGGCAACAGACCCTGCGGGGGACGATCGAGTGGAGTCACGACCTGCTCGACGCCGAGGCCCAAGCCGCTTTCCGCAGGCTGTCCGTCTTTCGCGGCTCGTTCACCCTCGACGCCGCAGACGCGATCGCCGGAGCAGACCTCGACCAGGTGGCAACCCTGCTCGACCAAAGCCTGCTCAAGCCCCTCGGTGACGACCGGTTCTTCCTGCTCGAGACGATCCGCGAGTACGCCCGCGAGCACCTCGACCAAACCGACGAGAGCGACCAATATGCGCTTCGGCATGCCCGCTGGTACCTCGCCCGGCTCGAACGCGACTTACACGACTACCGCGAGCTATCGGTTTCGCGGCGGGACGAGCTGCACAGATGGTTCGCCGAGGAAGAGGACAACCTGCGTGCGATGCTCGACCGGCTGACAGCGGAGTCGATCGTTGATGCTGCCCACGCGGCGTGGCTGCTCAACGGGTACTGGTTCAACCGCGGCTCCTTTGCCGAGGAGCGACAGCGTCTACGCGCACTGCTCGCGCGTGACGACCTGCCCGATTCATCGCGTCGGGCGTTGCTCACCAACTTGATGTGGGTCGAGTTCGTCGCCGGAGATCTCGAAGCGCAGGAGGCGGCCGCGCAAGAGGCTCTCCCCCTCACCGAACCAGGAACCTACGAACATCTGAACGCGCTGATCGCGTTGGGAATGGTCACGGCGCGTAGCGGACGACCAGACGACGCCGTCCGCTACGCAAGGCAGATCCAAGAGGAAACCGAAGACTCCTCGTCGTCGCTCACTGAAACCGACCGGCTTGAAGTCCGGTCGAACGCCGCCGCCATCTTCGGCGAGGCTGGAGACACAGAGACGGCCCGCGCACTGTACCGCGAGGTCCTAGCCGCCCACCACAGCACCGCCGACGGGTACGGGGAGGCAGTCGCCGCTGCGTCGCTTGCCGAGTACGACCTTTATGAGCACGACTACCAGGCCGCCCACGACATCTTTGTTTCAACGCTCGCAACCGCCCGCCGTGTAAGAAGCTTCTTCTTCGAAACCGCTGTTCTCTGCGGCCTCGGATACTCGCTGCTCGGCCTGACCCAACGCAGCGAGGCACGCGCGGCCTTCCTAGAGCTCCTCGACCTCGCACTCCAGGACAGCCCGACACCAACCCTCCCCCTTGCCGACGCCTTCGACGGGATCGCAGTCGCAGCCAACCCCTCGGACACGCATCGGGCCGCTCGCCTCCGAGCCGCAGCCGCCAGTACACGCGATTCGGCGAACCTCGTAGGCTCGCCGATGGTCATCGAACTCCAACACCATTTCGAACGACCCCTCATCGACACGATCGGCCAGGAAGCCTGGGATCGGGAGCAGGCGGTCGGCGCGAAGATGACCCTCGAAGAGACGATCGAGCTGGCACGCTCGCTCGCCGGAGCGCACCAGGACCCGTCTCGCTGACTCGACCAGCCGGCGGTATCGCGTCCCTGGCTTCGGCGCGTCAGCACGGTGCTGGATTAGCGAGGGAGAGGGGGTGGCTCGCCGGGCGGTTCGAAGCGCCGACTTGGCCTTGGTCGGCTACCGCAAGAGAGGACGGGCGCTCGCAGCGCCCGTCCTCTCCCCGTCGAGTGATGCGGTCTCGCCGCTGCGGACTAGCCGCCAACCATGTAGGCGTGAACGTCGTGGTAGCTGATCTAGCACCAACTCGGTCAGCAACGATCTTGACTCCGCCAGCTCGAAGGCGAGAGACTCGCGCCTCCCGTAGCGGAAGGAGAAAGCAGGCATGAAGGCGCGTATCGCTTTGGTCGTGCTGATGTTGCTGGCATGCACGGCGATTCTGGTCTCGGCTTCGACTGGCGCGGCCGATCGACCAAGCCGAGCGGCATCGGCGTCGAAAGCACCTTTCGTTGGGACGTGGCGGCGACTGACCACTTGCGGGGAACTTGTTGCGGCCCTGAGGAACGCTGGGATGGGGAGGTGGGTGTCTGAGTTCGTCGCCGGGAACGGCTTCGTCCCTGGCGTCAACGCTGCTGGACAGATTGCAGACCCCAAGCATCCTTGCGCTCGCGCTGTGCCACGCCGACACGCACATTTTTTCACGGCGGGCGGTGCCTTCGGTTCGCTGGATTGGAAAGGTCAACAGGTCGATGACGGTCAATACAAGGTCATCGACAAGAGCACACTCGTCATCTCGAAGGAGTTCCCGAGCGTCACGTTCCACTACACGGTCGCCGGACGAAACATCAGGTTCGCTCCGGTTGTGCCACAAGGCTGCTTGACCTTCCGATGTGCGTGGGCGATCTCGATGGCGTATCCGGGAAAAACGTGGCAGCGAGTCAGTTGACCACGAAAGCAGACGGCATGGGTGGCTCCTCCGGGGCAGACTTTCACGCCGGGGCTGCGCCCGCCCGAGCAGCCCCGCCCCGGGGCGAATTCCTAAGGTCGCAAGATGTGTCTGTCTTCGCATTGGCTGCTCCTGAGCGACTCGGGTTGTGCAGATGCCTGTGAAGGTCTTGACAGGCGTCTTAGGGCTCGTCCTACTCACAGCGCTTGCGGCGAGCGCGGCGTCGGGGCCCGTGTATCAAGCGCCGCAGGCGTACTACCTCGCGCTCGGTGACTCGATCGCCTACGGCTTCCAGCCGAACAAGCCGAAAGCAGCCCCACCGTCGGCCTTCGATAGCGGTTACGTCGACCTCTTCGCCGCACGTCTACGCAAACTCTCTCCGACGATCCAGGTGGTCAACTATGGCTGCCCGGGGGAGTCCACCAGAACCTTCGCCGCCGGAGGATGTGAGGGGCGCGGCGACGTAAAAACGCTGCACGATTCCTTCAAGGGGGCGCAACTTGACGCGGCGCTCGCCTTCCTGCGGGCCCATTCCGGTGAGGTCGGTCCGGTAACCCTGACGCTCTTCGGCAACGACTGGTTCCCGGTGGTGTTCGAGACATGCAAGGGGAAGCTCACGTGCATCCGCAAGCGTGCGCCGGGTGAGATCGCGTCGCTCGGGTCGCGGTTGACCGCGATCATGAACCGGCTCCGGGCTGCGGCGCCGACGACCGAGATCATCGTCACTGGGGCATGGAACATCGACCCTGATTCACTCGAACAGCTCCGGCCGGTCTACCGCTCGCTCAATTCCGCGATCGCACGAGCCGCGGCGAGGTCACGCAGCCGGTTCGCGAACACGCTTCCGATTTTCAACCCGACCGGGAGTCCGCGAGCGCAACGAGCTCGGCTCTGCGCCCTTTCGTTCGTCTGCTCGAAGGGAGATCCGCACCCGACCGACGCTGGGTACCGTGCGATCGCCGGCACGGCAATGGCTGCGTCGGGCTATCCGCGCAAGTAGTCGGGCTATCCGCGCAAGTAATCGGGCTATCCGCGCAAGTAATCGGTGAGGATCAGGCACCGGGGACGCCGCGCAGGTGGGCGGCGTGCAGTTCGAGCATCGAGATTGGCTCGCCGAATGCTTCCCCTCCTTGCTCTACTGAGCGATGAGCCAGAAGTTCGTGATAGCGAGGGGACGGGTGGCTTTCGGGGATCCTTTCATCGCCGCGCTAGCTCCGACTTTCAGGCTTGCGAGCTTACGGGCGAACGCAGCCGATCGGGTACCAGGTGGTCACGGATCCTTCCCCCAAGCCGACGGAAGACGCGGCGCTGGTGCACGTCGGCCGGGCGTGCGTTGAGCCCGAGCCGGAAGGGACCGAAAACACGAGGAGCACCAAAATCGCTAGCAACCCGAGCCTCACGCCATCCTGAAGGATGGCCACAGTGCGGCCGGATGGCCATGGGCCATTCGACCCGTCTTTTGGAAGCATCGGTCCCAGAAGCCCATCGGCCGTGCGCCCGCTCTCAGCGAGAAGCTGGTGGGTGGCTCTCCGGGCGGCGTCTCACGTCCTGGCCAGGCACAACCGCGACTCGATCGACTCCGAACTCCGTGCGCTTCAGCGAAATGTGGGACTTGGACCTGACTTCTTTGCCTGGGGTGCAAGTGTTCGTGTTTGGGTGGTTCGACGAAGACAACTCTCAGGAAGGCGGCGGTCGCTGATAGCCATCGCCTGCCGCTCGCCCGGCGTCCTCCGCGCTGCCACCGCCTAGCCCGAACCGGGGGTGGGGCTTTGTTGGCGTTCGTTTGGCGGACCCACCCAGGGGCAACGCAGGGGGCAACACAAGATGCCGAGAAAGCCGTAGCGTCTCTCGCGTGCGCGGGTTTTTTGTGTTGGCGACTGCGTGTTAACGTGCTCCTCGGCTCTGTCCACGATCGTGCCAGCGATCGCGTGCTTGTCGGCCACCCACAACAGCCGGGCCTTGAAGCCAGCTCGCCGGCGCGCCATGTTTTCGCGCACGTCACCTCGAGCCAGGAAGGAGCGCACATGGCCACGATGCACCTCAAGCAGACGACGACCGCAACGCCTGAGCAGTTGGTCGCCGCCATCACCGACTTCGGGCCCGGCCGCTCGGAGATCTTCGGGCGCAGCGCCGACGGATACCTCAAAGTGCATGACCGAGGCCCCACCGACGCCGACGTCACCGAGGGCTCAGGCGGCGTGTGGGAGCGCCTGCACTACGACTGGTCCGATCCCAACCGCATCGTCATGACGACAACCGACTCCAATCTCTGGGGCGGGAACTCGGGCCACATCTACACCTTGACCCGGCAGCCTGACGGGAAGACCGAACTGGACGCCGTTGTGGTGCGCGACGGCAAGAACCTCAAGGGACGAGCACTCGGACTCCTGCTCGGGATCTTCGGCAAGCGCGTCCTCGGAAAGGAGCTCGCCAAGACCGTCAAGGCCATCGAAGACCGCAACGACGGCGCGGGAACCGCGGAACCCACACCCACATAGACGACAGCGGAAAGAGCAACTTCTATGGGGCCTGGGGTATCTCCAAAAGGGGCGGCCGGGATTCCTTGGTGTAGTCGCACGGGCGAACTAGGGCTGGGAGCCGCCACCGAGCAAAGCGACCTGGCCTTCTCGGCGACGGTTGTTCCTTGAGAAGAGCAGATCGACCTGTTAAGGCTCTTTGACGGCAGGCGCCAATCAACCGAGGAGGGGTCCAAAGTGAAACGCCTATTGGCAGCCGCTTGTTTGGTCGCGGTAGGGGTTCTAGTCGGCGTGTTGACGGCGAGCGGAGCATCGAATACGTCCGCGAGTTCGGCCGCGCCGGCAGTAAAGAAGAGCGTCACCTTCCATGTAGTCGAGAAGTCGGTCGGGTTCAACTTCATCGACAATCCACCCCGGCAAGGGTTCAACTCACCTCCGCTTATCGGAGATCAGTTCGCGTTCACGTCGAACCTGCTCACGAAGGGCGGGGCGCACGCGGGAACGCTAGAGGCCACCTGCACGGTGACCCGCGGGGGCGATCACACTCGCGGTCCCTGCTACGGAGTATTCGCGCTGAAGGGCGGACAGATCGCCGGGATCGCGAACCTCTCTCCCGGCAGAGTGACCCACATCGCGGTGGTCGGTGGAACCGGCGTCTACGAGGGCGTCTCGGGCAGCATCCTCTCGGTCTCCCGAGGCGAGAACAGCCCGTTCACGGACGACACCGTCCACCTGACCTGGCCCTAGCCAGCCTCTGGTGGGGGCGCAGCCACACGCGGTTGCGCCCCCACGCACCCGAACGCCGATCCGCGACTGTCCCATACCCCACCGAGCGCCTAGGTCCGAACTAGTCGGGGATTAGCTCTGGTCTGTAGTCTGCGAAGAGAACCCTCGCCGGCGCGAATGGAACGTTTGGAAAATGCGCGCCTCTCCGGTTCACGATGAGATCTTCGCCCGGCGCCTCGCCCTCGGCAATACCGAACGCCGTCTCGAGGGCCCGTCGCTGCGGGTCCGGAAGGAGGTCCAGGCGGCCGAGCAGGGGGAGCAGGAGCTAGTGAAGGCCCGCAAAGGCAAGCTGGGCCTCCGAAAGCGCACCTGTTGTGGACACGACCGTCGCTCCACGTTCCAGCGCCCGCTCCTTCGCAGCGGCGAGCAGTGAGGACTTGCCGATTCCAGCCTCGCCGCGAACGACGAGGGCGCCGCCGCGGTCCTCGATTCCGTCGACCAGCGCGTAGAGCTCGGCCAGGTCTCGATCGCGTCCGAGGAGCAGTCGCGGCGCGCTGGCGACTCGTTCGATATCCGCCTCGGCGGCGCTGACGCTCATGCGACCTCCTCAACCCCCTCGGCTGCGATTCCGACCTCCACTGACTCCGTGAGTTTGCCTGCGAGGACCGGCCTCCCGGGAGCACGTTCTGGTTAGCCGGATGAGGCAGTTCCACTCCTTCGCGAGTGGCTCTCGTAAGTCTCGGTTCAATTCCCTGCGCTACGGGCGCTGGGGTATCGCCTATTCAAACCGTGGAAGGGCGACAGATTGCCGTCGTCGTACGCCTCGCGGAGCCCGGGCTTGCTCAGGTCCCAGTCCGGCCGGATCTCGCTCGTCACCGCGCGGAGGTCGCGGCGAAGCTCGTCGACCGACGGCCGACCCCAGAACCAGTAGCCCATGTAGATGCTGTGGATCACGAGCCCCGGCTTGAGCACGAGCGTGTGCGGGATCATCGGGTCGTGCTCCGGGTCCGTGTACTCCTGGATGTGCAGGTCCCGCTGGACCATGCGCTCCGGATCCTCGAGGAACGGCCACTGGGCGCCGACCGACGCACGGAACTCCTGGCTCGTATGGTGGTCGTCGGTCGAGATGGTCGCCATCTGCGTGTATGCCACGGCGACTTGTGGATAGAACGCCGCGAGCTGTAGATGCTGTTGATGCTCCTTGGGGCAGTAGTGGCCGCGGGCGAGCGTGAGGATCATTGGGTCGTCGCCTTGCAAATCGCTAAGCCTGCGCGGCGTGCTCGTCTGATCGGGCAGCTCGTAGTCGGGAAAGGCGCCACCGGGAATGATGTCGGAACGCATGCCTGACCTCCATGGTCGATGTATGCGGATCAGACCCCGACGACGTGCCAGATGAGGCAACGTCAATAACGGCCGGGATCTCCTGGTGGATCTCGTTGATCACCGTTCTTCAGGCGATCCTATTAGCCGAGGGTGCCTCGGGCTTAGATGCTTAGGGGCAACGCGGGGGCGACACGACCCACCGAGATCGGCCTAAACGGCGGCGGCGGAAAAGCGCATCCGTATCGCCGCAGGGGGGTCGCATTCCTCGGCCTTTCGAGGTACGGCCGGGTCGCGCCTACGACGAGTCGGCCGCCTGCCCGGAGCCCCCGGAGCGGCCGCCGCCGCTTCGCCCCACCACCAGCATGTCTTGCGCCCAGCGCTCCGAGAAGCCGGCGAGGAAGGCAATGAACCCGTAGAAAAAGAACAGCTTGGCGCTGTTGTCGGCTAGTGCGAGGCGGGCGCCCCTGATCGCCTGTCCGGGCGAAGGGAGAGAGTTGCCCTGACGGCATGGCGGAACGCACGCCCGCGGACTATCCCGCAGGCGTGTAAAAACGTCATTAGAGACCACTTGCTACGGCGTGACAGCGGGAAAAAAATGCCTGGTGAGCTGGGGCCGGAGCGCGCAGAGGTGCTACTGTCTCTTCAGGAGCGCCGTAGACCTCGGCGTTACGGAGTGCTCGTCGGGCCCGACTCAGGTGGCCCGGTGGATGTCCTCCCACAGACGATGCGGGTTGGAGGAATCGAGGCCGACCCTGCCATTTCTGGTCGGCGACCACGCCTCGACCACGGGAGACGACATGCCCGAAGCAACCGCACTGCCACTCCGCGAACGCGGCCTGCGAGGCCCGCGCGGATCCGGGCCTCGCCGCGCGCGGACGAGCCTGCCGACGGCCTGGATGTCCGGAGCCGCCGGTCCGATCGACATCATCGTCCACGACCGGGACTCGGCCAGGATCCTCCTGGAGTACGCCGTCCCTCTGTTTGCCGCGGAAATGGTGTTTGGACCCGTTTGGGCCATCAGGTTGCAGCCGCCGGCCGGAGAAGGATGGATCGTGGGGTTGCTCGCGCTCGTCGAGCGCTGGCTGGAATCCGCGCGACTTCCCTGCGCCACGGTGCTCTGCGGTGGCCGCAGCTATCTGATCCGCACCTCGCCTGGCCTCTCCCGGCCGAGCGTGATCATCGACATTACGGGCACGCCCGTAGCAGCAAGCGTGCCGCAAGGCTGAAATGGCGACGGGGAGAAACGCGCCGGGAGGGGCCGACCGACCGTGCTCGCCGACTGCGGGCGTGGTCGGGGCTGCCCCAGAGCGGCATCGGGGCCGCCTGGTCGCGGGAGTGGCCTTCGCCGTGCTCACGGTCGGCGCTGCGATCCTGGTCGGCCGGCGCCTGACCCAGGCGAGCTGGCCGCTCGACCACGCCCAGCCGTCGCTGGTCGCCGCTGCTGCCCTCTCCTATCTCGCCAGCTATTTCTTCAGGGCCCGTGGCTGGCACAGGCTGTTCCTGCCGGGGGAGTGCCCCGATCAGGCGCGCTGCCTCGCCTCCGTCGGCGCTGCGGCCGCGAGCGGTGCCGTGCTTCCGTTCCGGCTCGACTACCTGATCAAAGTCGGCATGCTGCGCAAGCTCGGCGGCGTTCGCGTCGGTTTCGAGGCGATCGCCCTCTCGATCGTGTCGCTGGGGATGATCGACGCGATCGCGATGCTGCCGCTCTCGATCTCGGCGACTGCGACGAGCGGCTCCGTCCTCCGGGGCGCGCTCCTAATCGTCGTCGTCTTCGGCATCGGCTGCTGCACCTTGCTCGTCGTCGGTGGGCGCCTGGTCCGGCTGCCGCTCCTGCGCAGGAGCCGCCGCCTGCGCACGATCAGCGAGCACGTCGCCCGGCACACGACCACCCGGGGGCGTCGCGACGCGACCGTCGCCTGGTTCTACCTGTTCGCCTGCTGGTCGACGCGCGCCTTCGGCAGCGCCGCCCTGCTCACCGCGCTCGGGTTTTCTTTCTCGCCGACGACCGCGCTTTCCGTGATCTGCCTCTCCGCTGCAGCCGGCGTGATCCCGATCACTTCCGGCGGCGCCGTTGTCGGCGCCGGGGCAACGGTCGGAATTCTGCTCGCGCTCGGCGTCGGCAAGGAAATCGCAATCAACTTCTCCCTCGCCTCGGGCCTCCTGCTCGTCGGCAGTGCGACGGTCGCTGCGCTCTCGGGCGTCATCGCTTCGCTGGCCCTCCCGGTCGTGGCCAGGCACAACCCTTCCCGCGCCGGAGTCTCGCTGGCCGCGATCACCATGACGAAGGTGCAGCTGTGATCGAGCGGCTCGACTGGCAGACGTTCGTCTCCCGCTTCTACCCCGGGAGTGATCTCGGCGGCAACGGCAGCCACGCGCGCGCGTCCTGGCCTTTGCGGGCGGCAGATGGCGGCACATCGGTCCCAACCCCGCAAGGAGGAAACATGTCGCTCAACGACATTACAACACCGGTTCCTGCCCCTGATGCTCACATGAACGGAGCGAAGTCGCCCGTGGAGGCTGTCCCCGAGGCCGGCGACGCGGCAGTTCTCGAGACCCGCGGGGCCCGTTTCAGCCGCAAGGCGCGTCGGACCCGTCTCCACGCCTACATGGCGCTGGGAGTCGCGCTCCTCGTCTGCCTGATCGCGCTCGTGGTCGCGAATACCCGGCAGGTCAAGCTCGACTGGGTGGTCGGCTCCTCGACAGCGTCGCTCGTATGGATCGTCCTGTTCAGCGCGGTCATTGGCTGGCTGCTCGGACTCGTGAGCAGCGCACTCTTCCGTTGGCGCACGCGCGCGCCGCGCGCCTGATGCCAGCCCAGACGCTGGACTGGGTGGGGTTCTCAGATCGCTTCTTCCCGGGGCGCCGTAGACACGACTTGGAGGTCCTGCACGCCTACGGGGTGTACAGGAAGCAGCGCTCGGTCGGCGGCCGGCTACCGCAGGCGGCCATCGAGATCTGGGAGGGAGAAGGTGGGGCGCTCCGACCCCTAACTCGACCTAGACGTCGAGCGAGCGGTTGGCCTTCGCCGCCCGCTTCGCGGCGCGCCGCTCCTTGAGTGATCTCTGAGCTGGCTTCTTCGCAGGTTGCTTGGGCTTCTGGGTTCCCTTCATCAATTCTCCTTCGTTGGAAGTTCGGCCGCTCCGTCGTGTCCTGCCGGGACTAGCGGGGTGGCAGGCTGCGGCGCTAGCAGCAGCAGGTGGCTCTCGACGATCGCACCGGCGACGTCCGCGAGCTTGCGGCCGTTGTGCTGGGAGTGGTCGCGAAGCATCTCGAACGCCCGGTCGGCGCCGATCGCGTGTCGAGCCATCAGAATTCCCTTGGCTTGCTCGATCGTGGCGCGTCTACCGAATGCTCCCTGGAGATTGTGGTATTCGGTGAAGCGCTGCAGCGTGATGTCGATGGCGCTCTGCAGTTCCTCGGGGGTCCCGTCGATGATGTAGGCGAAGACGCCTCGCTTGGCTGCTTCATGGATGTACGCCGGGTCGTTGGTGTGGAGGAGCGCGATCACAGGGCAAGACGCTTCGCGAACGATCTCGCCGATCAGGTCGAGTGCATGCTCGGAAGACAGGCCGAGCCCAACAATCGCGACATCCGGCTGCTCCCTCGCTGTCTGCGCTCCGACCTCTTTCACATAGATCTCGCGGGCGATCACGTCATGGCCCAGTCCGATGACGACTTGGGCGAGGACGTCGAGCCGCTCGCGCTTCTCGTTTGCGATCAGGACGCGCAGATGCTGGGGATCGACAGGAGGCATGGTCGACTACGCAGCGGCGGCTGGTTCGGGACCACCGTCCGATCGGCCTTCGCGACCGGGAGCCGTGATCACGTAGCTCCGGTTTCCATGGTGCACGTTCGCGACCTGGAGGTTGTGTGCCTCGAGCCAGCGCTCGACCAGCGCCAGGAACTCGAACATCCAGCCTGTCGGCGCGGTCAGGGCGGGTCGCAGCCTGACGACCATGGCCGACTCGCCCGTCTCGACGAGTTCGGCGCGGAAGTGCCCCACTGCTTCGTCGAGGAGCGACCTCGCGCTTTCGCGATCCGGCGTCGTAACCTCAACCGGCATCGTCAGGACCTCGTCCCAGCATGTCTCTGGCCGAGCTCGCATCGGCCTGGCCCTCGCAGCCCGCCCGAACTGCCGTACCGCAACCCCACCGGCACTAGCTTCCCTCCACATTTCTTCCTCACGATCGGATCGAAGCGGATCGCCGACCAAAAGAGACCGGGCGTTAATACTCTCCAACCCGAATCGTTGAGGGAGGACACTTCGCAGGGCCAGTTCTTGTGACCCTGCGGCAACGGCACTGCCAGTCATGTTTCGCAGCGCAATCGCTGCAAGCATACCCGAGGTCGAGGCAGCCGGCTGTTGTGCCCATTCGTCGCTACGAGGGTGTCGACGCCGCCCGCACGAACGAGCTCACAGCCAAGGTCAACGAGACGCTCGTCGCGGACCTGCGCAAGCTCCCCGGCTTCGCCGGCTACTACCTGATCGAGGCCGGTGA
>JBKPRA010000065.1:0-65377 GCA_046734335.1 Actinomycetota bacterium | reverse complement strand
GGCTTGGCCGGTGACGCTTCCAGGCTCAGCGGGCAGCTCGCGGCGCAGCTCGGCGTCCCAGTCCTCGATCAACTGCTGCGCGCGCACCACCGCTTCGTCCACATCTCTGAGTCTAGGCATTTACGATCCCGGTGCCGTGCCGGACGTCCTCATCTACGCGGACACGATCCGCTCGCCGGAGCTCCGGCACGAGCTCTCGCTCGGCATCCCCGACCCGTTCCTCTATGTCGAGCGCAACGGGGAGCGCCACGTCGTCCTGACGTCGTTCGAGATCGACCGTGTCCTGGAGGTCGCAGGAGCTCCGGAACCGCATCCGAACGAGGAGTTCGGCTACGACGACCTGATCGCTAAGGGGCTGTCTAGCGACGAGGTGCTCCTCGAGGTTGCGGTCAACGCCTGCGGGGCGCTCGGGGTGACGGAAGCGGTGGTGCCGTGGACCTTCCCGGCCAAGTTCGCCGACCGGCTCCGAGAGTCCGGGGTCGAGGTCACGCCGGAGCTCGACTTCTTCGAGGACCGCCGCCGGGTCAAGAGCGAGGCCGAGCTGGCCGGGATCCGGCGCGCTCAGCGCGCGGCCGAGGCCGGGATGGACGCGGCGCGGGAGCTGTTGCGACGCGCCGAGCCCAACGGCACCGGGCTCGTCGTCGACGGCGAGCCGCTCACGTCCGAGCGGATCAAGGTGTCGATCCTCGAGGCGTTCACTGCTCGCGGCACGGTCGCCGACGAGTTCATCGTCGCGCACGGGCCGCAGAGCGCGGTCGGGCACGACATGGGCTCGGGGCCGATCGTCGCGGGCGAGCCGGTGGTGATCGACCTCTGGCCGAGGGACATCCAGACTGCGTGCTACGCGGACATGACCCGGACGTACGTGGTCGGGGAGCCGTCGGACGAGATGGTCCGCTACCACGCGCTTTGCAAGGAGGCACTTGACCAGTCGCTCGCCGCGATCCGCGCAGGCGTGCAGGGCGCCGACGTCTTCACGCTCGTCTGCGAGCTCTTCCACGAGGCGGGGCAGCCGACGCAGCTCTCCAAGCAACCGGGCGAGGTGCTCGAGAACGGCTTCTACCACGGCCTCGGGCACGGAGTCGGGCTGGAGGTCCACGAAGCGCCGTCGCTCGGCCGTGCTCCCGGCGCGATGGTGGCCGGCGACGTGGTCACGGTCGAGCCTGGCCTGTACCGGCACGGCTGGGGCGGCGTCCGGCTCGAGGATCTCGTGCTCGTCACCGAGGACGGTGCGGAGAACCTGACCGAGTACGCGTACGACCTCGAGCCTTGAGCGACGCGACGATCGAGAGCCTCCTCGCCGAGGAGCGGCAGTACCCGCCACCGCCCGAGTTCGCGGCCCAGGCGAACGCCCAGGCCGATCTCTACGAGCTGTCGTTCGAGGAGCTGTGGGAGCGCGAGGGACGCGAGCGCATCACCTGGTTCGAGCCCTTCACGGAGCTATACGAGTGGGAGCTTCCGTACGCGAGGTGGTACCTGGGCGGGAAGCTGAATGCCTGTTTCAACTGCGTCGACAGGCACGTCGAGGCCGGGCGTGGCGACAAGGTCGCCTACTTCTGGGAGGGCGAGCCGGACGACGACCGCCGGGCGGTCACCTTCGCGGATCTTCTCCGCGAGGTCACGCGCCTCGCGAACGCGCTGCGGGAGCTAGGCGTCCGCCGGGGGACACCGGTGGCGATCTACATGGGCATGGTCCCCGAGTTGCCGATCGCGATGCTCGCGTGCGCGCGGATCGGGGCGCCGCACACGGTCGTCTTCGGCGGCTTCTCGGCCGAGTCGCTCTCGGCCCGGATGAACGATATGGAATGCGAGGTGCTGATCACGCAGGACGAGGCGTGGCGCCGCGGCACGACCGTGCCGCTGAAGGTGATCGCCGACGAGGCTCTCTCGGAGGTGCCCGGCGCCCGGTCGTGCGTGGTGTTGCGCCGGACGGGCGGCGAAGTCCCGATGACGGAGGGCCGCGACGTCTGGTGGCACGAGGTCGCGGTCTCCGACGAGGCGTGCCCATGCGAGCCGATGGACTCTGAGGACCTGCTGTTCCTGATGTACACCAGCGGGACGACCGCCAAGCCGAAGGGGATCGCGCACACGACCGCCGGGTACCTGGTCGGCGCCGTCTCGACGCACCACTACGTGCACGACGTGAAGCCGGAGGCCGACGTCTACTGGTGCGCTGCCGACGTCGGCTGGATCACAGGCCACTCATACATCGTCTATGGGCCGCTGGCGAACGGGACCACCGGGGTCCTGTACGAGGGCACGCCCGACTTCCCGGACAAGGATCGGTGGTGGGCGATCGTCGAGCGGTACCGGGTGACGATCCTCTATACGGCGCCGACCGCGATCCGTGCGCACATGAAGTGGGGGACGGAGTACGCCGAGCGGCATGACCTCTCGTCGCTGCGGCTGCTCGGCTCGGTCGGCGAGCCGATCAACCCCGAGGCCTGGATCTGGTACCGGCAGTACATCGGCGGCGACCGGACCCCTGTCGTCGACACGTGGTGGCAGACCGAGACCGGGATGGTGATGATCACTCCGTTGCCAGGACTGACGACGCTCAAGCCCGGGTCTGCGACGAAGCCGTTCCCCGGTGTCGACGCAGCCGTCGTCGACGAGTCCGGCCGCGAGGTCGGGCCGGGGGGCGGCGGCTACCTGGTGCTACGCAAGCCATGGCCGGCCATGCTGCGCGGCATCTACAAGGATCCCGACCGGTACGCGGAGACCTACTGGTCGCGGTTTCCGGGGATGTACTTCGCGGGAGACGGTGCGCGGCGCGACCGCGACCAGGACTATTGGCTGCTCGGCCGCGTGGACGACGTCATGAACGTGTCCGGGCACCGGATCTCGACGATCGAGGTGGAGTCCGCACTGGTCGACCACCAGGCGGTGGCCGAGGCGGCCGTGTGCGGCCGGAACGACCAGCTGACAGGACAGGCGATCGTCGCGTACGTGACGCTCAAGGGCAGCGCAGAGGGGTCGGTCGAGATGATGGACGAGCTGCGCGACCACGTGGCACACGTGATCGGGCCGATCGCGAAGCCGGCCAACGTCGTGTTCACGCCCGAGCTGCCGAAGACCCGCTCCGGGAAGATCATGCGCAGGCTGCTCCGCGACGTCGCCGAGAACAGGCCGCTGGGCGACACGACGACGCTGGCCGACCCGGCGGTCGTCTCGGAGATCAAGGCGCGGGCTGAGGCCGAGCCGACCGAGGAGTGAGCGCCGAGTCGCGCTAGGAGGACCGGCAGCGTGGCGTCGTACGGTTCAACGCGCCGGGCCCGACCGGGCGCTCAGCCGAGCAGCTGCTCGAACCGCTCGGCGTTCTCGAACGGCCCGATCACGGCAAGCCGGAGGGCGTCGTCCGCGATCAGGTCATGTGCGACGCGCTGGACGTCCTCCGCGGTGACCGCCTCGACTCCGGCGATCACCTCGTCCGGCTCCGGTGCCTGGCCTTCCAGCACCTCGCGCCGCAGGCCGAACATGATCAACCCGTGGGGGCTCTCGATCTGGAGCGCGAACCGACCCTTGGCGAAGCTCTTCGCCTTCCGTAGTTCCTCGTCCGGAACTGCCTCGGCCGCGATCTTGCGCAGCTCGGCCGCGACCGTCTCGACGGCATCGTCGATCCGCTCGATGTCGACGCCCGCCTGCGCGTACAGCGACCCCGCGTCGGTGTACGCGTGATTCGTCGCGAAGACGTAGTAGGCGAGGCCACGCCGCTCACGCACCTCGGTGAAGAGCCGCGACGACATCCCGCCGCCCAGCACGGTCGAGAGCACCATCAGCACGTAGCGGTCGGGATCCACGATCGGACGGCTGCGGACGCCGAGGCAGATGTGGGCCTGGTCGGACGCCTTCGTGTGCACCCTGACCCGCGAGCCGTTCACGGGAGAGAGCGCCGGCAGCGGGGCGCCTGTTGGAGCATCCTCCAGGTCGCCGAACAGGTCGGCGATCCGCTCGACCAGGTCGTCCCCGATCCGCCCGCCGACGCCGACGACCATTCGCGACGGCTTGTACCAGTTGCCGATGTAGTCGAGGAACGAGTCGCGGGTCGCGCCCTGCACCGTCTCCTTCCGGCCGATGATGTCCCATCCCAACGGGTGGTCTCCGTAGACCAGTTCCTCGTACACGCCATCGACGAAATCGCGCGGCGTGTCGAAGTACATGTTCATCTCCTCGATGATCACGCCCTTCTCGCGGTCGATCTCACCAGCGTCGAATTTCGAGTTGCGGAGCATGTCCACGATCACGTCCAACGCGACGTCCCGGTGCTCGGCCGCGCACCTAACGTAGTACGCCGTGTACTCCTTGCCGGTGAACGCGTTGAACTCGCCGCCGATCGCATCGACTTCGCCGGCGATGTCCCGCGCCGTCGGGCGCCGCTCCGTGCCCTTGAAGAACATGTGCTCGGCGAAGTGCGCGATCCCGCTCGACTCGCGCGTCTCGTAACGCGAGCCGGCCGCGAGCATGACGAAGCAGGAGACGGACTGGGCCGCAGGCATCGGCGCGGTCAGCACACGCAGGCTGTTGTCCAGGGTATGGCGCTCGAAGACGGACATGTCCCTGATCGTAGCCAGGGTCGGCTGCTCAGCCGTGGTGGAACTCGAACACGGTCGTCCCCGTCAGGCCCGTGGGCTTGATCGAGAGCGTGCAAGTCCCGCCCGATCGCTCCGGCACGGGCAGGTCGCCGTGCCAGGTCGTCGGCCCGGGGAACTCGAGGTGGCGCACCGGTCTGCCGTCGATCGAGATGTCCACGGCCTCGGCCTGCTTGATCAGCAGCGTGACGCTGTACGTTCCTCCCTTGCAGTTGTAGGCGACCAGTTTGGCCTCGCCCGCGATGTCGCCGTTCGGCTCCAGCCCCGAGATCCACGTGCGCAATCGGAGCGGCTGTTCCAGCTTCCAGAGGACGAGCCCGGCCTGCGTCAGCCCCTGCTGGGTCGCGTTGCCCTTGCGCTCGCCGTGCAGCCCGATCCAGTTCGACACGATCACGTACCTCGCCGGGGCCAGGTGTGACGGCAGCCCGACGACCGTCCCGTCCGGACGCACCGAGACGTCGTTCTGCGGCAGCGGCCCCGGGACGGTTGCGGCGTTCAGGTCGTAGACGCGATCGATGTGCGTGTTGAAGAACACCGTCTCCCACACGCCGGGCCATGACGGCTCGCCGTCATAGAGATACGCGATCCGCGAGCCGCCTGCGTGGTCGGCCCACAAAGGGTCGTCGCCGAGGAACGTGCGATGCTGTGCCTGCGCCTCGTCCACGACAAAGCGGCTCGACACGACCGAGGCGCCGACGAGCGCGACGATCAGCGCGAATGGCACCCACTGCAGCCCACGGCGTGGCACGAACGCGAAGACGGCGGCCGCCGCCACCGCCACCCCCCGGTAGACCCACGCCATCGTCGAGAGCGAGGTCAGCGTGGAGAGCTTGAACATCGGGATGAGCGTCAGCGCGTCGTGTACGTCGTAGACGTTCACGTACCGGCGCACCGGCAGGAGCAGGAGCACGGCCAGTGCTCCTGCTGCGACCGCTCCGCGGACCACGTACCCGCCGTCCGGGCCGCTGTGAAGCCACAGCACGAGCCCGATGAACAGCACCGGTGCCAGCCCGATCAAGTTTCGCTCGACGATCCGGTCCGAGTAGCGCGAAGCGAACGCACCGACCTCGACGACCACCCAGACGCAGAGCGAGGCCGTGACCGCCAGATAGGCGCGTACGCCCTCGTCCTGCTCACCCCGGCGAAGCGCCCCGACCAGCTTGACGGCGACTGCGGCGAGCGGGAAGAGGCCGCAGAGGACCAGCAGCGAGGCGCCGTGGTAGAGGACGAACCGGGCCGCGGCGCCGACGCTGTACGAGGTGCTGGCGACGACGTCGTAGCCGCCGAGCGCCCCTTTTCCGGTCGCGAGTCGCCAGACGGCCCAGCCGGCCAACAGGACGACGAGGCCGACGGCGGCGGGCAGCTGACCCTTGAGCCGTCCCCACGAACGGGCGAGCCAGGCGTCGAGCAGTGCGGCTGTCACGAGCGCCGGCACGAGGACGATCGCCTGGATCCGGGTCGCGCAGACGGCGACGAACGCGACCAGGAGCAGGATCTGGTTCCCCCGGGTCGGACGTGCGATCGCCGTCGCGCCCGCCCACGCAGCCGTGACCAGCAGCGGATAGAAGAGCACCTCCGTCATCACGAGCCCGGAGTAGGCGAGCGCGGGTGTCGCGACTGTGAGCGCCGCCGCGATCAGAGCGCTCCGACGCGGGACGAGAGTCCGCGCCCAGAGGTACACCGGCACCGCAGCCAGCGACATCACGAGCGCCTGGAGCCCCTGCAGTAGGTCGTAGCCCCAACCGAGCCCGAACGCGGCGAGCGGGAAGCCGGCCAGCAGCGGCGTGAGCAGGGAGTAATACGGCGTCGGCCCGCCGAGGATCGACAGCGAGCCGTGCAGCCACAGGCTTCGGCCGAGCAGCCCGTACACCATCTCGTCTGGCGCGATCCAGGGGACGGGCACCTCGACTGCCGCCCAGGCCCGGAACGCGGTCGAGAGGAGGACGAGCGCTACCAGCGCCGCCCATTCGCTCCGGCGGCTCACTCCAACCGGGCGAGCTCCGCGAGGAGCCGGTCGACCTCGTCGGCCGTGTTGTAGTGGACGAAGCCGACCCGCACGGCGCCGCCGTCGTCCTCGAGGCTCAGCCGCTTCATCACCTCGAGCGCGTAGTAGTTGCCGTGCCACACGGCAAAGCCGCGCTCGCCGAGCCTCGCCGCCGCCTCTTCGGCGCTGATGCCGTCGACCGAGAAGGCGAACGTCGGCACGCGGCCGTCCATCCGCGGCAGCCCGTGGAGCGTGACCGCCGGCGGGAGGCCGGCGAGGAATCGCTCGCCCAGCGACCGCTCCCAGGCGGTGATGTCCTCCCAGCCGAGCGACTCGACGTACTCGACGGCCGCGACGAAGCCGGCGAGCAGCTCGTACGCGAGGGTGCCGGTTTCGAAGCGCTTGCCGACGGGCTCGGCCGGTGCCGGGCGGACCTTGTACGGGCGCCACGACTCGACCAGGTCGCGGCGGCCGTAGGCGATCCCGAGATGCGGTCCGAAGAACTTGTACGGAGAGCAGATCAGGACGTCGACGCCGAACGCGGTCACGTCGATCGGACCATGCGGGGCGTAGTGGACGGCGTCCGCCCAGGCGATCGCACCCGCGTCGTGCGCGAGGTCGACGATCCGGCGCACGTCGGTCAGGGTTCCCACCGCGTTGGATGCAACAGGGAACGCGACGACGCGCGTCCGGTCGGTTAGCTGCTGCTCCAGGTCGTCGAGGTCGAGCGTCGTGTCGTCGTTGATGTCTGCGAAGCGGACCGTCAGATCCCGGTCCTGGGCGAGCTCGAGCCACGGAGAGACGTTGGCGTCGTGGTCGAGCCTCGTGCACAGGATCTCGTCTCCCGGGCGGAAGTCGCGACCGGCGGTGCGGGAGAGCGCGAAGCTGAGCGTCGTCATGTTGGGGCCGAAGATGGTCTCCTCGGGGCTGCAGCGGAGGAAGCGTGCCGCAGTGGCCCGCGCGCGCTCCTCCAGGGCCTCGGTACGGCGGCTCGTCTCGTAGGGCCCGCTGACGTTCGCGTTCGACTCGCGCAGATAGGCGCCGATGGCCTCGATCACTTCCTCCGGCACCTGCGAGCCGCCAGGGGCATCGAAGAGGACGAGGTCGCGCCGCAGAGCGGGGAACCGGGTGCGGACGGCGGCGACGTCGAGACTCACGACTGGCGATTCTCCCACGCTGCCAGGAGCTTCCTCTCACGCTCGGCCGTCAGGCCCGCCTTGCCCGTCCACTCGGGGACGTCGCGGGCCGTCTCGGCGAGCGGCCGGAGGGTGAGGCCGGCTGCCACCGCCCGGTCGACGGGCACGCGCTGGAAGGCCGCGAAGTCGGCGTCGTCCGGTGGGATCCAGCACGGCAGGTCGCTCCAGCCCTCCACGCCCTGCTCGGCCAGGAACTCCTCCGAGACGCGCACGACGTCGGTCGCAGCGCAGGCCTCCAGCATGGAATCGAAGGTGATCGCGTGGGGCGGTGAGGTCGCGTTGTATGGGCCTGAGCCACCGTCCTCGACGAGCCGGATCGTCCAGGCGGCCAGGTCGCGGACGTCGATCATCTGCACCGGCTGGTCGGGAGGGGCGAGTATCGGCCCAGCGCGCTCGGCTCGGCGCGGCCAGTAGGTGAAGCGGTCGGTGGGATCATTGGGCCCGACGATCAGCCCCGGACGGACGAGAATCGCCCGGTCGCCGAAGGCCCGCTCCGCCTCCTGCTCGCAGAGGGCCTTCAGCGCACCGTAGTTGGAGTAGTCCGCGAGCAGCCGGTCGTCGGGCTTGTCCCCGAGCTGCTCGGGCGGGTCGGTTTCGACGCGCGGCTTGCAGTAGTCGGCGTAGTAGGAGATCGAGGAGACGAACACGTACCGGTCGGCCGCCCCGGCCAACAGCCTCGCCGAGTCGCGCACGTGCCGAGGGACATACCCCGAGGTGTCGAGCACGGCGTCCCAGGTGCGGTCCTCGAGCGGCCCGAGCTCTCCGTCGCGGTCGCCGTACAGCTTCTCGAGCTCTGGGAAGAGATCGGCGTTCGTCTGACCACGGTTGAAGGTGGTCACCTCGTGCCCGCGCGCCAGGGCGGCCTCGATCAGCGCGTAGCCGAGGAACTTCGGGCCGCCGATCAGCAGAACCCTCACGCCACGTTCCAGGTGTAGCTCGGCGGGGCGGTGAGCGACGCGCCGACGAAGCAGTCGCGCTCCGCCTTCGCGAGCAGCGCGCGTACGTCGGTCGGCGCCGGCTCGAGGTGCACGTCGAAACACGCCTCGATCTCCACGAACGCAAAACGGCCGTCCTCCTCGCGCCGGGTCACCGTCCCCGACGCTGTGCCGCTTGCGCTCACGGCGATGCCCTCCTTCCGTGCGTGGTAGCGGAGGCTGGTCAGCGAGCAGTCGAGCACGGCGGCGAGGACGAGGTGTTCGGGCGACCAGCTCTCGGGCACCTCGACGCTCGTGCGCTGCGCGGTGGCGACGGCCGTTCCGTCGTAGGCGACCTCGTATCCGAACACCCTCGCTCTTGGCTCAGCCATGCGGAAGAACCTAGCGGGTCCGTCCGGTCCAGAAGCTACGTTCGGACCGTGACGAGGCTCCGGCCCCTGAGCGAGTCCGAGTGCTACACCCGTCTCTACGGTGACCGCGACTCGACGGTCGCGGTGATCAGGGAGTCCGAATCCGAACGCCCGAGCGGGGGGCTCCTGGGAGAGCAGCTGCTCAGGCTCTTCGAGAAGCACCAGCGGGAGAGCTCGGAGGGCGATCTCCCCGCGGTCGAGGCGGCGTAGTAGCGCGGAAGCCAGGTTCGAGCGGCGTCGAGAGCGCCGTGCCGGACGTCCTCGCGCCCGATCTCGACGTGATCTTCTGCGGGATCAACCCCGGCCGCGTGTCCGCCGCGGCCGCGGAGCACTTCGCCAACCCGCGGAACGACTTCTGGCGTCTCCTCCACGACGCCGGGTTCACGCCGCGGCTGGTCGCGCCGCGGGAGCAGTTCGACGTGTTGCGCTGGAGGATCGGGCTGACGAATGCGGCGCCGCGCACCACGCCGGGCTCGAGCGACCTCCGCGCCGCCGACTTCGCGGGGGCCGCCGCGCGGCTCGAACGGCTGGCAGTGGAGCTGCGCCCGCGTGCGATCGCGTTCGTCGGCAAGGAGGCGTACCGTGGCCCGTTTCGCGAGCGGCCCGACCACGGACGCCAGCAGCACAAGCTCGGTGAGACGATGCTGTTCGTGTTGCCGTCCACCTCGCCGGCGAACGCCGCAGTACCGTACTCCGAGCGTCTGTACTGGTTCCGGGCGCTGCGCGTCCTGGTTCCGTGAAACCCTGGCGGTACGGTGTCCGCGGCCTGGTCGTCGACCCGTCGTGGCGCACGCTTCTCGCGCACCAGCCCGGCCGACCAGGACGCCGGCCGGCTGCGCCGGGTTCGCCAATCCGGGGAGTTGTTCGACCGGCTCCTACCGGCCGGCGGCGTACCCCTGCATCCCGCGGGGATTCGCGGCGGCCTTGAGCAGGCCGTTCTCCCGTGCGACCGCGCTGACCCGTCCGAGCGACCACGGATCGGTGACGGTGACGTCGTGGCCGCGCCGGCGGAGCTGCTCCGCCACGTTCTCGCCCCAGCGGGCCTCAAGTGCCAGCGATCGCGGCAAGGACTCGCGCGGGAAAAACGAGGAGGGGAAGTGGTCGGTGTGGAACGACGGCGCGTCGATCGCAGCCTGGAGGTCGTCGCCGAAGACCACGTGGCGGAGAAACGCGTGCAGCGACCACTGGTCCTGCTGGTCGCCGCCCGGCGTGCCGATCGCCAGCGCCGGCTCTCCGTCGCGCAACGCGATGGTCGGCGACAGCGTCGTCCGAGGTCTGCGCCTCGGCTCGAGCGACGACGGCAACCCCTCCTCGAGCCAGAACATCTGCGCCCTTGTGCCGAGCGGCCAGCCGAGCGCCGGGATCACCGGCGACGACTGGAGCCAGCCGCCGCTCGGCGTGGCGGAGACGAGGTTGCCGAAGCGATCGGCGACATCGAGGTGGACGGTGTCGCCGCGGGTCGGCTCCCCGCCGCCGACGGTCGCAGTCGCCGCGACCGGGCTGGGCAGCCGTCCGCCGTTGCCGGGCCGCAACTCGTCCGACGCGGTGTCGCCGACCAGGCGTCGCCGCTCGTCCACGTACTCGCGGGACAGGAGCCGCTCGAGCGGGACGTCGGCATCGCCGTAGAAGGCCTCGCGGTCGGCGAAGGCAAGCTTCGCGCACTCGACCACCACGTGGACGTACTCGGCGTCCGACAGCTCCGCGAGGTCGAAGCCGTCGAGTAGCGCCAGCTGCTGGAGGAAGACTGGGCCCTGGCCCCACGGGCCGGTCTTGCACACCGTGAGCCCGAGGAAGTCGAACGTCACGGGGGGCTCGAGCGCCGGTTTCCACGCAGCCAGATCGCTTCCCGTCAGCAGCCCTCCCTGCGCGGCAGAGAAACGGTCGACCTCCTCGGCGACGAACCCTTCGTAGAACAGCTCGCGGGCGCGCTCGAGCTCCTGCTCACGCGATCCGCCGCGTGACTCCTCGACGATTCGCCGGTACGTCGCCGCGAGCGCGGCGTTCCGGAAGAGCGATCCGGGGCGGGGGACAGGGAGGTACAGCGCCGCCGATCCCTCCCACGTGAGCAGGAGCTCCTCCGTTCGCTCGATCGTCATCGTGATCCCGGGCACCACTGGGTACCCCTCGTCCGCGTATCCGATCGCGAACGCGAGGACATCCTCGAGCCGCCAGGTGCCGAACTCGGCGAGCAGCTGCACCCAGCCCCCGAAGGCACCCGGAACGCAGGCGGCCAGGAGGCCGGTGCCGGGCACGAGCTCGTGCTCCAGCTCGTGAAAGCGTTCGATCGTCGCAGCCGCGGGCGCGACCCCCTGTGCGCAGAGGACGAGCGGTTCGCCGCGCTCGGCCGACCAGAAGACAACGGGCAGATCGCCGCCCGGCCCGTTGAGGTGGGGCTCGACCACCTGGAGCGTGAAGCCGGTCGCCACTGCGGCGTCGAACGCGTTGCCCCCGCGCTCGAGCACGGCCATGCCGGCGGCCGTGGCCAGCCAGTGGGTCGAGGCGACCATCCCGAACGTGCCGCGCAGCTCCGGTCTGGTCGTGAACGTCATGCCGGCTCGCTCGCCCGGTCGAGGAGCTGTGTCGACTCGCGGCCGCGGTGAACCAGGCGGCAGCGCGTGCGGAAGCGGTACCCGGACGGCGGGGCGAGCGGGCACGGCACGTCGCCCTCGAGCACGACCCGCGTGCGGGCCCGCTGTGCAGCCGGGTCCGCGACGACCGCCGCCGAGAGCAGCGCCTGCGTGTACGGGTGCAGCGGCGCCGCGAACAGCTCCTCGGTCTCGGCCTCCTCGACGATCTTGCCCAGGTACATCACCGCGACTCGGTCGCACAGGAACTCGACGGTGGCGGGGTCGTGCGGATTGAGCCCCCTCCTTTGAGGTCCGCGCTTGCCTTCCCCAGAGATAGGAAGGAATGGTGAACACTAGATTGGATCCACGATCGAGATTGGATCCACAATCGAGTCAACTGGATCCAAAAGCGTGGTATCGTCGGAGCGTGGCCGACGCCGCAGCAACAGCCTCGCCCACTCGGCCCCGTTCCCTGGGCCCGCTGGACCCACGGCTGGTCGCGATCGGGCTCGCCGGGGGGCTGCTGTCGGGGCTGCTCGGGGTCGGCGGCGGCGTCGTGATGGTGCCGCTGCTCGTGCTGTGGGCGGGCTACGACCAGCGCGACGCGCACGCGACGTCGATCGGCGCCATCGTGCCGATCAGCATCGCGGGCATCCTGACCTTCGGCCTGGCCGGCCACGTCCATTGGGTCGACGCCGCCGCCCTCGCCGTGGGCGCGGTCGTCGGGGCGCGAGTCGGCGCTGCCTGGCTGGCGCGCATCGACGAGCGAGTGCTCCGGATCGTGTTCGGGATCTTCCTCGTCGCGGTGGGTGTGGCGATGGGAATCCGGTCGTGACCGTGGCTCTGCTCGCGGGGCTGGCGCTCTTCGGCGTCGGCACCGGCGTCGCCGCCGGGCTCCTCGGCGTGGGCGGCGGCATCCTGATCGTGCCCTTTCTGACTCTCGCGCTCGGCCTGTCGCAACACGCGGCCGAGGCGACGTCGCTCGTGGTCGTCCTCCCCACTGCGGTGGTGGCAAGTCTCGAGCTCCGGCGGCGTGGCGTCGGCAACCTGGGGAAGGCGCTGCGGTTCGGAACCGTGGGCGCGATCGCAGCGGCGGGCGGAGCCCTTCTGGCGCTGCTGCTGCCCGCCTCGACGCTCAAGCTCGTGTTCGCGGTGCTCCTCGGGCTCGTCGGGCTCCGCCTCGTGCGCGACGGGGTTCGCGCCGGAACATGAGCCAGACCGACGCCGCGCTGGTGGACGAGCTCGCAGCGGAGATCCAGTCGCGCGTGCTCAGCGGCGCCATCCCGACGGGGGCGCGGCTCCGGCAAGAGTCGCTTGCGGCCGAGTTCGGGGTCAGCCGCACGCCGGTGCGGGAGGCCCTGCGCAAGCTCCAGGCGAGCGGCCTTGTCGAGGTGCTGCCTCGACGCGGGGCGCTCGTCCGGGGACCGAGCGCCCGAGAGGTCCGCGAGGCCTACGAGGTCCGCGCCGAGCTCGAGGGACTGGCTGCTGCTCTCGCCGCGACCTGCATCAGCGATGACGAGCTGCAGAGGCTGCGGACGGCGCAAGCCCACTTCCGCCGCTCGGTGGCGTCGCTGCTCGCCTGGCGCCGCCGCCGCAACCAGCTCTTCTCGGACGCGGTGGAGGCGCACGCGGAGTGGATCGAGGGCAACGAGCTCTTCCACAGCGTCATCCAGGAGGCGTCGGGCAACCGCCGCCTGCAGGCGACCATCGCCCATCTCCACCGCAGCTTCCCGCGTGACCTGACCTGGATCGTCCTCGGCCAGAATGCACGTCTGCTCGAAGACAATGTCACCCAGCACGAGGCGATCCTCGAAGCGATCGAGCGCCACGATCCCGCCGCTGCGCGGCAGCGCATGATCGAGCACGTGTCCAAGGCCGGGGAGTTGGTCACCCGTCGATTCGAAGCGCGAGATGTATAGCCGCCGCGCCCGACATGTGCGGGCGCGGCCCACGCAGGCTGCATGGGGGCGAGCGTGATTGGGGGAAGGGGGCCTGCGGGGGAAACCGGCCGTTTCCCCCGTGCGAGCGAGCCGGGTGCGGCACCGCGCCGCGAGCGTCAGCGCCAGCGGTTGGTGATCGGTGTCCGCCGGTCTCGGCCGAATGCTTTCGGCCTCAGCTTCACGCCGGGCGGTGCCTGCCGGCGTTTGTACTCGGCCCGGTCGATCATCGACAGGGCCCGGTCGACGACGTCGGGGTCGAAGCCGTCGCCGAGCAACTCCTCCCGCGAGCGGTCGAGCTCGACGTAGGCCTCCAGCACCCGGTCCAGCTCGGGATAAGGCGGCAGCGAGTCCTGGTCGAGCTGTCCTTCGCGGAGCTCCGCGCTCGGCGGACGTTCGATGATCGACGAAGGAATCAGCTCCCGGCCCGCGCGTTCATTCAGGTGCTCGGCCAGGCGGAAGACGTCCGTCTTGAAGACGTCCTTGAGGAGAGCGAACCCGCCGGCCATGTCCCCGTAGAGCGTCGCGTAGCCGACCGAGAGCTCCGACTTGTTGCCGGTGGCGACGACCAGCCACCCGAACTTGTTCGACAGCGCCATCAGCAGCACGCCGCGGACGCGCGCCTGGAGGTTCTCTTCCGTCAGGTCGCGCTCGACGCCGCCGAAGCTCGGCGCCAGCGCCTGCTCGAAGTCGGCCACGGTCTCGTCGATCGGCAGCTCGCGGAAGTCGATGGCCAGGCTCTCGGCGAGTCGCCGTGCGTCTCCGCGGGTCGCCTCCGACGAGAAACGCGAGGGCATCGAGACGCCGTGCACGCGATCTGCTCCGAGCGCCCCGACCGCCAGCGCGGCGGTCAACGCGGAGTCGATCCCCCCGGACAGCCCGACGACGACGTCGCGAAAGCCGTTCTTCTCGACGTAGTCGCGGAGCCCGAGCTCGAGGGCGAGGCGCATCTGCTCGAGGTCGTTCTCGAGAGGCGCAATGTCTTTTGTCGGGACTGACCCCTCCAGGGTCTGTCCCCTGCGGTCGACGAGCACGATCGTCTCGACCGGCGGCAACTCCTCGCGCTCGCGCCCCAGCGCGCGTCGCCGCGTCTCGCTCAGCCGTCTCCCCATCGCCGCGGTCGGATCGACCTCCACGACCAGCAGCGCCTCCTCGAAGCCCGCGGCCCGGGCGAGCACCTCGCCCTCGTCGTCGAGGATGACGGAGTGGCCGTCGAAGATCAGCTCGTCCTGCCCGCCGACCGCGTTCACGAACGCGACGAAGCTCGACGTGTCTCGGGCGCGCTGCTGGAACATCTCCTCGCGGTCGCGGTCCTTGCCGACGTGGAACGGCGAGGCGGACACGTTCACCAGCAGCTGCGCGCCGGCGAGCGCGAGATCGGTCGCCGGCGGCCCCGGCTGCCACATGTCCTCGCAGATGGTCACGCCGACGAGTGACTCTCCGAGACGGAGCAGGACGAGGTCACGGCCCGAGGCGAAGTACCGCTCCTCGTCGAAGACGCCGTAGTTCGGCAGGAACCGCTTGCGGTAGACGGCCTGCACCGCGCCATCCGAGCAAACGGCGCAGGCGTTGTAGAGATCGCCGTCGAACGACGGGAAGCCGACCAGGGCCGTCGTCCCGGCGGTCGCGTGAGCGATCTCGTCGAGCGAGCGCCGAGCGGCGCGTACGAACGCCGGCCGAAGCAGCAGGTCCTCGGGTGGATACCCGGTGACAGCGAGCTCGGGGAAGAGGACGAGGTCAGCACCCGCCTCGCGCGCCTCTTCGAGGCGAGACAGGATCAGCGACCGGTTCCCGTCCAGGTCGCCGACGACCGTGTTGATCTGTGCGAGTGCGAGTCTCAGAGTTTTCGCCTCTTAGTCGAAAACTATATCAGCGCAGAGCTGTCGAGATCGCCTCCAGCGCCTCGGGGTTCTCGACCGAGGAGAGATCGCCGGGATCGGTCCCGAGGGCGGTTGCCCGGACCGCCCGCCGCACGATCTTGGCCGAGCGCGTCTTCGGCAGGGCGGAGACGAAGACGACGCGGTCGGGCGCGAATGCCTTGCCCAGGTCGGCGGAGACCAGGTCTGCCACCTCCGCGGCCGACGCCGATCTCCCCGGCGCGAGCACGCAGAAGAGCCAGGCCACCTCGCCCTTGACCTCGTGGGGCACGCCGACAGCGGCCGCCTCGATCACGGCCGGGTGAGCGACCGCAGCCGACTCGATCTCGGCCGGCCCGATTCGCTTGCCGGCGATGTTCAACGTGTCGTCCGAACGTCCATGCAGGAACCAGTAGCCGTCGGCATCGACGGAAGCCCAGTCGCCGTGCGTCCAGATGCCCGGGAAGCGGCGCCAGTAGGTCTCCAGGTAGCGCTCCGGGTCGTTCCAGAACCCCCGTGTCATCCCTGGGAAGGGTTTTCGGCATACGAGCTCGCCCACCTCGCCGGTGCCGACCAGGGACTGTCCGTTCGGATCGACCACGTCCATCGCCATGCCGAGCGCCGGCCCGCCGACCGAGCACGCCTTGATCGGCTCGGCGATCGACGAGCCCAGGAAGACCGCGCCGACCTCCGTGCCGCCGGTGATGTTGACGATCGGAACGCGCGACCGTCCGATCCGTTCGAACAGCCAGCGATACGGGTCGGGGTTCCACGGTTCCCCGGTGGTCACGAAGACGCGCAGCGAGGACAGATCCCCCTCCGGCACCCCGTGCGGGATCAGCGCGCGCACCAGCGTCGGCGAGCAGCCGAGGATCGTCACGCGCTCCTCCTCCACGAGCCGCCACAACCGGTCGGGGGGCCAGTCGGGCGCGCCTTCCGCGAACACCAGGGTCGCCCCCATCGCGCCGCAACCGACGACGGTCCAGGGCCCCATGATCCAGCCCATGTCCGTGGAGAAGTGGACGACGTCGTCGGGGCCGGCGTCGGCCTGGTAGCAGGCTTCGCGCGCGATCGAGATCAGGAAGCCGCCTTGGACGTGAAGTACGCCTTTGGGTTTCCCGGTCGTCCCGGAGGTGTAGGTGAGGAGGTACGGATGCTCGGCCTCCACCGCGAGGGGCTCGAGCGTGCCGGGGCAGCCGGCGACCTCCTCGTCCCACGGCGCGACAATCACGTGCTCGAGCGTTGACGACTCCCGGCGTGCTTCCTCGAGGATGCCGAGCATGGGCACCTCACGGCCGCGGCGCAGCGACGAGCGAGCGGTGATCGCCGCCTTCGCGCCGGAGTCGACCAGGCGCTGGGCGACCGCCGGCGCCGCGAAGCCGGAGAAGACCGGCACCTGGACGGCGCCGATGTGCGCGCAGGCGTGGGAGGCGATCGCCGCGTCGGGCGACATCGGCAGGTAGATCGCCACGCGGTCGCCCGGCTCGACGCCGAGCTCGGCGAGCCGCTCTGCCAGCCGCGTGACCGCGTCCGAGAGCTCGGCGAAGGTCAGCTCGCGCCGCGCACCGTCCTCGCCGCGGAAGACGGCAGCCACCCGGTCGCTCCGCCACCGGTGGATGCAGTTCCAGGCGATGTTCAGCTTCGCACCCGCGAACCAGGTCGCCCACTCGGGACCGCGCGAGACGTCGACCACCTCCGACCACGCCTCGTACAGCTCGATCCCTGTGTCCTCGACGGCAACCGGCCAGAACCATTCCGGATCCTCGATCGAGCGGGCGACCAGGTCGCGGTAGGACGAGAAGCCGTGCCTGCGCATCAGCCGGAGGACGTTCGCGCGCTCGAGCACCTCCGCCGACGGTGTCCAGACTACCTCTGTCACGGGCGCAACCCTACCGCTGTTAGCATGCACTAACCATGCGCGCCAAGGTTCTTGCCAGCATTGTCGACGAGGAGCACCGGAAGTGGTGGACCCTTGCGGCCGTCTCCTTCGGCCTGTTCATGATCATGCTCGACAACACGATCGTGAACGTGGCGCTCCCGACGATCCAGCGCTCCCTGGACCTGAAGATCTCTGAGCTCGAGTGGGTCGTCACGGGCTACGCGCTCACCTTCGGCGCCTTCATGTTGACGGGGGGCAAGCTGGCCGACCTCATGGGCCGCCGACGGATCTTCGTGATCGGGCTCGTCGTCTTCACGGGCTCGTCGCTCGCCTGCGGGCTCGCCGGCGGGGCGACCGTGCTGATTGCAGCGCGGGTCGTCCAGGGTCTCGGCGCCGCCCTGATGAACCCCGCAACGCTCTCGATCATCGTCGCCACCTTTCCGGCGCGCCAGCGCGGGACGGCGATCGGGGTCTGGGCGGGGGTCTCCGCGCTCGCGCTCGCGATTGGCCCGCTCGTGGGCGGCATCATCACCGAGCGGATCAGCTGGAACTGGATCTTCTTCATCAACATCCCGGTCGGCGTCCTCGGCATCGCCGCCGCGTACCTCTTCATCGACGAGTCGCGGGACACCTCGCGGGAACAGCGTCCCGACGTTCCGGGGCTGGTCACGTCCACGGTCGGCCTCTTCGCGCTGATCTACGGCCTGATCGAGGCGAACAACTACGGCTGGACCTCCACGCGGATCCTCGCCGCCTTCGCCGTCGCGGTGGTCGCGCTCGTCGCGTTCCTTCTCCTCGAGCATTACCAGCGCCTGCCGATGCTCGAGCTCGAGCTCTTCCGCAACAAGGGGTTCTCGGGGGCGAACGCCGTCATGCTGCTGACCGGGCTCGCGATGTTCGGCGTCTTCTTCTACGTCTCGCTGTACGTCCAGCAGGTGCTCGGCTACTCGGCGATCCAGGCCGGCGCATCGTTCCTGCCCTGGACAGTACTGATCATTCTGCTCGCGCCTCAGGCCGGCCGCCTGTCCGACCGGATCGGGCCGAGGCCGCTCGTGGTCGGCGGGATGATCGTGCTCACCGGGGCCCTGATCCTCTTCGCCCGCATGGGCGAGCACGAGACCTTCTGGGATCTCCTGCCCGCGATGCTGCTCGGTGGCGTCGGCATGTCGGCCGCGATGGCCCCGACCACGGCCGCGGCGATGCAGTCCGTTCGCGCGGACAAGGCGGGCGTCGGCTCGGCCGTGCTGAACAGCATGCGCCAGGTGGGCGGTTCGCTCGGCATCGCGATCATGGGCGCGATCGTCGCGGCCTCGGCGTCGCCAGGCGTGCGGAATCCGTCGGCGTTCATCCACGGGTTCCACCACGCGCTCCTGACGGCGGCCGCGCTGACCCTGGTCGGCGCGCTGGTCGCTGCCCTGACTCTCGGGCGCAGTGCGCGCCACGAGCCCGAGCGGGCCGTCGCCTTCGAGGCGGGATGACCGCGAGGCCCAGGCTCCCGGCCGAAGAGCGGCGCGCAGCTGTTCTCGACACCGCCTGCCGTGTCTTCGCGCGCTGCTCGTACCGCGGCGCGACCACGGCCGAGATCGCCCGCGAGGCCGGCGTGACCGAGCCGATCCTCTACCGGCACTTCGCCTCGAAGCAGGCGCTCTACCTGGCCTGCATCGAAACGGCCTGGCAGCGCGTCCGAGCAGCGTGGGACGACGCGGTCGCGAACGAGCCCGACCCTCGCGCGTGGACGCAGGCGATGGCGGAGGCGTTCTTCGAGTTCAAGGAGCAGCGCTCGGCGGTCGCGCAGCTCTGGCTGCAGGCGCTGACCGAGTCCGGCGACGACCCCGAGATCCGGCGCTATCTCCGGCGCCACCTTCGCGACGTGCATGCCTTCGTGGCCGAGGTCGTGACCCGCTGTCAGGCAGCCGGGGCGATCCCAGCCGAGCGCGATCCGCGCGCCGAGGCGTGGATCTTCGTCGCAGTCGGCCTGTTGACCGCGGTCGCCGGTCGCCTCGGCGGCCTGCCCGCGAACGACCTCGAGCGGATCCGTGCCGCCCGGCGGGCGTGGTTGAGCGGTACGGGCTGATAGCCAGCCGCCCGGCGAGGAACCGGGCTACTCGAAACCGCGAATGGACAGGTTTCGAGCAGCAGAATAGGGTCGGTGTCGGGATGAGGCGGTCGGCCGTGATCCTGGCCGTGGTCGGGGCCTGCGCGGTTTCTGCCGCCTGGCAGTTCACGCCTTCGGCGGTAGCCGCTCCGTTCGAGCAGCATGCCGTCTCCGAGCAGGGCCACGCCGATGCGGCCGGGGACGCGGACGGCGGTCTCGCTCCCGATCTCACGGCGATCACCGCCTTCGACAATGCATCCGGTGCGCTGGGCTTCAGGATCGGCTACGCCAACCGGGCCTGCGCGGGTACCGGCGATTCGGTCGCCATCTACCTCGACGTGGACAGGAACCCATCGACAGGCTCGCCTTCCAGCGGCTTCGACTACGCCCTTCTGCTCGATGGCTCGACTCGTGGGGCGAGCGTGGCCCAGTGGAACGGAAGCTCGTTCGCGACCACGTCGATCCCGGCGGCAGCCGGTTGCTCCTCGGCGAGGTCTCCGTCTGCCGACTCGCTCGTGGTGGTCGCATCGAGGCTGGGCATCGGTTCGAGTTTCGACTTCGCCGTCCAGACGACCCTGTCTGTGGACGCTCAGCCCTACCACGACGACGCCGGCCCGTTCGCGTACACGTTGACTCCTCCGCCTGCGCCTCCACCGCCTCCGCCGCCACTGCCACGTCCTCCGACGCCCGTAGCGAAGACCTACGAGAGCGCACCGCTCCTCGCCTCCAATGCCCGGTACACCGGGAAGTCGATCAAGCACGTGCGGTTGACGGCGACCGTCTACGCGACGATGAAATCGCTGGGAGTTCCGCGTCGCCTGGCCGTTGCCTGCTGGTCGAGGCAAGATTGGCCCTCGGTGCTGGCCAGCGCAGGGGGCGGAAGCGACGAGCCCGGAGTCGTCACCCTGGCCTTCTGGTTCGGAGGCCAACCGCGTTGGCTGCACCTGTCGCCGACCACCTGCACCAATGCGCAGGTGTTGATCGACAGCCGCATTCCGAGCACTTCGGGAGCGCTGGCCCTGGTGACCGTGCTGCACGAGACGACCCACGCCTACGGCATCGGGAACGAGGCCAGAGCGAACTGCTACGGCGTGCAGCTCGTGTATTCGCTCGCTCGCGCCCTCGCCTTCGGCTCGGCGCGCGCCGCGCGGCTCGAGAGCCTCGCACTCGAAACGACGCGGTCGACGGCACCGCCTGGCTACTGGGACCCGACTCAGTGCCGGGCCGGCGGAGCCTGGGATCTGAGCAGATAGCCCGCTCTGACCCATCCCTGAAAAGGCCGAGAGCCGCGGCCCTAAAAAGGCCGAGAGCCCCGGCTGCGGCCCCCGGGGCTCTCTTCTGATCAGACCTTCGCTCGACATCGCCCTGGGTGATTCCTGCGGCGGGCGCTGTCGAAGTGGGTTCGACTATAGAAGGCATGGCTGCTTCTGTCAAGTAGACCGGTGAAGCAAATGTGCGATACGCTTGCTTCACCACGGAGGGCGCATGACCAAGGCGATTCGAGCAGAGCAACAGCGTGAGAGCGGTGGGGACGGTGAAGTCGGGCAGCGGCTCCGTTCTCTGCGGATGGCCGCGGGCCTGACTCAGAGCCAGCTGGCCGGAGGCCGCTTCTCGAAGGAGTACGTCAGCCAGATCGAGCGCGGGAAGACCCGCCCGGGTATCGAGACGCTCGAGTGGCTGGCCGGGCAGCTCGACGTGGAGCCCGCCTATCTGATCGGCGGCGTCAGCGCCGAGGAGCGCGGCCGGGTCGAGGCGGCGCTTTCACGCGCAGAGGCACTGTCCGAGCGAGGTGAGCACGCCGATGCAGCCGAGACGTTCGCGGCGGGTCGCCAGGCAGTGGCCGAAACGGGCGCCGCCGACCTCGAGCTGCGCTCGCTCCTCGGCGAGACCTGGGCGCTCGCGCAGTCGGGATCGGTGCAGGAAGCGCTTCGCCTGCTCGAACGGGCCCGCGACCTGGCCGAGAGCCCTGCCTGCTCCCACGTCGACCGGGCCGCCGTGCTGTTCCGGTTCGGCGTGTGCCGCTACCACCTCTCCAGCATCTCGACCGCGATCTCGCTGCTCACCGCGGCGCTCGAGCTCGCCGACCGCTCGGGCCTTCCGTGCGATCAGCTGCGTTGCGACATCCTCGACTGGCGTTCCCGCTGCTATCGCCGGCAGCGCGACTGGCAGGCGGCCAGGGAGGACGTCGAGCGCGCACTCGAGCTGGCGGAAGCCGGACGCGACCGCCGTGCCGCCGCCCAGGCCTACTTCCAGGCGTCGCTCGTGGCCGAGCGCGAAGGGCACTGGCTCCTCGCCCGGACGTACGCAGAACGCGCGCGGGGGTACTACGAGGAGCTCGAGGACCGGGCGAACGTCGGCCGGCTGCTGAACAACCTGGGCGGATTGAACTTCACGCTCGGCAACCCCGAGCGGGCGGTCGAGTTGCTCGCGAGCGCGCACGAGGCGGCGCTCGAGTCCGGCGACGAGCCCGAGGCCGGGCTCGCCATGTGCTCGCTGGCGCAGGTTCACCTCGACGTGTCCGAGCCGGCGCTGGCGGAGGGCGAGGCGACGAAGGCGCTCCAGCTCTTCGGAGACCGGCCGGACTACCTGCAGGGGATCGGCACGGCGCAGCTCGTGCTGGGCCGTGCCCTGCTCGAGCAGGATCGCCCGGATGAGGCTGAAAAAATGCTTGCTGCTGCCGATAAGAGCTTCGAGCAGTTGTCCTCGGTCAGTCACCGGGCTGCGGCCTGGGTCGCCCAAGGCGATCTCGCACAGAAGCGCAATGCAGATCGCGAGGCGGCCCGCCTCTACCGGCGGGCAGCCGAGGCACTGCAGGATTTCCGCTTCTAGCCGAAAGGAGACATAGGCGTGCTGGTCAAGGCCTATTCCGACGGCCCTCGTTAGTTCGCGCCACCGGCTGCGGCCGGCCGGGATCTACACTCGAGGCGTGCGGCACGCGCGCCTCCTCGTTGTGCTGGTCGCGGCGCTGGGCGTCGCGGGCTGCGGGAGCAGTACAAGCAGTACCGGCGGTGCCGAGCCTGGAACGCTCGGTGCCGAGCTCGGGCGGTCCGGTCCAGACGTCGCGCTGATCCAGGGAACCTCCGACTACGCGGTCGGTCCGGTCCGCGTGACGTTCCTCGTGATCGATTCCAAGTCGAGGTCGGTCGAGCGGCCGCGCGCGCGTGTGTGGGTCGGGCCGTCACTGGACAGACCGCCGACCACCTCCACGCAGGCTGCGCTGGAGCCGATCGGCATCCCCGGCAAGTCCGAGTCGGCGACCGGGGGCGTGACTCGCATCTACGTCGCCCGCTTCCGGCTGACAAGGCCGGGCAAGTACACACTCGTCGCGCAGCCCGACGGGGCCGAGATCCAGGGGATCGCCAACCTCGAAGTGCGGCGGCGCCCGCAGGCGCCAGCGGTCGGCGACCGGGCGATCCCGTCGCGGACGCCGACACTCGCGTCCGCCCACGGCGACGTCGCCTCGCTGACCACCGCCGACCCGCCCGATGTGTCCCTGCTCCGCTACTCGGTCGCCGACTCGGTGAAGGCCCACGCGCCCTTCGTGCTCGTGTTCGCGACGCCGAAGTTCTGCAGCTCGCGAACGTGCGGGCCCGTCGTCGACGTGGCCCAGGCGGTCCAGCGCCGCTTCGCCGGCAGCGGCGTCAGGTTCGTCCACGTCGAGGTCTACAAGGACAACAACCCGGCGCAGGGCTTCAACCGCTGGTTCCGAGAGTGGCGCCTGCCGAGCGAGCCGTGGGTCTTCGTGGTGGGGCGCGACGGGCGGATCAAGGCCCGTTTCGAAGGCTCCGTGTCGGAGGCGGAGCTCTCTGCAGCGGTGCGCCGCCTCCTCAGGGACTGACTCCCGAGGGGTCTCTCCCCGCAGATCGGCGCGCGCTCCATACCATTGGCGACGTGGCCGTGAAGCTCACCGAGCTCGTCACCTCGGGCGGGTGCGCGGCCAAGTACCCCGCCGCCCGCCTCCAGGAGCTGCTCGCCGGGTTCGTCCCGGCGGAGGCCGAGGACCTGCTTGTCGGGCTTTCGCCGGCCGACGACGCCGCGGTCTACCGCCTCGACGACAGCACCGCGCTGGTCTTCACGCTCGACTTCTTCCCGCCACTCGTCGACGACCCACGCGACTTCGGGACGATCGCGGCGACGAACGCCCTCAACGACGTGTTCGCGATGGGTGGGCTGCCGCTGCTGGCCCTTTCGATCGCCGAGTTCCCCGAGGAGTTGTCGCAGGAGACGGTCGCCGCCATTCTCGACGCCGCCGACGCGCAGGTGCGAGAAGCCGGTGCGATCCTTGCCGGCGGACACACGATCCGCGACCGCGAGCCGAAGTACGGGCTGGCCGTCGTCGGCACTGTGCACCCCGACGGCGTGTGGCCGAAATCCGGAGCGAAGCCCGGGGACGCGCTGTTCCTGACCAAGCCGCTCGGCACTGGGCTCGTCCTGCACGGCGCACAGCGCGGCTTGGCGGGCGACGCCGAGGTCGGCGCCGCGGTCGAGTGGATGACCACGTTGAACCGGGACTGGGCCGACGTCCTCCGCGCCTTCCGACCGAACGCGGTCACCGACGTCACCGGCTTCGGGCTGCTCGGCCACGCTTACGAAACCGCCGAGCGGAGCGGGGTCAATCTCGTGCTCGACTCGCACGAATGGCCGGTCCTCGCCGGTGCGCTCGAGGTCGCGCGCGCCGGGGAGCAGACGGGTGGCGACGGCCGGAACCGCGACTTCGCGGCCACGCACGTGACCGTCGCCGACGGCGTCTCCGAGGAGCTCGTGGCGCTGGGCTGGGATCCGCAGACGGCCGGAGGCCTGCTCGTCTCGCTTCCGGCAGACCGCGGGCCGGCGCTGCAGGCGGAGTGGGAGGCGCGCGGCCTCTTCGCGCGCCGGATCGGCCGTGTCGAGGCGGGCGTAGGCGTCCACGTCGACTGACGGGGACTAGACTCGAAACCGTGCACGTCGAGTCCACGCGCCTCTCGCGGCTGCGCGCACACGAGCTCTCGTCCACCGCCTTCCGACGGCTTGCGTTCCTGTCGGTCGCTGCCCTCTGGCTGATCGTGTCGACCGGCGCCGTCGTCCGGCTGACGAGCTCGGGGCTCGGCTGCGAGCACTGGCCGGGGTGCCAGCCGGGCCAGCCCTTCCCGGAGAAGGGCTACCACTCGTACATCGAGTTCGGGAACCGGATGGTCGCCAGCGTGACGATCATCCTGACCCTCGCGCTCGCGGTCGGCGCGTGGTGGACGCGCGGGCTGTCGCGCTGGGCGCGGTGGCTGTCGGTGGCCACCTTCGTCGGCACGGCCGCGCAGGCGCCGCTCGGCGCGATCACCGTCTACGCACATCTCCATCCGGCGCTCGTCATCCCGCACCTTCTGCTCTCGGTGGCCGTCCTGGGTGCGGCCGTCGTGGTCGCACTCGAGGCGGTCGCGCTCGACCGCGGGCACGCGCCTCCGCTCGACCGCGAGCCACGGCTGGCCGGGGTGGGGGTCGCGATCGCCTGCTTCGCCCTGCTCGTGTCGGGGACGATCGCGACGGCTGCAGGGCCGCACTCCGGTGGCAAGGACGTCTACCGGCTCTGGCGGTTGCATCCCGCGCTCCTGTTGCACGGGGCCGCGGTCGCCGTCCTCGGCTGCAGCCTGATGTTCCTGATCGGCTACCTGCTCGCACGCCGCTCGGCTATCGGAGGGCGGTACGCGGCCGGAGCGGTCGGGCTCGCCGGACTTGTGCTCGTGCAGATGGCGCTCGGCGACATCCAGTACCGGACGCATCTGCCGTGGGGGCTCGTGCTCGTGCACGTCGCCGTCGCGGCGACCGTATGGGCGGCGACGGTCGGATTCGTGGCGTTCATGTGGCGCCCGGTTGCCGCCGTGCGTTCCGGTTCGACGTAGACTGGCTCGATGGCCGAGCTCCACGTTGCGCGTCGCCCCGCGCTCGAGCGGCCCGTCCTGATCGCCGCTTTCAGAGGCTGGAACGACGGCGGCCAGGGTGCTTCGCTGGCCGCGGGCTACCTGGCGAAGGCCTGGGACGCACGGCGGTTCGCCGAGATCGACCCGGAAGGCTTCTTCGACTTCCAGTCGACCCGCCCACAGGTACGCCTCGAGGAGGGCTTCACCCGCCGGATCGACTGGCCCGAGACCGTCTTCTACCACGCTCGGCCCGAAGGGTTGGAGCGCGACGCCGTGCTCCTGCTCGGCATCGAGCCGAACCTCCGCTGGCGCACCTTCTCCGGGCTGATCGTCGACTTCGCCAAGGAGCTCGGGGTCGAGCTCATGGTCACGCTCGGTGCGTTGCTCGCCGACGTCCCCCACACCCGCGACGCGCCCGTCACCGGCAGCGCCACCGACGCCAGCCTCATCGAGCAGCTCGGGCTCCAGGCATCGCGTTACGAGGGTCCGACCGGCATCGTCGGCGTCGTCCATGACGCTTGCAAGCGCGCGAACATCCCGTCCGCGAGCCTCTGGGCCGCCGTGCCGCACTACGTCTCGCTCGCGCCGAGCCCGAAGGCGGCCGCCGCCCTGTGCAGCCGGCTCGCCGACCTGCTCGGCGCCGAGATCGACACCGCCGAGCTGGACGAGGCGGCGGAGGCGTATGTCCGCCAGGTCAGCGAGGCGATCGCGAGCGACGAGGAGACGGCCGCCTACGTCGAGGAGCTCGAGCGGCGTGCCGATGAGATCGACGAGTCCGATATCCCGTCGGGCGAGTCGCTCGCCGCGGAGCTGTCGCGCTTCCTGCGGGAGCGGGACGAGCAGGGCGACGGGCCGGCCGCAACAGAGCAGTAGCGTTTTCCGCCGCCTCGACCGACCTGGCGTGACTAGCCGAAGGTAAAGGCGTATGCAGAAACGCCGGGTGAGAACCGGAGCTCGAGCGTGGCCTCGTCGATCGAGTCCCCATCGACCAGCGTGTACAGGCGGTCCGAGGTGACGTGCACGACCCCGTGAGGCTTGCCGTCCACCAGCACCTGCACGGTTCCGTGGCCGCCGAGGACGAGGTAGACCTTGCTCGCGTAGTAGCGGAGCCGTAGGCGTGCGCGCTTCCCGGCAACGATCCGCTGGACCCGCACCGTCCACCGTCCGCCGTAGGCGAAGTCGTCCTTGCCCAGCGCGGGTGGGAACGTGTACGTCGCCTCCTTGTTCGGGTAGAGCTTCGAGCCGGTGAAGCGGTCGATTCGCCCGTAGCCCAGATACGTCTCCGGCGTCAGCGGTCCGGCCGGGGTCAGGTCACGCAGGCGGTCCGAGGCCGGCGAGCCGGGCTTCTCGCCGAGCAGGCTGCGGATCGCCTCCTCGGTGGCGCCGTACTCGCCCTCGCCGAAGTGCGCGTGGCGAAGGTCGCCGTTCCGGTCGATCAGGTACTCCGCCGGCCAGTACTGATTCCCGTACGCGTTCCAGGTGCCGTACTCGTTGTCCAGGGCCACCGGGTAGCGGACGCCGAGTCGGTTGGCGGCGGCGCGCACGTTCGAGCGCACGTGCTCGAACGCGAACTCGGGCGTGTGGACGCCGACGATCACGAGCCCGGCCTTCCGGTACATGCGATACCAGGCCTCGAGGTGCGGCAGTGTCCGCAGGCAATTGATGCACGAGTACGTCCAGAAATCGACCAGGACGACCTTGCCGCGCAGCTCCTGCATGGTCAGCGGCGAGCTGTTCAGCCATCCGTCGATGGCGGCGAAGTTCGGGGCCGGACCGTAGTCCGGGAGCGCCTCGTCGGTCGACGCGGCCGGCGTGCGATCCTCGACGACGTTCTGCCCGCGCTTGAACGAGTCCTTCCCGAGATCGGTGAGCAGCGACGACGTCGGGAAGGACACCTTCGCCAGGTCCTCGTCGACGTTGAAGACGAGCCCGACGGCCAGGGCGGCGATGATCGCGCCGAAGACGATCCGGAAACGCTGCATTCCGGAGCGCAACCGCTGGCTGGCGGCTCGCCCGCCCAGCGCGATCGCGAGCAGGACGACCGAGAAGCCGAGCGTGTAGGCGGCCGCAACGAGGAACGCCTTCAGGCCGAAGTCCCCGGACGCGGCAGAGGCGGTGACGTAGGCGAGCGCAACGCCTGCGCACGGGACGAAGACGAATCCGAGCGCGCAGCCCAGCACGAAGCCGCCGCCGAGGTCGCCGGCCGGGCGCCGAGAGAGCCGCGTCAGCGGGCGCTCGATCCACTCACCGACCCTGGGGACGATCAGCACGATCGCGATGACGAACAGGAGCGCGATCGAGATGTTGCGCAACAGATCCTTCGGCAGCCCGAGCCGGTCGAGGATCCAGGTCGCGAAGAGAATCGAGACGAGGAAGGAGAGCGAGAGCCCGGCGATGATCGCGAACGGCCGGCGCCTGTTCTCTCCGACGCCTCCCGCCAGGACGATCGGCAGCACGGGCAGAACGCACGGCGAAACAGCCGTGATCAGCCCCGCCACGAACGCGAAGACGATCGCGAGGACCATCGTTGGTTATTCGGACGCCGGAGCCTGCCCGGTTGTTACAGATTCGTTCACCTGCGCGGCGGCCGGTTCGCTGCCGTTCTGCTCCGCGCCGCCCTGGACGGCCTGAGTCGCAGCGGCCGGCTTCTTCTTCCGCCGCCGTCGCCGCCGCCGCCCCGGATGCGCTTTCGGCGCGGGGAGGTCGTCTGCGAGCGCGGTCGAGACCTCGCTGATCGTGCCGAGGGTCTCGCGGGCAGCCTCGAGGTGGTGATTCGCGCGGGGCGTGTATCCGTCGGCGGAGGCGAGCAGGGCTGCGGCGGTGCCGATCGGGAGCTCCTGGGCCGCCGCGGCCAGCTTGACGGCGTTCTCCTCGTGCCGCTGGCCTCGTGAGTTCGCGAGGGCGCCGAGCAACCTCTTGGCCTCCGGGTACTCGGCACTCGCCTTGCGGTCGAGCACCTTGCGCACTGCGCGCGCCAGGCGCCAGGTCCAGCGGGCGAGGATCTGGTCGGGTGCGTCCGGCTTGCCCTCGCCGATCGCTCGGAGCAGCACGCGAACGCCCTGCACGCGGTCCTTCTCCCACGGCGGGGCCTGCGTGACCAGGGTGACGAGGTCGTCGAAGCTCATCCGGTCGACCGGCGTCGACACCCGGTCGGAGAGTGCCATCAGGCGCAGCCGCCGGTTGGGGTTCTCCGCCGCGCACGTGAACAGGAACTGATCGAGCGCCGCCTTGCTCGCACGGGCGCTCAGCTTCTCGACCAGGCCGACGCGGTCGTCGAAACGGGCCTGCCGGCCGGCGATCCGTGCCCAGAAGCGCTGCTCCTCCTCGTCGAGGTAGCGCGGATCGACGCGTTGCCACTCACGCTGGATCACGGCAAGCCGGCGGTTGACGTCGGGCGTGACCGGGACCAGCCATGCGGCGGGTGACAGGCGCCGACGCGCGCGCCTTTGGACGCGGCGGCGCGGCGCGGGCGTCACGCGGGCGCCCTCGCGGTAGAAATCCGCTCCGAGCAGCGAGTGGAGCGTGACCACGCGGTCGGAGTGCGTCGCGCCTTTCTGGACGAAGTCGACGACGATGCCCGCCTCCTTGCGCGGGTGCAGCCGCATGATCCGGCCGATCCGCTGCTGGTAGACGCGCTTGCTGGCCGTCGGTGCGAGGTGCATGACCACGGTCGCGCGCGGCGAGTTCCACCCCTCGGCGAGCAGCATCGCGTTGACGAGCACGTCGATCTCGCCGCGCTCGTAGCCGGCCAGGATCTCCGCCAGGCGGACAGGTGGTGTGCGGCCGCTGACCGCCTCGGCCTTCAGGCCGGCGGCGCGGAACTCCTGTGCGAGGTTGTAGGCGTGGTCGACACCGGCCGCGTAGACGATCCCGGGCGTCGAGTCGAACCGGTCCCGGTAGAGGCTGGCGGCAGCCTGGTTGAGGGCGACGTGATCGAGCACCTTGGCCAGGGCGACCTGATCGAAGTCGCCGCCGACGATCGGTACCGAGTTGATCGCGGCCGCCGGCGGGACACGCAGACAGCGGAGCGGCGCGATCAGTCCGCGCCGGGCGGCGTCGCCGAGCGGGAGGTCGTCGACCGAGGCCGGGAAGACGTCGGAAACCTGCTTCGCGATCAGCTGCTCGGTCGCGGTCATGCCGATGTAGACCGGCTCCGGAAAGCTGCGGATGGCGGCGCTCGTCTTCTCGCCGAGCGCGGTGTGAGCCTCGTCGCAGATGACCAGCTGGTACGCCTCGCGGTTCAGCTCCTTCACATGCCGGGCGAACCACGCGTAGGTCTGGATCGTGATCGGGTTGCGCTTCGGCGGCGCGCCGTCGCCGGTGATCTCCGGCGTGATCCTCTCGTCGTAGCCTTCGTCCTTCAGCTCGCGGTTGAACTGGCTGACCAGCAGCCGCCGGTGGGTGAGGATCAGCACGCCGATCGTCCGTGCGGCCTCGACGAAGCCGGCGGCGGCGATCGTCTTCCCCGACGCGGTCGGGTGACGGAAGCGGTAACGGCGGATCGCGCCCGGGTCCTCCTGCGGCGAGAGCTCCTGGGCCGGCTCGAGCTCCTCGACGGGCTCGAGCGCGGTGTTGTCGCCGTTTTCGCCGTTCTCCCCGTTCTCGTACTCGTCCTCGTCGTAGTCGTCCTCCGCCTCGTCGGCGACCGCTTCCGGCTGGCGCTGCGTGGCGGCGATCAGCTCGGTCAGCATCCCGGCGAGCGCGTCCACCTGGTGGCGGCGCAGCTCGGTCCCCGACTTCAGATGGGGCGGCTTCTCGCTGAGCACCCGCTCGAGACCGAGCATCAGCGCGTAGCGGATCTTCCAATCGGACGACGGCTCCTTCGACCCGGCGTCGATCTCGGCCAGAGCATCGTCCAGCGCACGGCGCCGGGCGGTTCCGGGCGCGAGCACCTGGCCGGAATCCTCATCGGGATGGAGGAACGGCTCGCCCGCCCAGGCCGCGGCGCGTTCGGCCGAGGCAACGAGCGAGCTCGTTGCCTCAGGAGCAGTCAAGAGTTGAGCGGTGGTTTCCTGCATAGGGGCAGCGGCAGTGCGCTGCGACGTTCTCAGAAGGCGCCCGAGACCCCGGCGGGCGTCACGCCGCGAAGCATAGCGTGTCGGGCGGGGCCGCGGCCAGCCTCGAACGAGGGAACCGCGATACTTGCCACGTGGCCGACTGGGGAGCGCTGCTCGAGCGCGAAACGAGGCGCTATCGCGACGGGGAACAGCGGCTGGGTGACGGCGGCGACGAACGTCAGCGCCAGCTCACCCGGATGGGCAACGCGGCCTGGGGAGCGGGCCTCTGCCTCCTGATGCAGAGAGCCGATGCGCGACCGTGGCTCGAGCTCGCCGCGCAGCGCTGGCGCGAGAGCTATGCGGAGGCGCCTCCCGGCAGCTGGGGCCGGCCGATCGGCGCGATCAAGGCGCTCGTGCTCGCCGGCGACGGGGCCGGCGCAGAGGAGGCGGCCCGCTGGGCACTGGCCGAGGGGGCGGCGGACTCGGAGTCGCCGATCGGCCGTTACGCTGCGGCGCTCGCCTGCTCCGTGCTCGAGGACCGGGAGAGGGCGCGGATCCATGCCGACGCGATCCGCATCCGCAATGACTTCCCACGTGACGTCGGCGACGCGCTCGCGATGATCGCGGCCGAGGACGTCGTCGGCTACGTCGTGGCGGTCGAGTCGGTGCTCGAGTCGTTCGAGGCCCGCGGCGACTACCTCGAGGACGTCCCGGTGGCCGACACCGTCCTCGTGCTCCAGGCGCTGGCCGCGCGACGCAACATGGCCGCCGATCTGACGTCTGATCTGTTGCCGTGAGCTTGAGGAGCCGGCTGGAGGAGCGCCGCGAGCGCAAGCGTCGCAAGCAGGCCGAGCGCCTCGGACGGATCGATCCGGAAGAGGCGGAGCGGCTGCGCGACCTCACCTCGCCGGTCAAGGCGAAGTGGGGCTACTACCCGAAATAGCGGAGCTTGTTCTACAGCGCGGCGGCAGCGGCGCGGTCCAGAACCGCGATTGTCTCGATGCCTCGCACGAGGCTGGCCGGTGTTTCCGGCGACGGCCCTTCCGCAAAGGCACGCCGGGCCGCCTCCGCCTTTCCCCCGCCCGTGACGAGAAAGACCATGGTCCTGACCTCTGCGAGAGCCGGCCGCGTCATGGTGACCCGCGGGACGAACGGCTCCATCCCGGCCTCGGCGGGGACCGCCCGCCGTTCGGCCTCGTCGAGGGTGGGCGCGTTCGGGAAAAGCGAGGCGGTATGCCCGTCGGGGCCGACGCCCATGACTGCGAAATCGAGAGTGACGCCCCGTAGCGCGGCGTCGTACTCGGCTGCCGCCGCCTCGGGCTCGAGCTCCCCGCGGATGCGGTGCACCTCGGCCGGTGGGCGGGCGAGGCCGTCGAGGAGAGATTCGCGGACGACGCGGTAGTTCGACTGCCCGTCGACGGGCGGGACACAGCGTTCGTCGATCCACCAGAGCTCGACGCCGCTCCAATCCGGACGCAGGATGCCGGCGCGCTCGTACGCAGGTCGCGGTCCGGAGCCGCCGGACACGCCGATGTGCCCACCCGCTCCTGCCGCCCCGGCGATCAGCTGGGCGGCGGTCTCCGCTGCCTCCTCGGCGCTCTCGGCGACGCGGAGGTCGACCGGGCTCAACCGCCGTCCTCGGCCAGCTCTTGCGAGCGCTCCATCGCGGCCTGGATCGCGTTCAGGAACGCCGCCCGCACCCCGGCCGCCTCCAGCTCCCGGATTGCGCGGATGGTCGTTCCTCCCGGCGACGTCACCGCCTCGCGCAGCTCGACCGGGTGGACCCGCTCGTCGCGGAGGAGCTTTGCGGTGCCGAGCATCGTCTGCACGACCAGCTGCGTCGTCACCTCACGCGAGAGCCCGAGCAGGAGCCCTGCCTCGATCATCGCTTCTGCGAGCAGTGCGAAGTACGCCGGGCCGGAGCCCGAGACTGCCGTGACCGCATCCATGTACGGCTCCGCTACGCGCACCACCGCACCCAGGTGCGAGAGGCACTCTTCGGCAAGGGCGAGGTGCTCCTCCGCGGCGTGTGAGCCCGCGCAGATCCCGGCGATCCCCTCGTGGACGACCGAGGGCGCGTTCGGCATTGCGCGGACGACCGGCACGCCGGCGGTAACGTGCCTTTCGATACGCGCCGTGCGGATCGCGGCGGCGACCGAAAGCACTGTTTGCTCCGGTGAGAGGAGCGGCCCGATCTCGCCGAGGAGCGACTCGATGTCCTGCGGCTTGACGGCGATCACCACCAGCCCGGCACCGCTGACGGCCTCGCCGTTGTCGAGCGTCGCCTCGATTCCGTAGTGACCGCGGAGCTCGCCCGCGCGCTCGTCGCGGCGGGACGTGGCGACGACCTCCTTCGGTTCGCGCCACTTGGCGCTGAGCAGGCCGCCGAGCAGCGACTCGCCGATCTTCCCGCAGCCGAGGATCGCAACGCGCCGGCTCACGGGACGAGTCTACGCAGCCAGGCGACCGCGGTCTCGAGCCGTTCGGTGTCGATTTGGCCCTCTGGTCCCACTGCGGACATCTCCAGGGTCAGGGTCCCGTCGTGGGGAAGGCGTCGGAGCCAGCCGTCGACGTCGAGGGTGCCCTCGCCCGGCAGCAGATAGCGGCGCGGCTTCGTGCCCCAGACCGCCGGGTCGAAATCCTTGACGTGCACGTGCGCGATCAGCTCGCCCAGCTCGTGTGCCTGGTCGAGCTGGCCGTGGAGCGCGAGGAACTCGGTGTCCAGCGTGACCCGGCAGCGCGGATCGCGCTCACAGGCGCGACGGACGTTCTCGAGCGGCGTCCCGACCGTGCACGGGATCGTCTCGACCGCCAGCGTGACGCCGTGCTCGTCGGCGACGTCCAGCAGGGCCGGGAGACGGTCGAGGTTGCGCTCCAGGTACCGGTCGCCGTCCGGGAGCTCCCACAGGTGGAGCACGACCAGCCCGGCGCCCAACGCGGCGGCGATTCGGCAGTCGAGTGCGAAGCGGTCGAGGTTGGGGTTCGGGCCGGAAAGGGTCGCGCCGATTCGCTTGTCGGCGTGGACTGTGACGACCGGCAACCCGCGCAGGTCGTGGACGACCCGCTCGTCCCAGCTCGAGTAGATCGAGAGCTCCAGTTCGTTCGAGGGCGCGTGCTCGAGAATTCGAAGATGGTCGGTGAAGTCGGGGTTGCGGGTGACCGATCCCGTCGAGATCAGCGGCCTCACGCGGCGCGGGCCGCGGGAATCAGGCCGTGAGAGAAGCCGGCCAGTAGGTAGACGCTCGCCAGCCCCGACCACTCGCCGTACGGCTCGAGCAGCTCCGCCGTCTCCCACCCCTCGACCCGGCGGCCGCGCATCGATCCGAGCAGCTTGACGAGCCCGAGGTCGCCCTCGAGGCCTCGTTCGAAACGACCGAGCCCTTCGAGGCAGACGACACCGAGCGACCACGGGCCGAGACCGCGTTCGCGCAGGAGCCGGTCGGAGACTGCTGCAGTCGGCTCGTCCTTGAACCGCTCGAGCTCGATCGAGCGTGTCAGTCGTGCGAGCGTGGCGCCGCGGCGGGCATGGAGACCGAGGTTCCGCAGCTCTGCCGGTGAGAAGCGGGCGAGGTCGGCTGTCGTCGGCGGGATGCTCAGGCCGTCACGCCGGTCGGTCGCCGCGCGGATGATCCGCCGCTCCATCGCCCGTGCCTCGCTGGCCAGGATCAACTGGCCGCAGAGTGCCCGGAGCAGAGCGTGGGCGACGGTGGCGAGACGCACGGGACGGAGCCCGCGGAGGCGGCGCACGGTCGTGCCGAGCAGTGGGTCGCGCTGGAAGCGCAAGACGAACGGGGTGTGGTCGTCATCGATCCCGAGGCAGAAGCGCACCTGATCGAGCGCTTCCTCGCAGGTCGCGCGGACGCAGACGACGCCGTCGGGCCTCTGCCAGGCGACCCCGCGGCCGGCGGGCACGACGGCGTTCAGAATCCCGTCGCGGAAGCGGCGTGATGCGTCAGAGGCACCACGCGCCGAGAGGGCGAGCGAGTACGGGCCGCGTGGGCGCAGGTCGGTGGCGACCATCGAGGGTCGAGCATAGTGGCCGGTCCCGCCGGCGGCTATGCGCTCTTGTACGGGTCGAGGTAGACGTCGTCGATGCGCCAGCCGCTGCTCGATCCGAGCGGGGTGAAGCGGAAGGCGACGGTGCTCGAGACCGGAGCGAGCAGGTTGGTGAGGAATGGCAGCGGGAGCGTCGGCTGCCAGTCCGATCCGGCGAGCAGCAGGCCCACCGGCAGCGTCAGGCGGAGCCCGAGCAGCTTCACGACGGCATCGACCTGCAGGATGGAGGCGGAATTGCCGCTGTTGGACGCAAAGAACCGCAGCGTCGGGTGCAGCAGCGTGATGCACATCGGCGGCGAGGTCGCCGAGCTGCCGGCCGGGAGCAAGAGCGACATGCGGTCCTTCGTCGAGTTGACGGCGAACGTCTCGTTTCCGGTCACCAGCCCGGCACCGCCGGAGAGCGACCAACCGGTCGTCTTCTCGAGCGAGCCGTTTTGAAGCAGTACGTAGTTCGCCGGATCGAGCCAGCGCAGGAATGGCCGCGAAGGCGTCTGGTTGGGGCAGGCGAGTCCTCCTGAACCTGCCGCGGGCGCGGCCCCCGCCGCGCCGGCGAGGGCGGCTCCGGTGCACGCGAGCGCGACGATGGCGCGTGCAGCACGGAACGAGAAGGAACGGAGCGAATGTCTCACGGCCTCACTGTGCGTCGGTCGGGAGCCGGGCCCATCCCCCTTCGTGGTGACGACGGTGCAAGTACCCGAACGAGGGACTGAGCGCCGAGCGCGCGCCGATAACAGAGGCGGATGTCCTCGATGGCGACTTCGCGCGCGGCCGGCGTCGACCGGCCCTCTTCGACGTCCGTCGACCTCGATCCCGAGGTCGACGGCCTCTACGAACGGACCCGTGAACGTCGCTCGGCACCGCTCGCGCGCACGGAGCGTGTCGCTTCGCTGGTGGTGGGCGGAAGCTTCCTCGCGGTTGCCGTGCCGCTGGCGCTGCTGCACGGATCGAGCCGGAGCCCGTCCGCGTGGACGGTGCTCCTGCTGCTCGCGGTGTACGCCGCGGCCTCTCAGGTCGAGTTCGAGGTGGGGGCGGGATTGGGCGTCCCGACCGAGCTCGTGCTCGTGCCGATGTTGTTCGTGCTGCCGGCGTCCTGGGTGCCCCTGGCCGTCGCGGTGGGGCTCGGCCTAGGCGAGCTCGCCGCCGGCGGTAGGCAGGCGCATCACCTGGGGCGCATCGCCGTTCTCCCGGCGAACGCATGGCACGCGGTCGGCCCCGCGCTCGTCCTGGTGGCCGCGGGAGAGCCCGATCCGGCCTGGCGCGGCTGGCCGATCCTCGCCGCCGCACTTGTTGCGCAGTTCGCCCTGGACTACGCCAGCTCGGCGGCTCGCGAATGGATCGCATTCCGCCTGCGGCCGCGGATGCACCTACGGTTCATGGTCTGGGTCTGGACGCTCGACGCTGCGCTCGCCCCGATCGGCTTCGCGGTCGCGATGGCGGCGGTCGGCAGGCCCGCCGCAGTCCTGCTCGTCCTTCCTCTGATCGGCCTGCTCGGCGTCTTTGCCCGCCAGCGGCAGGTCGGCATCGACCGGGCACTCGAGCTCGGCCACGCATATCGCGGAACCGCGTTCCTGTTGGGTGACGTGGTCGAGGCCGACGACAGCTACACCGGCACCCACTGCCGTGACGTCGTCGAGTTGGTGCTCGCGGTGGCTGACGAGCTCGGGGTCGACGCCCGGGGCCGCCGTGACGCCGAGTTCGTCGCGCTGCTCCACGACGTCGGCAAGATCCGCATCCCCAAGGAGCTGATCAACAAGCCGGGAGCGCTGACCCCCGAGGAGCGCGTCGTGATCGAGACGCACGCGGCGGAGGGCGAGAAGATGCTCGCGCAGGTGGGCGGACTTCTGGGGGAGGTCGGGAAGATCGTCCGCTCGCACCACGAGCGCTTCGACGGCACGGGCTACCCCGACGGGCTGGCCGGCGAGGAGATCCCCCTGATCGCCCGGATCGTCGCCTGCTGCGACGCCTTCAATGCGATGACCACGGATCGGCCCTATCGCAAGGCGTTGCCCGTCGAAACCGCCGCCGCCGAGCTTTGCGACCAGGCGGGGCGCCAGTTCGATCCGGTGGTCGTGGACGCCCTGATCGGTCTGGTCCAAAAGAGGACACGGCCTTCCGAGTGACGCTTGCCACCCAGTCTCTGAGACTGGGTTGAAACGTTCGTGTGACGATTCCTCCACAGGTTCGGCGGGAACGGCGGGATACCCTCTGCCGAGCTTGGAGATGCGCCGCACGTGGGACGCGCTCGCCGCCGGGGAGACCGCGGTGTACGTCGGCGACCCGGCGACCGGCGCGTCCGAGCTGGCGGGGTTGTTCGGGCGCCTGGACGGAGACCCGCGCGGCGGGACCTGCCTGGAGGTCGGCTGCGGGCCGGGCCGAATGACGGGAGCGCTCGCAGAGCGGTTCGACCAGGTGGTCGCCGTCGACGTCTCGCCGGCAATGCTCGAGCGGGCGCGCGCAGCGGTCAGGGCCCGGAACGTCAGCTTCGTCGCCGTCTCGGGCGAGCGGCTGGACGGGGTCGAGGACGGGAGCGCGGACACGCTCGTCTGCTACCTCGTGCTCCAGCATCTCCCGGACCGCGAGGTAGTCGAGGCGTATCTCCGCGAGTTCGCTCGTGTGCTGGCGCCGGGCGGAGCGGCATACGTGCAGGTGCCTGTGCTCGGCCGGGCCGGGCGGCTGTGGCGCGGGCTGCGCGGGCCGCTGATCGCGCTCGGGCGCCGTCCGGAGACGGGCGCGGCGTTCCGAGGCTTCCGCCTGACCCGGCGCGAGCTCGACCGCGGGCTCGCCGCGGCCGGGCTGAAGGTCGCGGCGGAGGACGAAGGTCCCTCCGCCTACCGCTTCAGCCGCGACCGGTTCCTCCGCCTCACGCGCGCATGACCGCCTTCGCGCTGGTCGCCTACGGGCTGCTGATCACTGCGACCGCGGTGGTCGTCTTCCGGAAGCCGATCGTCGCGCTCTACGCCTTCGTGCTCGGCCTGCCGCTGCACAACATCGTCATGTCGCTGCTCTACGGCGGCGGCATCCGCGGCCACGCCCTGGACGCGATCCAGGCCTGGAAGGAGATCGTGCTGGCGGCCGCACTGGTGTCGGTCGCGGTCGCCGCCGTCCGTGCGCGGCGGCTGCCGTTCCGGCCGATGCTGGTCGACTGGCTCGCGCTGGCCTACGCCGCCGTGGTCGTCCTGTATGCGCTTATCCCGCAGAGTGCCCTCGACGGTCATGCGGGAACCCGGGCGATCGCATACGGCCTCCGGCACGACGTCGTCCTGGTGGCCGCGTACTTCCTCGGCCGCTCGCTGCCGCTCGACGTGCCGCGCGTCCGGTGGCTCGTCGCCGGCGCCGCGGCGGCGGTGGCGACCTGGGGGCTGATCGAGGTCTACTCGGTGCCGATCGAGTGGTGGCGCCACTCCGGCGCGGTCGGCTACTTCCACCGCGAGCTCGGCTACGACTACCACGGGCCCGGCGGCCTACCGGAGAACTTCGCCTTCAACACGAGCGACGGCCTCTTCCGCAGGCTGGTGTCGACGTTCGTCTCCCCGCTCGCGACCGCCTACCTGCTCGTGGTGGCGCTGCTCCTGCTCGCCACCTTCCGGCGCGTGCGGCCGATGGCGGTCGCGCTCGCGGTCGTGTGCTCTGCAGGGCTGCTGTGGACCTTCTCGCGCTCGTCGGTGGTCGCGCTCGCGATCGGGCTGCTCGTGCTCGCTGCCGCCCGGCGCCGCTGGTGGCCGGCGGGAGCCGCGGTCGCCGTCGTCGCCGTCGGCTTCGGGTTCGCGGCGATTTTCCACGACATCGCGCCGCGCACCCACTGGTTCGCGTCCGACCTGCCCTACCAGGAGGCTCAGGCGAAGGCGAAAGGCCCGCTGCCGGAAGGGAGTGGCCTGTCTGGATCGGTCAGCCTCGGGGAGCCCTCGATCAGGAGCCATCTCGACTCCCTCCGGGACGGAATCAGGACGGTGCTTCGCCATCCGCAGGGCTACGGGCTCGGAAACGCGGGGACGACCGCGCAGCGCTTCGACGTCAGGCTGGAAGCCGGCGAATCGAACTACACGGAGCTCGGCGCGGAGACAGGCCTGGTCGGAGCGTTGCTGTTCATCGCCTGGAGCCTTGCGCTCTTCGTCGGTCTGATCCGCGCCGCGCGGCACGGAGATGTGTTCGCCGCCGGGGTCGCCGCCGCGTTCACCGCAACGCTGGCACTTGCTGTCCAAACCGACGCAATCGGCGTGCCCTGGCTTGCGTACGCTCTCTGGTGGCTAGCCGGAGCCCTCGTCTTCACAGCGGCAGAGGAGCGGACATGAGCGCGATCACCTGGCATGAACTGATCACGACCGATGTCGAGGGGGCGACCGGCTTCTATGCCGATCTCCTCGGTCTCGAGCTCGAGAGGGCGGACATGGGCGACTTCGAGTACCCGATGCTGAAGAGAGGCGACCGGACCCATGCCGGCTTCGTGAAGCAGGAGATGGAGGACGTGCCCTCGCACTGGTATCCGTACCTCGCCGTCGACGACGTGGACGCTGCCGTCGAGGCGGCGAAGTCGAAGGGCGCCGAGCTGTACATGGGCCCGGCGGAGCTTCCCGACGCGAGCCTGCGTTTCGCGTGCCTCGGCGATCCGCAACGCGCCTCGTTCGGCGTCATGTCCTGGGGGCAGGAGCCGCCGACCGGTGTATTCGCCTGGGACGAGCTGCATGCCACGGAGCCGGACGCAGCGGCGAGCTTCTACGGCGAGCTTGTCGGCTGGACGACGTCGGAATTCGCTGAGGGCTACCGCGTGTTCAACGCCGGAGAGACGATGGTTGGCGGACTGATGCAGGAGCGCGGCGGCTCGCCCGTCGCGTACTGGCTGGCGTACTTCGCGGTCGACGACACGGATGCCAGGGCGGCGAAGGCGATGGAGCTCGGCGCCGGCGTGGTCGTCCCGCCGGAGTCGATGGACCAGGTCGGCCGCTACGCCGTCTTCACCGACCCGAGCGGCGCCGCCTTCGGCATCCACCAGCCTGCGGCGAGCTAGCTCGCGGCGCCGAGGCGCGGCGAGTCTGAAGCTCAGGCAGACCGTGCTGTTCCGCATCACCCGGAGTAGGCGAATGCGCTGGCATACGCGCAGTTGCCGGCGAGCTCCCACTCGAAGGGGTCGTCGGCGACGGCCAGGCGGTCGGCGTAGTACTCGGCGCCGGCGATGTGGTGACCGGGAATGCCGCAGCTCACGCGCTCGTCGGTCTCGACCGGATGCCGCGCGGTCAGCTCGATCGCGCGGCCGACGCGCAGTTCGTGGCCGTCCGGGCCGACGCGAAGGTCGATCGCGGCCGACCGAATGTCGATCAGGTCGCTCGGCTTGCGCACCCACGGCAGGCGCAGCACTAGTTCGCCGCCGCGCTTGCCCGTCAGGATCTCGGCCAGCGCCGTGCGCTGCTCTTCGCTGCCCCGTTCGTCGACGTAGACGACGAAGCTCCAGGGCGATCCAGGCTCGTCGTCGTCGTACCGGATCGTGAAGGCGGCCGCCAGCCCCGACAGGTCGAGGCCGTTCGCGTGGCCCTTGCGCACGAGCCACGAGAGGACGCCGAAGCAGATGCCGTACGTGGAGCGTCCGCCGGCGATCGCGCCGACAGTGCGGCAGGGACAGATCGCCTCGCAGTTGCACGACTCGAAGTAGTCGCCCTCGATGCGCCAGCCCACCGGCGAACCGTAAACAAGGCCAATCCGCTGCGTTCGGCGGTGCGCTATACCTAGACCAGATGGCCAAGACGGTCGAGCGCATCAGCCAGGTCACGATCCGCTTCGCGGGGGACTCCGGCGACGGCATGCAACTGACCGGCGCCAGGTTCACCAGCGAGACCGCGGTGCTCGGCAACGATCTGTCGACGCTGCCGGACTTCCCGGCCGAGATCCGGGCGCCGGCTGGATCGCTGCCGGGCGTGTCCGGTTTCCAGATCCACTTCGCCGACCACGACATCCTCACGCCGGGCGACCGGCCGAACGTGCTGGTGGCGATGAACCCGGCGGCGCTGAAGACGAACATCAAGGACTTGCCGAAAGGCGGCACGCTGATCGTCAACTCCGATGCCTTCAGCGAGAAGAACCTCGACAAGGCCGGCTACGCGTCCAACCCACTGGATGACGGCACGCTCGCCGACTATGCGCTGCACGCGATCCCGCTGACGTCAATGACGCTGGAGGCGGTGAAGGACGCCGGCGTGACGAGCCGCGAGGCAGAGCGCGCCAAGAACATGTTCGCGCTCGGGCTGATGTCGTGGCTGTACACGCGTCCGACCGACGCGACCATCGGGGAGATCGAGACGAAGTTCGCGAAGCGTCCGGAGATCGCCGAGGCGAACATCCGCGCCTTCCAGGCGGGCTACGCGTTCGGCGAGACGACCGAGGCGTTCGCGGTGCAGTACGAGGTCGCGCCCGCGAAGATGGCGCCGGGCGTCTACCGCAACGTGACCGGCAACCAGGCGCTTGCCCTCGGCCTGGTCGCCGCCGGCGTGAAGAGCGGCCTGCCGCTGTTCCTCGGCGCGTACCCGATCACTCCGGCCTCGGGGATCCTGGAGGAACTGGCGGGCTACAAGCACTTCGGCGTCCGCACATTCCAGGCCGAGGACGAGATCGCCGCGGTCGGTGCGGCGCTCGGCGCGTCCTTCGGCGGCTCGCTGGGCGTCTCCACGTCGAGCGGCCCCGGGATCGTGCTCAAGCAGGAGGCGATCGGCCTGGCGGTCACGCTCGAGTTGCCGCTGGTCATCCTCGACATCCAGCGCGCCGGGCCGGCGACCGGCATGCCGACCAAGCCGGAGCAGGGCGACCTCCTGAACGTGATGTTCGGCCGGAACTCCGAGTCGCCCGTGCCCGTGATCGCGGCGGCGACACCCGGCGACTGCTTCGACGCGACGCTCGAGGCGTGCCGGGTGGCGCTGACCTACCGCACGCCGGTGTTCATGCTCTCGGACGCATACCTTGCGAACGGCTCCGAGCCGTGGCTGATCCCTGACCCGGACTCGATCCCCGAGATCGAGGTCGAGTTCGCTTCCGCGCCGAACCAGGACGGCGCCTTCATGCCCTACCTGCGTGATCCCCAGACGCTCGCCCGGCCCTGGGCAGTGCCGGGAACCCCCGGGCTCGAGCACCGCATCGGCGGCCTGGAGAAGGCGGACGTGACCGGCAACGTCTCGTACGACCCGGACAACCACGACTACATGGTCCGGATCCGCGCCCAGAAGGTCGCCGGGATCGACGTGCCCGACCTGGAGGTCGACCACGTCGAGGGCGCGAAGCTGCTCGTGCTCGGCTGGGGCGGTACGTACGGGCCGATCACCGCAGCGGTGAAGAAGGTGCGCGAAGGGGGCGGCAAGGTCGCCCAGGCGCACCTGCGGTACCTCAACCCGGTCCCACGCAACCTCGGCGACGTCCTGCACTCCTATGACAGCGTGCTCGTCCCCGAGATGAACCTCGGCCAGCTGCTCAAGCTCGTCCGCGCCGAGTTCCTGGTCGATGCGGCCGGCTACAACAAGGTGCGCGGGCTCCCGTTCACCTCGTCCGAGCTGGCCGACGCCATGGAGGCGTTGCTGTGAGCGAGGGCAACGGCAACGGGCTCGTCCAGCTGACGGCGAAGGACTTCAAGACCGACCAGGAAGTGCGCTGGTGCCCGGGCTGCGGCGACTACGCGATCCTGGCCGCGATGCAGACCTTCATGCCGGAGCTCGGGATCGACCGCGAGCGGCTCGTCTTCGTCTCCGGGATCGGCTGCGCCGCGCGTTTCCCGTACTACATGCAGACCTACGGGATGCACTCGATCCACGGCCGCGCGCCGGCGATCGCAACCGGTCTGGCCGCGTCCCGCCCGGACTTGTCCGTTTGGGTTGTGACCGGCGACGGCGACGCGCTCTCGATTGGCGGCAACCACCTGATCCACGCCCTGCGCCGCAACGTCAACGTCAAGATCCTCCTCTTCAACAACCAGATCTACGGGCTGACCAAGGGGCAGTATTCGCCCACGAGCGAGCTCGGCAAGGTGACGAAGTCGACGCCGATGGGGTCGCTGGACTATCCGTTCAACCCGGTATCGCTGGCGATCGGCGCGGAGGCCACGTTCGTCGCGCGCTCGATCGACACCGACCGCAAGCACCTGACCTCGGTGCTGCGCCGCGCCGCCGCCCACGAGGGCACGGCAATCGTGGAGATCTATCAGAACTGCAACATTTTCAACGACGGCGCCTTCGATGCGGTCAAGGATCATCCCGAGAACCAGATCCGCCTCGAGCACGGACAGCCGATCCGATTCGGAGAGGACGGTGAGCGCGGTGTCGTCCAGCGGGCCGACGGCTCGTGCGAGCTCGTCGACGTCGGCGAGGCGGGGGAGGTCGCGCTGCTCGTGCACGACGAGCACCACGAGGCCTCGAGCCTCGCGTTTGCGCTGTCGCGGATCGCGCACACCCCGCAGGGCCCGACGCCGATCGGCGTCTTCCGCGACGTCGAGCGACCGGTCTACGACCAGCTGATGCGCGAGCAGATCTCCGCGGCAAAGGAGAAGCGGGGCGCAGGCGACCTGCGCGAGCTGCTCCACGCGGGCGACACCTGGACGATCTCGTAGCCGCGGATGGCCGTCTCGCGTAACTTCACGCCCGCTCGCGGGCGCCTGGTGCGGGCCGGCACCGGCTAGGTGTCGAGGCTCGGCTCGGGCGGGCACGACGTGTCCGCCCCAGCCGTGATGACGTCGACGATCCTGTACGTCGCCACGGGTTTGACGAAGCCCTTGAGGGGGAGCGCGCCGGCCGGCTCCGCAGTGACGTCGTTCTCGACCTCCGCGTGGACGCGCTCGCTGACGAGGATCTCGCCGGCCTTCGCTTCGTCACAGAGCCGCGCGGCGAGGTTCATGACGGTGCCGACCGCTCCGTAGTCGTACCGCCCGTCGAAGCCGATCCTGCCGAGCGTCGCATAGCCGAGGCCGATCCCGGCCGAGAAGTCGAGCTCGTGTCCGCGCCGTCGCCAGGTCTGCGTCAGTCCCGTCATCGCAGTCCGCATGGCCGTGCCCAGGTGCACCGCGCGGAGCGACGGATCCGGACACGGCACCGGGTCGTTGAACCACACCATCAGCCCGTCGCCTGCGAACCAGCCGACGGTCGCTTCGAACTCCCGGATGAGGCTGCCCATCGAACTGTGGAACTCGCGGATGACACTCATGACCTCTTCGGGCTCGGTGTTGACGCTGAACGCGGTCCATCCGCGCAGGTCGGCGAAGAGCACGGCGATCTCACGCCTGTGACTCTCGAGGATGCTCTCGCCCTGGGAGAGGATCAGCTCCGCGAGCGTGGGCGAGAGAAACCGCCGCAGCGTCTGCATCCTCTCGAGCTCCTCGACCTGCGACTCGACGCGCGCTGCCAGCGTCTTGTTCCACTCGGCCAACTCCGCGCGCTGCGTCTCGATCGTGTCGTGGTAGCGCTTGATCCGGACCAGCGACCGCACCCGTGCGAGCAGCTCCTGCTGATTGAACGGCTTCGCGACGAAGTCGTCGGCGCCGGCGTTGATCACGTCGACGCGAATCTCGCTGTCGCTGGAGGTGACCATGACCACGGGAAGGAATTGGGTCTCCGCGCCGGCGCGTAGCCGTCGACAGACCTCGAAACCGCCCATGCCTGGCATCTGGATGTCGAGGAGAACCAGGTCGGGCGGGTCGTCGGAGACCCGTTCGAGCGCCTCCGACCCCGAACTCGCGGATGCGACAGAGAAGCCGTTCGAGCTGAGCACGGCGTCGAGCAGCCGGACGTTTCGAGGGGTGTCGTCGACGACGAGCACCTTGGGCGGTGCCAGGGCGTTCACGTCGGCTTCGTGCGGCAGTAGCTCCGCACCTCCTCGGGGAACTGCCGCACGTCGATGGGCTTCTCGAGGTAGCCGTCGAAGCCCTCGGCCAGCAGCCGTTCGCGATCGCCCTTCATCGCCAGCGAGGTGAGCGCGACGACGGGTATGGCCGCCGTCGCCCCGGCGCTCTTGAGCAGGCGCAGGGCGTCGCTCCCGCTCATGTCGGGGAGGCGGATGTCCATGAGGACGACGTGAGGCAGGTGCTCGGCGGCCATCGACACGCCGGCCGCGGCGGTGAGCGCCTCGAGCGTCCGAAAGCCGGCGAAGCGGAGGAGGTCGCGAACGAGCTTCACGTTCTTCTCGTTGTCGTCGACGATCAGGACGAGCTCGTCCATTCGCTCATGCCTCCTGTCTCACGGGCAGCGTGAAGCGGAACGTGCTGCCTGTTCCCCGGGCGCTCTCGACCCACAGCCGGCCGCCGTGGAGCTCGATGAACCTGCGCGCGAGCGGCAAGCCGAGGCCCGTGCCCTCCGGCCTCGCACCGTCCCCGTTGCCGTGGGCCTGGAGGAACTCCTCGAAGATCAGGTCCTGGTCCTCGGGAGCGATGCCCGACCCTGTGTCCGCCACGGCGACCTCGACGAGGCCGTCCACGAGGCGCGCGCTGACCTCCACCCGCCCGCCCGGCGGCGTGAACGTGACTGCGTTCGACAGTAGGTTGAACAGGATCTGCCGCAGCTTCCGCTCGTCTGCCTGCACGATGATCTCTGGCGGATCGACCGCCAGGCCGAGGGCCACTCGGGCGTCCTTGGCCCGCTCCTCTTGCATCGTCAGGCCGGTTTCGAGGGTCTCGGCCAGCGACACCTCGCTCAGCTCCAGCTCCATCCGGCCCGCCTCGACTTTCGAGAGGTCGAGCACGTCGTTGATCAGGGAGAGCAGATGACGCGCAGCCAGCAGAACGTCGTCCAGGTAATCGAGCTGACGCGTGTTCAGCTCCCCGAACATCTGCTCGCGTAGGACCTCGGAGAAGCCGATGATCGCATTGAGCGGCGTTCGCAGCTCGTGCGACATGTTGGCCAGGAACTCCGACTTGTGTCGGCTGATCGTCTCGAGCTCACCGTAGAGCCGACGCAGCTCCTCGTTCATGTGGTTGACGTTGACGGCCAACGTTCCGAGCTCGTCTCGGTTGGGCACGTCCAGGCGGCCGGAGAAGTCTCCTGAGGCGATCTCGGCCAGTCTCGTCTCCGTCCGCTGAATCGGGCCGATCAGGGCCCACGAAAGGACGAGGCCGAGCGCGAGTGCAAGGACGACGCTCGCAGCGCTGACGACGATGAAGGCGTTCCGCGACGACGTATACGTGCTCCCGTTCGCGTCGACGAGCGCCTGCGTCTCGGCACTGGTCCGGCCGGCGAGACTCTGCGCACGAGCCTCGAGATCGTCGCCGGCGGTGCGAGCGGCATGCACGTACGCCTGCGCTCTGTATCCCGCCACGCCGCTGTTGTCGAGCCTCTGGATCTCCGCCAGGGCTCGCCTGACGCCTCGGTAGTCGGCGCGGATCCGGCGCAGGACACGTTCATCGGCCGGCGGTGGAACAAACCCGAAGAGTTGCTCCGTGAACGCGAGCTCGATCTGTGAGAGCGTGTTGGCTATCGCGAGATCCGCGAGCTTCCATCGCTGGCCTCCCTCGAGGGTCTTGCCTCCGGTGTAGGGCGTGATTGCCGGCGTCCCTGCGTCGCGTACCCCGATTGTCTGCTGAAGGTCCTCGGCGTGGGCGTAGAGCGCCTGGTAGGTGGCCGAACGGAGTTGGACGGTTGCCAGCCGTTCGATCCGGCCGTTGGCCTTCCCGAGGACCTGAAGGCCGAGTACGGTCACGAGGACGAGCAGTGCGGCGATGGCGAGGAACGCGATGAGGAGCTTCGTGCGCACGGTGGCCGGTGCTCGGGCGACCAGTCCCGCGAGCAGGCGCTTCATCGCGCCGAGCGCCGCCCACTTTCGCCGGGTGGGCGGCGCCTCGGGCACTTCAGGCTGGGCCATCGGCGCCGACTAGGGACCGAGCTTGGCGGTCGACCCGGCCGAGTTCGTGATCAACCACTCTCCGTTGACCTTCTGAAGCGTGTGGGTGACTCCGGCTGCCGCCACGACCTGCCCGGTGTTCGGGTCGATGTAGTGGCACTCGAAGTAGATCGTCGCCTTGTTCCCGTTCAGACTCGTCCTGATCTTGTAGGTCGGGGTGTCTGACTCCCAGTGGTGGTTCGGCCTGAACGCCTTGTTCTCGGTGGCGAACCAGTGTCTGATCTCCGCCTTGCCGGTCAGCGTCTGCTGGTCGATGTTGAAGACAGCACCCGGCGCCCAGAGCGACATCATCAGATTCAAGTCGTGCTTCGACGTGGCCCGGTGGAACTTCACCTCGATCTGGTCGATCCGATAGAGGTCGGCCAGCCTCTGAGTCGCGTCGTCCTTTGTGGAGACCTTTGCCGATCCGCCGCCGGTTGCGGTGAGGGGTGCCACGAGCGCCGCCAGAACGCCGACACCGAGCAGCATCCGCCATCTCAGCAGTGCCCGCTTCTTCATCTTCGGACTCCTTTCTGGGTGCCCGCCGGAACGAGTGCTGATCGTGACATCATGATCCGAAGGGGGCCACCGTGCCAGCACCCGTCTTGTTCGAGTTGGCAGCACGGGCGCGGCCGGGCCTGGAGGCGGGACGCGGCGCCTCGTATCCTTCTTGCGTGCCGATTCGGGTGGTGCTCGCGGAGGACCACTACCTCGTCCGCGAGGGGCTGCGGCGGTTGCTCGAGACCCAGCCTGACCTGGAGCTCGCTGCGGTCTGCGACGATCTCGATTCCTTGCTCGCTGCGGTCGAGGCCCAGCAGCCCGACGTCCTGATCACCGACATCCGGATGCCGCCGGGAGGGGTCGACGAGGGTATCCAGGCCGCGGAGCGCCTCCGCCGGTCGAACCCGGAGCTCGGAGTTGTCGTCCTCAGCCAGTACGTGCAGCCCGGCTATGCGCTCGCGCTCCTCGAGGGCGGGACTGCCCGGCGCGCCTACCTGCTCAAGGAGCGCGTCGAAGACGTCCAGCAGCTCGTCGCCGCGGTCCGCGCGGTTGCCGACGGCGGTTCGGTCGTCGATCCGAAGGTGGTCGACGCGCTGGTCGCGGCCAAGTCAGGCGCCGACTCGTCGCCGCTGCAGGAGCTGACGCCGCGCGAGCGCGACGTCCTGCGCGCGATGGCCGAGGGCAAGAACAACGCCGCCATCGCCGAGTCGCTCTTCCTGACCGAGCGCTCGGTGGAGAAGGTGATCCACTCCATCTTCCTGAAGCTCAATCTGACCTGGGAGCCCTCGGTCCACAAGCGCGTGAAGGCAGTGCTCTTCTACCTGGCTGAAGCTGACTAAGGGATCGGGATCGTCCCCGAGAGGCAGGTGCCCCGTCTGTTTTCGGGCGAGGGCGCCAGTCGGCCGCCGACGGAGCCGAGCCGGTCGCCTATCCCGAGCAGGTCCTCGTCGTTCCACGGCTCCGGAGCTCTGACCTCGACGATCACGTCGAAGACGAGGGCGTCCTGCTCTCGGCGCAGTCGGACGATCGCTCGTCCTCCCGACTGCTGGGGCCGTGCTGCGGCCTCCAGTGCTTCCAGGCAGCAGAAGTACGCCGCGGACTCGACCTCCGCCGGGTACCGCTCGTCCGGGTGGGTCGCCTCGACGCGGGTTCGGATGGCCAGCACGGTTGCCGCTGCGCGCAATGCGTCGACCAGGCCGCGGTCGAGCAGCGACGAAGGGTAGACACGAGCCGCCAGACGCCGTACGTCGTCCAGCGCCAGTTGCACATCGCGACCCATCTCCTCGAGCAGCGCGTTCAATGCACCAGGGTCCCTGTCCGGCACCTGCCGCGCCAGCTGGAGGTTGATCGCGAGCGCTACGAGCTGCTGCTGCACCCCATCGTGCAGCTCGTGCTCGATCCGTCGGCGGTCGGCATCGGCCGCCGCGATCAGACGTTGGCGTGCCGCACGCAACTCCTCGGCCTCGCGGCGCAGATCGTCGAGTCGACCATCGTGCATCACTGGCTCCTTCTCCGATGAGTCGGGACACTGTCCGCCGTCGCCGGAGGCTCGTCAAGTAGGCCCGCTTCCCCACAGCGAGGTGCTAGCCCCTCGGCAAAGTCGCCTGTGCGCACCGTAGGCAGACGCACCGACCCGTCCTACCGTCGTTCCAGTGGGATCGCGAGGGCGCGATCCGAGCACGACGGATGGGAGGTATCCGATGAAGCGCTTGATCCTCGTCTGCACCTTGGCCGGCGCCGCAGTGTGGGCCGCCGTGGCGGTGGCCACGCCGGGCCAGGGACAGACCAACACGATCATGTCGATCGGTGCGCTGAAGGGGGATGTGGCGTTCAACACCGGCATCGCAGCCAAGGCCGACGGCCTGACGTGGCAGGGCAAGCAGTACTCCGTCGATCAGCTTCCGGAGTTCCTAACGCACCTCCGGGGCGCCGGCGTCACCAGTCTCGGTCAGTGGCTCAACCTGCATCCGGTCGTCTCGGCGAAGTTCGGGATGGTCCCGGTCGGGATGCTGCAGTCACCCGAGATCGTGACCCAGACGGCCAGGTTCGCACCCGGTGCTGCCTCGGGCTGGCACAGCCATCCTGGCTTTCTCGTCTCGACGGTCGTCTCCGGTCAACTCACCCGGTACAGCACCGACTGCTCTTCGGAGACGTTCGGGCCCGGGCAGTCGTTCTATGAGACCGGCGCGAGCACGTTCATCGTCAAGAACGAGACCGACAAGGAGGCAGTTGACACCGTCACCTTCGTTGTCCCGGGAGGCACGCCGTCAACGGCGCTTCGAGTCGACAAGCCTCAGCCGACGACGTGCGCGAAGTGAACCGACCCACCCCAACTGCGAGCGCCCCTTGGGCGCTCGCAGCTGCCGCGGCGCTCACCGCGATCGCGATCGCCGCCTGCCTGGCTGCGCCGATTTCACACGGAGAGGGCAACCTCGCGAGCCCCGAGTCTGCGCTACGGCGCGGAGCTCCGCGGTCTACGAGCGCCGCCGAAGGAACGGTGACGGTCGAGCTTCGGCCTTCCGTCGTTCGACTCGGAGAACAGGCAACGATAGCCGTCCGCGGGGTTCATGCCGGCGGGCTCGAGGTCCTCCTTGATGGCGCCACGGATTTCAGCGGCAGACAGTTCGTGTGGCGGTCGCTTCGATTGGTCAGCGGCGCCTGGCTCGGCACCCTCCCCCTGCCGACTCTGCGCGGGGTCTATCCGATCGTGCTCCGCGCGCACGCCCACGAACTCAGGTCGGAACGATGGCTGCTGCGGGTCTTCGCGCCTGGAACCGGCTCACGACCGTCGTTCGGGGATCCGGCGGAGGTCGCGCGGTGGTGGGTGCGCACCGTTGCCCGCGGGAAGCTCGTCGCGCTCAAGGCCTGGCCACGGCCCGGATTCGATCGACGCGACCTGCGCCTCCATCGTCTTTTCGTCGTCGCGTACAGCCCTTTCTACCAACCAGGCATCGACGAGCGGTCGGGCATGTTCGTGACCGCCGTACGGGACGGTTACGGCGGACGGTGGCGGTTTCTCGAAGCGACGGTCTCGCCCTGACCAGAATGGCGGTTCCCTCGCTTCGTCCTCGGACGCTCGCAGCCGCCGCGGCCGCCACGGTCGTGCTCGCCGCCGTGGCCGGGCCGGCCTGCGCCGACGGCGACCCGGCCAGCGACGTGCTGCTCGAGCAGAACGTCTACGTTCCGTATCGGGCACCTTCGCTGGCCGCGCGCTCCACGCTCACGCGCGCCACGGACGGTGTCTATGCCGGCGGCGGCCGCGTGAAGGTCGCACTGATCTTCTCCGCGGAGGATCTGGGCGCGATCCCGTCGCTGTTCGGCCAGCCCGGCGAGTACGCCCATTTCCTGGGCGTCGAGCTTGGGCTCTGGTACGGCGGCCCCCTCCTCGTCGTCATGCCTGTCGGGTTCGGGTTCTACGACGGCGATCGTCCGACGGCGTCTGCGGAGCGGGTGCTGCGCCCGCTTCCGGTGAGCGCAGGCAATCCGAACGAGCTCGCCCGTAGTGCCACGGCCGCACTCCAGCGTCTTGTGGCTGCAGGAGCTCTCCGCTCCCCCGACGTCACCGCTCCGCTCGTCACCGCCCACCCGGCCTACGCCACGCGTGGGAAGGTGGCGACACTCCGCTTCGACCTCTTCGACGATAGCGGCCGTAGCAGCGCGCTCGTCCGCGTTTACGAAGATCGTTCACTGCTCGCCACCCTCGGATCGCCGCAGGCATTTGCGATCGGCACGCACTCCGCGACGGTGCGCTGGCCGGTTCCGCGCCAGCTGGGGAGCCGCCGCCTTAGCTTCTGCGTCGTCGCCTCGGACCCGGCCGGAAACCGCAGCAGGCCGGCCTGTGCGCCCTTCTTGCGAGTCGGTTGAGCGCAGAAAGATCGGTAGCGCGGGCCCTCAACTTAGGTAGTGAGACCGATGGCGGCGAGCCGCTCCGCCCCTAGCCTCGTTCCAGCGAAGAGAACCGCGCTCGAAGGAGGTCGGGAGAATGCAGATGAAGCTTTGTGGGGTCATGTTGCTCGCCGTGCTGGCCGCCGTCGTTTCGACCGCCGCTTCGGCAGGCCAGGCAAGGGCGCCGACGCCGATCAGCGCATGCGGGCAGGTCGTCAGGCAGAGCGCCGTCCTGACACGCGATCTCCAGTGCCGCCGCTTGCCCGGAGTGGTGGTCGGCGCGCCGGGGGTCACGATCGACCTGAAGGGATTCACGATCCACGGCGATCGCTCCCCGGGCCGCTACGGCATCGACGATCTCTACGGCTACGACAGGGTGACGATCGAGAACGGCACGCTGCGCAACTTCGATTACGGACTGGTCGGCTTCGCTGCGGACAGACTCGTCGTCTCGGGCCTGCACGCGTCCGGCAGCGTCGGCGACGGCCTTTTCGTCGTCGGCGCTGCGGTCAGGGTGAGAGCGTCGACCGCTTCGGGAAACGGCGGCGACGGCCTCTACGTCCTTGGCGCTTCGGCCGACGTCCGATCGTCGGGCGCCTCGGAAAACCTGGGGAACGGCATCTACGTCTCTGGAAGCTCGGCCGCGATCCGGTCGTCGATCGCCTTCGGAAACGCGCACCACGGCATCGCCGTCTCGGGAGACGCGGCCGTCGTCGAGGGCAACCTGGCGGAGGCAAACGGCGTTGGGGCTGGCGCCTCCGGCGTCGGGGGGCTCGGCCTCGACGTGTTCGGCTACACGACGGGACCGGTGGGGACGAACGTCGCGCGGGGCAACGACGACTCCGCCGAGTGCAGGCCGGCGGCGCTCTGCTAGACGGTTCGCTGCTCCTCGGCGATCGCAACCACCGGTGCGCGCCTGCGTGGAGGCCTGACGTCGCGCAGGCGTGTCACCGCGAGCGCGGTCGCCGCGAGCCCGCACACGCCCGCGACTGCGAAGGCGAGCTCGGTGCCGCCGATTTCGGCGAGCCAGCCGGCCAGCAGGCCTCCGATCGGAGTCAGCCCCGCGAACGCGAACAGGTAGAGGCTGAGCACCCGGCCGCGCAGGTGATCAGGCGCAGTCAGCTGCAGCACCGATTGGCTGTTTGCCGTCCAGGTCGAGAAGCAGAAGCCGATCACGACCAGGAGCGCACCGGCGACTGCCGCGTCCCGCACGGGGGCGAGCAGGAGCATCGCACCGCTGAAGCCGGCCGCGCCGAAGATCAGCGCACGCCAGCTCGCCCGGCTCATCGCCGCCGCGAACAGCGCACCGAGCAAAGCACCGGCGCCGAAGCAGGCGAACAGCGCGCCGAAGACCGCGGCCCCGGAATGGAGCGTCTTCGAGGTGAGCACCGGCAGCAGGACGCGGAAGTTGAAACCGGTGGCGCTGACGACGGTGACCATCAGCAGCACCGTCAGCACCGCCGGCGTCCGCCAGGCATAGCGCAGGCCCTCGCGAATCGCAGCGCCGGTCTTCTCGCGTGCAGAGCTGCGCTCGACCGGGAAGAGCTCCGAGACGTGCATGAGCAGGAGCGCCGTCAGTACGGCCAGGAAGGACAGCGAGTTGATCGCGAAGCACCAGCCCGAGCCGACCGCCGCGATCAGCACGCCGCCGACAGCCGGGCCGACCACGCGGCCGGCGTTGAAGAGCGACGAGTTGAGCGCGATCGCGTTCGGCAGCTCATCGCGGCCGACCAGCTGGTAGGTCAGTGCGTGGCGGTTGGGCGCGTCGAAGACGAGCGCCGCGCCGCCGAGGAACGCGAGCACGAAGTACGGCCACGTCTCCGACACGCCTGCGAACGCGAGCACGGCCAGCGCTGCGGCGACCACCATCGACACCGACTGCGTTGCGATCACGACACGGCGGTTGTCGAAGCGGTCAGCGGCCACGCCAGAGAAGAGTCCGAATACGAGGAACGGCGCGTACCGGGCGAAGACGAGTGCGCCCACGTAGATCGGCGAGTGCGTCAGGCCGAGGATCAGCCACGGCAGCGCCGTGTCCTGCATCCACGTGCCGGTGACCGAGACGATCTGGCCGGTGAAGAAAAAACGGTAGTTCCGGTGCCGGTGCAGGCTGGAGAACGTGCGCGAGTTGAGAGCGAGGAGCGCCGCGGTCACCGGTCGTCCTCCTCGAGCAGGCGCGCGAGGGGCTCGACTGCCTCGGCGACAGCGCGCTGCTCGGCGGGGGCGAGGCCGTCGAGCCGCTCCACCAGCCAGGCGGTGCGGCGCCGGCGCACCGATCGCAGCACGCTCACGCCTTTCGGTGTCAGCGCCGGCCGGATGCGTCGCGCGTCCTCAGACGATCGAGTGCGGACGATCAGCCCGGCCTTCTCGAGCCGGTCGAGGTAGCGCGTCATCGACGGCGCAGAGATGCCCTCGCGCGCGGCGAGCTCCCGAACTCCGAGCTGCGGGTGGTTGCGAATCTGAGCGAGCAGCGCCGCCTGGCCGCCGGTGATCCCCTCGGCGTGCGCCTCGCGGCGCAGATGCCGGTTGATCATCAACAGGACGGGCCGCAGCCGATTCGCGAGCTCGACTGAATCGACGACGGAGACAGACATTTCGTTACCTATGGTAACGAAGTCCACCACGCGACCGAGTGGCGCTTACGAGCACTTCAGGACTCGTGCTGGTCCAGTGCCTGTTCGCCGGAGCCGGGCTTTGCCCGGCGGAGGCACGTCACGGAGAGGCGACGGCAGCAGTGCGTTTCATGCGCCGGCCCCGCTCGCGATGGAAGAGAGCAGCCGCCCGCGAGAAGGGGGCTCACGGGGGAACCAGAGGTTTCCCCGTGCTATCAGCCGCGGCAGAGCTTGACGGCCTCGGCGTACGCAGCCTCGTCCGTCTCGCCGCCCCAGACACCGCCGACCTTGAAGTCCGGCTCGCCGATCAGCACACCGTCCGAGCGCTCGTAGAACTCCTTCACGTTCTCCAGGCCGATCCCGCTGCCGATCAGGACAGGCAGCTCGACGGCCTCCTTCACCGTGTCGAGCCGCTCCCAGGTCGGGGGGATCGGGCTGCGCGGCCCGGAGACGATCACCGCGTCGACGCCGCCGCGCTCCGCCAGGTCCTGCGCCGCGTACTCGATCGGGACGTCGAAGAGCGGGTGCGCGTGCTTGACGTGGACGTCGCCGAAGATCAGGACCTCCGAGCCGAGCTCCCGACGCAGCCGGGCGAGCTCTGCGGCGCAGCCCTGAACGATCCCCTGGTCGGTGACGTAGGCGCCGATCACGACGTTGCAGCGGATGAAGTCCGCGCCGCAGACATGCGCGATCGACAGTGCCTCCGCGCAGGCGTTGCGGAGAATGTTGACGCCGACGTGCATCGACGTCGCGCGCCGGACCTCGGTGACGAGCACCGCCATCGCCGCGACCGTCGCCGGCGGTACGTGGTCGCGGAAGAGCGGCACGTCGCCGACGTTCTCGACAATGCAGGCGTCGAGCCCGGCCGACTCGAGCTTCCGCGCCTCCGAGAGCGCGAAGGCGACCAGCTCGTCCATCGACTTGTCGTTCTGTGGCGCGGAGGGCAGCGCCGGCATGTGGATCATGCCCAGGATCGGCTTGCCGGCGAGCAGCTCGCGCACTCAGCTGATCCTACGGAAACGTTCAGGCTCGTTTCACGTACGCGCTCTACGGTGTCGGCCATGGACGACCACGACCACCAAGGAGGGACCATGTCCATCGACGAACGGACGCTCAGCCGCCGCGGACTGATCGGCGTCCTGGGTGGCGGCGTCGCCTCGGTCGCGTTCGGCGTGCGGGCACTCGACGCCTTCGGCGCGGACAACGCCGACGTCGCGACGTGCGTACTCACGCCCGAGGTGACCGAGGGCCCTTACTGGATCGACAACAAGCTCACCCGCTACGACGTCCGCGACGGCAGGCCGGGCCTGCCGCTCGTGCTCCAGTTCGCGATTGTGAACGCGAAGACGTGTAGGCCGATCAGGAACGCGGACGTCGAGATCTGGCACGCCGACGCCTCAGGGGAATACTCCGGCTTCGACGGCGGCTCGGCCGGGGGAGGGTCCGGACCGGGCGGCCCCGGGGGCGGCTCCGGGGCGCCGACGACGACGCGCTATCTGCGCGGCCACCAGCGCTCCGATGCGCTCGGGAAGGCCAGCTTCCTGACCATCTTCCCGGGCTGGTACCGAGGCCGGACCCCACACGTGCACATGAAGGTGCACATCGGTTCGAGCGCCCGCGTCGTGCACACCGGCCAGGTCTTCTTCAGCGAGGCGATCCAGACGTCGGTGTACCGGACGGGCGCGTACCGTAGTCGCGGCCAGGCGGACACCTCGCATGCGCAGGACATGATCTACGCGCAGGCCGGGGGCTCGCGGGCCGTCGTCAAACTGGGCCGCCGGCCGGGCGGCGCCCGGGGATACCTGGGCAGGATCGTGATCGGGGTGGCGACCACCTAGGCTCGCCCGCTAAGGTCGTCCGATGGCGGTCACGCCGGAGACCCGTCGCTGGGAGGAGCTCTTCGCAGCCCGGACACGCGGCGACGTCGGGGAAGGGATCGCCTTCGTGCTCGGCTTCCTCGGGCGGCCCGACCTGATCTCGTTCGCCGGCGGCTTTCCCGACCCGCTCACGTTTCCCCGCGAGCGGGCGGCGGCGCTGCTGGCCGAGTTCGCCGAGAGCGGCGAGGCGACGGCGTTCCAGTACACGCCCACGCGGGGGTTGGCGGGCACGCTCGACGCAATCGCCGGTCGCCTGGACAGTGTCCAGGGCAGGCGGCCCGACGACGAGGAGCTCATCATCACGAGCGGCGGCATCGAGGCGCTCGAGCTGATCTGCAAGACGTTCCTCGAGCAGGGCGACACGGTCGTGGTCGAAGGGCCCACGTACCTCGGCGCGATCATGGCCTTCCGCGGCTACGACGCCGACCTGGAGACCGTGCCGATGGACGAGGATGGACTCCAGGTCGACGATCTCGAGCGCCGGCTCGACAGGGGGCTGCGGCCGAAGCTCCTGTACACCATCCCCGACCACCAGAACCCTGCCGGGGTCTCGCTCTCGGGCGAGCGGCGCGAGGCGCTCGTCGAGCTGGCGCGCCGCCACGGCTTCCTCATCGTCGAGGACGTCGCTTATCGCGAGCTGACCTTCGGCGACGAATCGCTGCCGAGCCTGTGGTCGCTGGCGCCCGACGTGGTCGTGCAGGCGGGGACGACCTCGAAGACGTTCCTGCCGGGTGTGCGGCTCGGCTGGGCGGCCGGACCGGCGGAGATCATTGCGCAGCTCGTCTCAGCCAAGCAGAACACCGACCAGTGCTCGGGCGCGCTCGGCCAGCGGATGCTGGAGGAGTACATCCGCCGCAGCTGGATCGACGAGCAGCTCGTGCAGTCACGCGCGCTCTACCGGCGGAAGGGCGAGCGGCTGCTTGCCGCCCTCGAGCGCACGCTCCCCGAAGGCATGACGTGGACGCGGGCGACCGGCGGTTTCTACTCCTGGCTGACCATCCCGGGTTGCGACACGACCGCGCTCACCGGGAGGGCGGCGGAGGCCGGGGTCGGCGTCGTCCCCGGAGCGCTGTTCTACGCGGACGGCCGCGGTGGCGAGAACGTCCGGCTCTCTTTCAGCATGGTCGACGAGTCGCTGATCGACGAGGGCATCGAGCGACTCGCGTCGCTCCTCCCCGGTTGATCACACCCGTCCGGCGGGGAGTTCAGGCACACCGCAACCAGGGCCTCAGACTCGGCATTCCCTTGGCTAGGGTCTGAGACGATGGGGCTCCACTCGACGGTCGTCCGCTGCCGCCACCTGCTGGCGCTGGTCGCAACGCTCGTTCTCTTCACCACAGGCTGAACGGTCGATCGCGCCCCGGTCGGGGCCGCCTGCGCCGCGATCACCCGCCCGGCCCGGCGCTCGCGCCGTTAACCCCGCAGGTACGCGTCCGAGCCGTCGAACCAGTCGGCCCTAGGCGGCGAGAAGACGTCCACGTCGAGCGTGTCCTCGAGCGCCTCGGCGCGGTGCGGCACATGCGCTGGGATATGCAGCACCTCGCCCTCGTGGACGTCCACGACCTCGGCATCGTCGTCGCCGAGCCAGAAGCGGAGCGTGCCCTCGAGGATGTAGGTGAGCTGCTCGTTCTCGTGCGAATGCAGCGGGACGACGCAGCCCTTGTCGAGGTAGACGTGGCCGATGGTCATCCGCTCGGCGGGGATCAGCCGGCGGTGGAGGTCCGGCTTGAGCTGCTCTTTCGGGATGTCGTCCCAGCGGTAATGCGTCGCGCCCGATGCAGCCATGGTGCTCCTCTCGATCGACCACGAGGATCCTCGCAGGTTCGGAGACCTGGCGAGCTCCTGTGGCCGGCGGCGGCGACCGGTGGCTGTGCTCTCGGATCGACGCCGTGGCTCAGCTAGCGTAGGCGAGGTGAAACGGTGGGATCTCACTTCCCTGACGTCGTCGACCGAGAAGCGTACGGCGCGCGAGCCCGGCCCGGACGCGCCCCGCGTCCCGCGGCGGGAGCGGCAGATACCGCGTGTCCTCTTCAGCGCCCCCGAGTGTCGCGCCGTCGCTCTCGAGCTCGAGCCCGGCGAGGAGATGGGCGACCACCATGTCCGCGAGCGTGCCGTCGTCAGCGTGGCCGCGGGCCGGGTCGTGATCGACGCGTCCGGCGAAGCCACCGAGTGTGGCGCAGGCACCGTGCTGACGTTCGACCCCGGCGAGCGGCACGGTGTCCGGGCCATCGAGCATTCGCTGCTGTTGCTGATCCTGGCGCCATGGCCGGCCGCCGAGCACTACATCGACGCGGAGGCAGCGGATGCCGCGCATCTCCCGGCCAACGCCTCGATCGCGCCGGACGCGACGACCGGGGAGTCGGTCGGGGCGTGAGGCTGCCGCCGCGTCGAGACCGGCGACTCGAGGCTCAGAGCAGCTCGGCGATCAGCGAGGCTGCCCTGGCCGCGCCGCGGGGGTCCACCGGCCGGTAGTCCACCTCGCGGCCGATCTCCTCCGCGATGGCGGCGGCGATCGCCTCGGGCCCGTCGGCGGCGAAGTCCATCGCTCGCCCCGCCCCGTAGCGCTCGAGCCGGTGCCGTACGTGGAAGTTCTGCTCGAAGTGGTGGCCGAGCGGGAAGTAGATGAACGGCCGGCCGTTCGCGGTCAGCTCCATCGACGTCGTCAGGCCACCCTGCACAACGGCGAGGTCGCACGCGGCGAGAACGCGGTAGAGGTCGTTGACGTAGGCCCGAACCTCGAGCCCGTCGTGGGCCTGAAGCGACGCCGGGTCGATCCGTGGCCCGGCGACGACGATCATCCTCAGGTCGGGGACGCGCTGCCTCGCCTCCGGGAACGCGTCGATGACGCGGCGCAAGAGGTCCGCGCCGACACCCGAGCCGCCGACGGTGACGACGCAGACGCGTTCGCGGCCGCCGAAGCCGAGCTCTGCGCGGAGGCGCTCGCGGTCGGCGAACTCCGCCGGATCGAAGCCGGTCACGTAGCCGGCGAAGTCGTAGTGCTGCTCGGTCCAGTCGCGGATCGTCGGCAGCCCTGCCCCGAAGCGGTCCGGCACGACGTCGTCGGCGTCGCCCACGAAGATCGCCCGGTCGCGAAGGCGCGGGTAGCGCGCGATGTGCTCGATCATCTCCGCGTTGTAGTCGGCCGTGAGGAACGCCTCGTGCTCCCCGCCGTCGGGCATCGGTAGCCAGCCGACGAAGTCGGTCAGCCACACGTAGGCGGCGCTCTTTTGCTCCGGGTTCTCGTGGAGGTAGTAGTCGAGCTCCCAGGCCTCGTCGCCGATCCAGAGGTCGTACGCCTCGTCTCGGACCAGGTCGTGGAAGACCATGAAGTTGGCGAGGAGGATCTCGTCCATCCTCCGCCAGGCCTGGAAGCAGTGCAGGTCGTGCTCGGCCGACTCGGATTCGATGTGCCGCGACTCGTTCGCGAGCTGCGCGCTCGCAGCGTGGATCCGCTCGCCGCGGGCCTCCAGCACCGCCGTGACCGGGTGCTGGGCCAGCCAGTCGACCTCGAGGCCGGGGTGGAGCTTGCGCAGCTCGTCGACGATCGCGACGTCGCGGCGCGCGTGCCCGAGCCCGATCGGCGACGAGATGTACAGAGCGCGCTTGGGGCGTGTCCTGCCGCGTGCCCAGCGTGACGGCCGGAGTGGCGCGATGAAATCGCGCAGGAGCAGATTCACCTTCACCGGGTCACGCGCCTGTGGGCAGTGGCCCGAGCCCTCCAGGGAGACGAAGGTTCCCGCGGCCAGCTCGGCGAACGCCGCGCCGGAGTCGTGGGGCCGGACGGCGTCGTCGCGGCCGTGGATGACAAGGACCGGCCAGTGGATGTGGGCGGCCAGCGCGCGCACGCCGGCTTCGTCCTGAAGACGTTGCGCGAGCTGAGTGGCGACGAGCGTCTCTGCGTCCGTGTCCAGCGCCCAGCCGACGGCGTCTTCGCGCTGCTTGGTCGAGTGGGGCTCGGTGAAGACCTGCGAGAAGAAGAATTCGACGAAGTCCTCGTACCGGTCGAGCCAGTAGTGCTTGTTCCATTTCTCCCAGCCGTCGTAGGACTCGAGCGGCGTCACGAACGCCTGCTCCGCACTTGCGCGTGGCGTGGCCGGGGGGAGGGGAAGGGCCGGCGCGATGAACACCATCCCTGCGATGCGATCGGGATGGCCGGCGCCGATGTGGAGCGATCGCTCGGCGCCCCGGGAAAGCGAGACGAGCACTGCTCGATCGGTCTCCGTGGCGTCCATCACCGCCACCGCATCGGCGGCGAACTCGGTTTCCACGTAGGCCTCGGGGTCGGACGGGCGATCGGATCTCCCGTTCCCCCGCCCGTCGAAGGTGACCACGCGGCAGTGGCGCGCAAAGTAGGGAATCTGCATCTTCCAGCCGCGTGAATGCATGATCGACCACGTCGGCAGGAAGAGCACGGTCGGTTCTCCTCGGCCGTAGACCTCGTAGAAGACGCGGACGCCGTCTCTCTCGACGTAGCCTTCGGCGTCCGGATAGACAGCGCGGCTCTGCTCGGCCCACGTCGCATCAGCGACGGTCGCCATCATTCCTCCTCTCAGCCCATTCGATCAGCTTCGCGACGCTCTCGAGTGCCTCGTGGTGCGGGGCCTCGTGCTCGTCGATGCCGGCGAGGATCTCGGCCTCCGCGCCCAGGAACGCGTTGCCGACCAGCACCGCAAGTGCACGGGGCGGGATGGGCAGCTCGACATCGTGCTCCTCCGTCCACTCCGAGGCCACCTTCGTCAGGAGCTGCCGCCACCCGGCGAGCGCCAATCGCCAGCGAGCCGCCAGCTCCGGATCGGCGAGCCCGCCGGCCCAGAGCTCCCAGAGGATGCGCACGTATCCCGAGCCGACGTCCTCGCGCAGGTAGGCGCAGGCGGTGCGCCACTTTTCGGCCAGGGAGTCCGGGCCGGCAAAAAGCTGCCGCTGCCGCTCGAGCAGGCGCTCGTTCTCCCGGTCGAGCACGGCCGCGAGTAGCTGCTGCTTGCCGCCGAAGTGGTAGTGGACGAGAGAGAGCCGTACCCCGGCCCGTTCGGCGATCGATCGCGTCGTCGTTCCCGCGGCCCCATGCTCTGCCAGCTCGGCTCGCGCTGCGTCGAGAATCTGCAGCCGTGTGTCCTCGCCCCGAGCCTTGCGCAGGTCGACCGCCTTCGCCTCGCTTGACACGCAAGAGAGCTTATCGCATTATTTGTCGGTCGACCGACCAAATACTTTGAGGAGGTTCAAATGGCCACGATGACCTCGACGGACGAGCTCACCGTTGAGCTCCAGAGCCGGTTGCGGGGCGAGGTGCTCGACACCGACCATCCCGAGTACGAGGAGGCACGGAAGCTCTACAACGCGATGATCGACAAGCGCCCGCGCCTGATCGCGCGGTGCTCGGACGCCGCCGACGTGACCCAGGCGGTCGGCTTTGCCCGCGAGTCCGGGATCGATCTGGCGATCCGGGGCGGCGGGCACAACGGGCCCGGCCTGGGCAGCGTGGACGACGGGCTGATGATCGACCTCTCGGCGATGCGCGGCGTGATCGTCGATCCGGACCTGACGACGGCGCGCGTGCTGGGCGGCAGCCTGGTCAGCGACGTCGACCACGCGACCGGGGGATTCGGGGTCGCCGCGCCGTTCGGGATCATCTCCACGACCGGCGTCGGCGGCCTCACGCTCGGTGGCGGAATCGGCAACCTGACGCGCAAGTTCGGCCTCTCGATCGACAACGTGCTGGCGTTCGACGTCGTGCTCGCCGACGGGTCGCTGGTGCGTGCGAGCGAGAACGAGCACGAGGATCTCTTCTGGGCGTTGAGGGGTGGAGGCGGGAACTTCGGCGTCGTCACGGCGTTCACGTTCCGCCTGAGCCCGGTTCCCGCCGTCGTCGCGGGGCCGACGCTCTGGACGCTCGAACGTGCGCCCGAGATCCTCCGCTGGTACCGCGATTTCCTGCCGGCGGCGGCGGACGAGCTGAACGGGTGGTTCGCGTTCCTGACCGTGCCGCCGGTGCCGCCGTTCCCGGATGAGCTGCAGCTGCAGAAGGTCTGCGGCGTTGTCTGGTGCTGGGCGGGCGCCCAGGAGGACGCCGACGAGGCGTTCGCGCCGGTCCGCGCGCTGCGGCCCGATCTCGACGGCCTGATGACGATGCCGGTGGGGGCGCTGAATTCGGCGTTCGATCCGCTCTACCCCGCAGGTGACCAGTGGTACTGGCGGGCGGACTTCTTCGACCGACTCTCGGACGAGGCGGTCGAGGCTCACGTCGAGTTCGCCCACCGGCTCCCGACCCCGAAGTCGACCATGCACCTCTACCCGGTCGACGGCGCGGCGTCACGGGTGGCGTCAGACGCGACCGCGTGGGCGTATCGCGATGCCAAGTGGGGCCAGGTGATGGTCGGCGTCGACCCGGATCCCGCCACGGCGGACGATCTAAAAGAGTGGACGGTCGACTACTGGGAGGCGCTCCACCCGCACTCGATGGGCGGCGCCTACGTGAACATGATGATGGAGGAGGGTGACGATCGGATCCAGGCGACGTACCGCGGAAACTTCGATCGCCTGGTCGAGGTCAAGCGGAAGTACGACCCGGACAATCTCTTCCACGTAAACCAGAACATCCGCCCCTCGTAGCGGCGGGAAGGTGCGGTGGGTGCCCGCGGGTCACCGCGGTCACCCACCACCAAGCGACACGGTCCCGTCGCGTTCGAGCTCTGACGCGGGGACTCAGGCGGGCTTGCGGGCAACGACGCTGACGTAGGCGATATGGCCGAAGAACTCGCCGGCGTCCGACCGGCGTCGAGCCTCGGCTCTCATCGCATCGGCCGTCTCCTCGCCGATCATCCCGGAGCCGGTCAGCGAGGCCGCGCCTCGGTCGACCAGCGCGAGCATGTAGCCGGCGGAGGACGGCGCCTCGACGTAGCTGTGGCCACGCAGCAGCTCGACCTCGAAGCCGGCCTCGAGCACGAGCTGCGGCAACCGACGCGCGAACCAGCGGTCGTAGACGTGCGTTTCCATCATCGCGTCGACGAGCGCCTGCAATGGGTCCGCGTGCCCGGACGCGCACGTGACTGTCGCGTAGTCGCCGTCGAACACGGCGAGCCTTCCCCCGGTCCCGAGCACCCGGAAGGCCTCGCCCAGGGCGACGTCAGGGTCGGGAACGTGGCACAGCGTCGTGTGGAAGACGACGGCGTCGAACGATCCGTCGTCGAACGGCAGCGCCTTCGCGTCCCCCTCGAGGAAGTCGAGGTTCGGGATGCCCGCGGACAGCTCCCGGGCGACCACGAGGAACCCCGGCGAGGGATCCACCCCGACGACCGACCCGGTGGCGGGGAGCGAGGCGAGCGCGCGGGTAACCGCTCCTGTCCCGCAGCCCACCTCGAGCGTGCGCGTTCCGTCGTCGAGGTCGAGGTCGGCGAGGTACGCGTCTCGCATCGCCTGCTGCTGCGGATCGGCTGCCCGCAACTCCAGGACCCGTGCGAGCTCCTCGATGACCGCAGGCTCGGCCTCGCCGATCGTCAGGTAGACGTCGGGCACGACGAAAGTGTAGGAAGCCCACGATCCGGGGTGCCCAGTGGCCCCTTGCAGATCGAGCTAGAGGTCAGCATCGAAAGGCGGCCGAGCAGCTCAGCAAGGCGTTGCCGAAGATGGTCGACCACATGACCCCGGACGGCGTGCTCCCGTCGGCGGACGCTGCCAAGTCCGCCGCGACCAGCGGGTAGGGTCAACCCAGTAGACCGCTCGACTGCTTACGCGTGCCCTATCGGTGGATCCACCGAGGTGACGAGAGGCCGAAGCCCAAGCCGGAGACGCCGCCGCCCCAGGTCGAGACACCGCCGGTCTGAGCCCATGAGTTGCCGCGGTCCTCTGGAGCCTGTGGTTCTATCGCGACGTCAGCAGTTCGTGCCAGTGCTCGGCGATGGCGGTGGCGCCGGCGAGGTTCGGCTCGATGACGTTGACGAACCACGGTTCGTCGGAGGCGACTCCGTGTCCGTGGAAGAGCCGCTCGAGATCGGCGAGCAGAAAGCCGTGTTCGCGGGCCAGCTTGACGATGCCGCCGTTGACCGCGTTCAGCCGCCGTCGGAGCTCGATCGCCGCGAACCGGGATAGGCCCATTTCGCGCCGTCCGGCGTCGTTGTCGCCGTCGCTCGGGTCGTAGATCGTGTTGACGACGACGCGGGCGCGAAACAACTGGATCGGCTCGGCGATCTGCTGAAGTCGGCGCAGGATCGCGCGCGGGAGGTGACCAAGGAGCAGGTCGTTGCCGCCGGCGGTCAGCGTCACGACGGCCGCGGCAGCTGGTGCCCGGGCGAGGTCGGTGAGGACGCCCTGCGTCGTGTTGCCGTCGCGGGTCAGGTCGACGAGGTCGAGGCCGAGCGTGCCCGCGAGCTGGGACGGCGCTCCGCCGCCGCGTACGCCGGTGTAGTCGTCGATGGAGATGCTGTCCCCCAGGGCGAGATACACGGCCATCGCCGATAAGGATGCCGTGATCGGAGCGCAAGGCTGAGGCTAGGCTGCGAAGATGGCCGGGGAACAGTTGCGGAGGGCACGCCTGACCGTGCGCGCCGGCGGCAAGGACGTCGCGATCACCTGGGCGACACGGAACGAGCTGCTCAAGCTCTTGCAGCGCGCGCCCGGGACGCTCCACGTCGTGCTCTACTTCGAAAACGTAGGAGCTACCCGGCCGGTCGACCTCGACCGGGACGGCAAGGCGCACGTTTTCCGTGCGCTCACCCACTGGCAGGACCACCCCGCCATCGGCAAGCCGTTCCCAGACGATGCCCAGTCACTCTGGACGGCCCTCGCCGACGAGCTCGAGCCGGCGTAACCCGCGGCCAAGCAAAACGGGAGCGACGGGACTCGAACCCGCGACCTCCGGCGTGACAGGCCGGCGTTCTAACCAACTGAACTACGCCCCCGAGGGCAGGACAGTGTAGCCGTGGCGGGTGTGGCGCAGGTCAGGATCGCGAACGGGCGAGCGGGGCGACACGGAGGGCGGCGTCGGTGATAACCAGCGTGAAGAGGGCGCCGACGGCTCCTCCCAGCAACAAGCCGGCCAGGCCTGCGGCCACGATGAGCGATGACCGCATACATCAGCGATCGGCAGTCGAACATCGATCCTTGAGAAGCAGATGATTCCCTTTCGTCAAGAACGGGTCTAGTATTCGAGGAGTAATCGGGTTGTGAGGGGGAGAGACCGCTGCGGCAGCACTGGCGTGAGCTCGACTACTGGCACTGGCTCTGGCGTCAGCGGACGCCGCGCGCAGCCAAGCTTGCGATCCTCGGTCTGGTGCTTGCGGCGATTCTGGTCGGCGGATGGTTCGTCGCCGACGGCCTCACCGCGGCCAAGGCGAGCACCAGCGCAGATTCGCTCGTGCTCGAGACGACGGTCAACAAGCTGATCACGGTCCGCGAGAAGGGGAAGCTGGTCACGAAGGTCGTCCCCGTGGTCAAGCGGGTCGTACGCATTCGGTCACATACGCAGACCCAGGTCGAACGCGAGACCGATCTGCGCTACTCCACGCGCGTGCTGACCGAGCCCGGCGGGGTTCGGGTCGTCCGGCGGGTGGTGACGACGCGCGTACCGGTCGTGAAGAACCACGTGGTCACCGTGAACGGGAAGACCAAGACGGTGGCCGTCACCAGTTACGTGCCGACCACTCGGGTCGAGACGCAGACCCAGACTCAGACCCAGACCGAGACACGCCAGCAAACGGTCACGCAGTCCGCGGCCCCGAATACGATCACGCAGGTCTCGACGGCGAACCACACCACCACCGATGTCCAGACCCAGACGCAGACGGTGACCACTGTGCAGACGGCGACCGTGACGACGACCAACGTCGTCACAGAGGTTCAGACGGTCACCAACACCGTCACGGACACTCAGACCGTGACGGAGCCGCCGGTCACGATCACGATCACGCTCCCCTCGCCCTAGCCGCACCGCCGGAACGGTGAACAAGGGCAGTCTGATCACCACGTCCGTCGCGCTCGCCCTCATGCTGTCGGTGCCTTCGCTCGTCGCCGCTTCCGTGAGCGGCCGCCCGCCGTTCGCGCGTGCCTACGTCGGCACGGTGACGGGCTCGCTGCGCACGGGTGGACGCGTCGATTCATGGACCGTGCAGGACTTGACGTTCAAGCTCCAGCACGCCCGTCTTGCTCGCGGCCGGTGGGGCGGCACGTACCTCGTCACGGGCGGTCGCGTCACGTTCACGACGACGGCCAAGGGCGCCTGCTCATCGACGACCTCGGGAAGCTTCTCGCTCGGGCGCCTGTCCTGGGACGCGGCGGCGATCTCCTTCCTCCAGAACC
>JBKPRA010000064.1:0-68125 GCA_046734335.1 Actinomycetota bacterium | reverse complement strand
TCGACTGTCACCGGCACGCCGCTCAGGATAAGCAGCGCAAGCGGGCCGGCGGAGGCGTGGTGAGTTGTGGTGAGTAGAGCAGGGGCGCAAGGGGGAATCCGGCCCTCAACACGCGGCCGGAAACGGCTCAACAGTCCCCTCTAGTCCCCCTCAGTCCCCAGCCAGGCACGCATGGTAAGGAGGGGGTCGACGGTTCGAGTCCGTCAGAGGGCTTCTCGGATTCCTCTGCTAATCACGCATTTTTCGGAGCGGCTCGTCGCTCGAAGTTCAGCAATCCGGTCGCTATTGCGGGACGATGGTCGCAGACGCGCCGTTGTTCGAGGTATTCGGATCGAACTGATCGGAGCGGCTGATCGTCGCCGTGTTCGTCTCCGGGGCCGGCGAGACGACAATCGCGACGACGCGCAGTGTCGCCGTCTTCCTGTTCTTGACGGTGCCGACGGCCCAGAGGCCGCTCCCGGAGCTGTAAGTGCCTTGATTCGGCCTGGCGGACACGAGTGTGAGCCCGGCCGGCAGGAGGTCGGTCACCTCGACGCCCGTGGCTGCACTTGGCCCGATGTTCGACAGCGCGACCGTGAACGTGACCGCGCCGCCCACGGTAGGAGTCGGGTTGTCGGCACTCTTCGCGATCGCCAGATCGGCAACCTGGGGGGTCACCGTGGCGCTCGCGACGTTGTTGCGCGTACGCCGATCGAACTGGTCCGAATGCGAGATCACCGCCGTGTTCGTCCCGGCGTTCGGCGAGACGATCCGGGCAAACAACTGAAGCGTCTGCGGCGTCGTCTTGGTCACCGTTCCGACCGTCCACAGGCCGCTGCCCGGGTCGTAGATGCCCTGGCTCGGGGCGGCGGCCACGAACGACAATCCGGGCGGAAGCAGGTCGAACACCTGGGTGTTGGTCGCGGCGTCCGGCCCCTTGTTCGACAGCGTCACCGCGAACGCGACCACGTCGCCGACGTTGGGCTTGGGATTGCTCACCGTCTTCGTCACTCCGAGGTCGGCTTGCTGCGGGGTCTCGGTCGCGCTCGCACTGTGGTTGGATTTGTTGGCGTCGGGCTGGTCGGTGTGCGAGATCTTGGCCTTGTTCTTCTGCTTGTTCGGAGACACGACCGTCGCCGTCAGCTGAAGGGTCTGCGGTGTGATCGAGGTCACAGTTCCGACCGTCCACAGGCCGCTGCCCGGGTCGTAGGCGCCCTGGCTCGGCGCCGCCGACACGAACGACAATCCGGGCGGGAGCAGGTCGGACACCTGGACGTTCGTCGCGGTGAGCGGCCCGGCGTTCGTCAGCGTGACGGTGAACGTGATGGTGTCGCCCACATTCGGCGTCGAGTTGCTGACCGTCTTTGCGAGCACGAGATCAGCCCCTGGCAGCGAAGCCAGCACACGCGACCCGCTACTCCCCGGCATTGTCGCCGCCACCGCGAGAGCGATCGCCATGACGATCCCCAGCCTCCTGGTCAGGCGCCGACCATGTGACCTGACCCCGTCGGTCCACCCCGTGCGATCCATGCTCCTGAGGAGCATCGGCGGCGTATTCACTGCTGTCAAGCTTCAGCAGGCGCGCCCACCCGGTATCCCAAGCCGTGTCGGCCCGGCCCGCGTAGGCGTAGGGATGGCTGAAGGCGTCGAGCACGTGCCGTCGTCGACCTCGAGCTCGAAGCCGTCGTCGGTTCGCGCATCGAGCACGCCGACGGTGACCCGATTCGTCGGCTCGTTCCAGAACAGGTAGACGTCGATTCCGTCGCTCGTACGGCGCGCGAGCTCGGTTCGCATTGGATCGTCTTGGTCATCTGTCCTCCATTCGACGCGGAGGGGGCCGCCCTCGGGGCGGCCCCCGGAGCAATCACGATCACGCTGCCTTTTCGAGCGCGACCTCCTGGTCGAGCGTGACCTCCGCCTTGACCGGCTCTGCCCTCGGAGTCGCCTTCGGCTCGGACTCGACGAAGGCAGCGGCGATTGCGGCCCCCACGAGCGCCAGGCCGGCCAGCGTGTAGAAGGCGACCTGGAAGCCGTGCGTGAGCGCCGGGCCGCTGAAGGCGAGCACCGCGTGGCTGTCGGCGTAGTGGCTCGTCGCGGTGGCGGCGATCGCGGTCACGGCGGCCAGGCCGACCGAGCCGCCGATTTGCCGGCTGGTGTTGATCAGACCGGAGGCGACGCCGGCATCGGCCGACTGCACGCCGGTCAGGCTCGCGATCGTCACCGGCACGAACGAGAGAGCGAGCCCGATCCCGCTGACGATCAACCCGGGGAACACGCTCCAGAAGTAGTGCCCGTCGGCGGGCATCTGGGCGTACAGCACACCGCCGGCCGCGGTCAGCAGCAGTCCGGCGCTCAGCACCGATCGTGCGCCCAGCCGGGTGGTCAGCGCCTGGGCGACGTTCGAGCCGACCACGATCGTGACGCTGATCGCGATGAAGGCGACACCCGTCTCCATCGCCGAATACCGGAGGACCTCCTGCAGGTACAGGGTCAGCAGGAAGAACTGCGCGAACGCGGTCGCTCCGATCGTCAGCATTACTGCGTTGGCCGCAGAGACCGACCGTAGGCGGAAGATCCGCAGCGGCAGCAGCGGCGCCGGCGAGCGAGCCTCGATCCCGACGAACGCCGCGATCAGCGCGGCGGCGGTCGCGAGCAGCCCGACCGTCACGCTGTCGCTCCAGCCGTGCTCGCTCGTCCGGGTGATCGCGTAGACCAGCACCATCAGGCCGGCCGTGATCGAGGTGGCGCCGGCCACATCGAAGTGCCTGTGTGCAAGCGCCGCGCGGCTCTCGTTCACCAGCCACGGGGTGACGCCGAGAACGGCCACGCCGATGGGCAGGTTGACGAAGAAGATCCATGTCCAATTCAGGTACGAGGTCAGGACACCCCCGAGCAGCACGCCGACCGCGCCGCCACTGCCAGAGGCAGCACCCCACACGCCGAGGGCGATGTTCCGCTCACGCCCCTCGCGGAAGGTGGTGACGAGGATCGAGAGCGCGGCCGGGGCGAGCAGCGCTCCGCCGAGGCCCTGCAGTGCCCGGGTGGCGATCAGCGCCCCTTCCGACCAGGCGAGCCCGGAGAGCAAGGAGCCGAGCGTGAACACCGCGACACCTGTCATGAACAGCCGCCTGCGTCCGAGCAGGTCGGCGAGGCGCCCGCCCAGGAGCAGCGTCCCGCCGAACAGGATCGAGTAGGCGGTGATCACCCACTGCAGGCTCTCCTGGGAAAAATGAAGGTCGTGCTTGATCGCCGGCAGGGCGACGTTCACGACCGCGACGTCGACGATGACCATGAACTGCGCGGCAACGGTCACCGCGAGAACCAGCCAGCGCCTCCGCTCCGATTCGGGAGTGATGTTCGCGTTCATCGGTTCCTCCTTGGACGTCGTTTCGTCCAGACGACGAACGGGCGGAGCTCGAGGGGACAGCCGGCTTCGGCTTCAGAGCTCGGCGAGCCGGCGCTCGAGGAAGTGGCGCTCGGGCTCGTCGCGCGCCAGCTCGAGCGCGCGCTTGAACGCGGTGCGGGCCTCGTCGGCGCGGCCGAGGCGCCGGAGCAGGTCGGCGCGGGTCGAATGCAGGTACTGGTAGTCGTCCAGCGCAAGCCCATCGACGATCTCGAGCGCCGCCTCCGGCCCCTCGACCTCGGCGACGGCGACAGCCCGGTTCAGCTCGACCACCGACGAGCCGGTCACGCGGGCGAGCTCGCCGTAGAGGGCGGCGATCTCGGCCCAGTCGATCGGATCGGCCGCTTGCAGCGAGGCGATCGCCGCCTGCAGCACGTACGGCCCGCGTCCCTGCAAGGCGATAGCGTGGTCGAGCAGCGCGTGGCCCTCGGCAATTTGCTTCTGGTTCCAGAGCGAACGGTCCTGATCTTCGAGCAGCACGAGCTCGGCGCCTGAAAACCTGGCCTCGCGGCGTGAATCGTGGAGCAGCATCAAGGCGAGCAGGCCGCGCGCCTCCGGCTCGTCGGGCATCAGTGAGGCGAGCATCCGCCCCAGCCGGATCGCCTCGGCGGCCAGATCGACGCGGCCGCCGTAGCCCTCGTTGAAGATCAGGTCCACGACCGCCAGCACCGCCGCGAGCCTGTCCGGAAGCAGATGGTCGGCAGGCACGCTGAACGGGATCCCAGCCGTTCTGATCTTGCCCTTCGCCCGTGTCAGGCGCCGCTTCATCGTCTCCGCAGGAACGAGGAAAGCCCGCGCGATCTCCTCGGTCGTCAACCCGCCGAGCGTGCGCAGCGTCAGCGCCACCTGCCCCTCCAGCGCCAGCGCCGGGTGGCAGCAGGTGAAGATCAGCTCCAACCGCTCGTCCGGGAATGCCTGCTCCTCCATCTCCTCCTCCACCGCCTCGGGCAGCTCGAGCAGGCGGGTCTTCGCGGCGAGGGTGCGGTCGCGCCGGATCCGGTCGATCGCACGGTTCCGCGCCGTCGTCGTCAGCCACGCGCCCGGACTTTCCGGCTCGCCGGTGCGCGGCCAGCGCTCGGCGGCGATCGCAAACGCCTCCTGCGCGGCTTCCTCGGCGAGGTCGAAGTCGCCAAGGAAGCCGATCAGGTTGGCCAGGACGCGGCCCCACTCGTCGCGGAAGACCTGCTCCAGCTCGAGCAGCGCTACTGCTCCACCACCGGGCGAACCTCGATCGCACCGCCCATCCGGGCCGTCGGAATCCGGGCGGCCCGCTCGAGGGCGATGTCAAGGTTGTCCGCCTCGATCAGGTAGAGGCCGCCGAGGAACTCCTTGGTGTCGGCGAACGGTCCGTCGGTCGTCAGCACCTTGCCGTCGTCCACCTGCACGACGGCCGAGCTCTCCGGCGGCTCTAGCCGAGCCGTACCGAGGACGCCGGGTTCCTCCGCCAGTGCCAGGAACTCGGCCCGGATCGCCTCCTGCTGCTCCTGTGGCATCCGCAGGTACTCCTCCGCCGTTCTTCCCGGGTAGATCAGCAATGCGTACTTCATTCCCTTTCCTCCTTGTACGAGGGTTTCACTCACCCGACGAACGACCGGCCCGAAGGGGGACATCTGCGAGTTCGGCCTCGAGCCACTCCTCGAACGAGGGGCCGGCGAGAGTGGCATCCGGGGCGGGCAGAAGAGCGCCGTTCTCGAGGAGTCCGTGGTCCGGATCGGCCGGGTCGCTCACCTCCTCGACCGGCAGCTGCTCGCCGCCCCGCGACACGAACAGCCTCGCGAGGTCGACCAGCCTCTCCTCGCGCGGACCGGCGATCTCGGGGATGGGAGTGCCGTCGGATGCCGGCTCGGTCCCGGAGACGGTGGCCAGGTCGGTCAGTGCCTCGGCGACGCTCCTGGCCGCCACGGGCTGGGTACGGATCCGCGGCACGTAGACCACGTCGCCTTGCGTGCCCCACTCGACCATCTGCGGAACGAACTCGTGGAACTGGGTCGCGCGCAGGATCTGCACCGGGATCGGCCCTGTCGCCATCGCCCGCTCGTGCTCGGCCGACGCTGCCAGGAAGCTGCCCGTGAAGCGGTCGGCTCCGACGATCGAGATCATCACGATTCGCTGTACCCCGGCATCCTGGCCGACCTCCTGCAGGTTGCGGGTCGAGGTGGTGAAGAACGCGGTGGCCGCGTCCAGATCGTTGGCGGGTTGCGTAGCTGCATCGACGATGCTCTCCACCCCGGCGAGAGCCTCCGCAAGCCCCTCCCCCGTGATCACGTCCACCCCGCTCGAACGCGAGATCGGAACGACGTCGTGACCGCGGTCCTCGAGCACGTCGACGACGTGGCGGCCAACCCTGCCAGTCGCCCCCGTTACTGCGATCTTCCTCGCTGACTGCATGACGCTCTCCTTCCGAAGTCGTTGTCTCTGAAACAACGACGAACGGGAGTCGCGTCAGGGGACAGGCCGGAGAAACCGCTCACCAGCTCTGCTATAGTGAACCCTATGGTTCAGTATCACCGCTCCGTCGACCGAGCTTTCGCAGCCCTCGCCGATCCGACACGTCGTGCCGTCCTCGAGCGGCTCGGGACCGGCAGCGCGACGATCACCGAGCTCGCCGAGCCGTTCGGAATGTCGCTGACCGGAATGAAGAAGCACATCCGGTTGCTCGAGGAGGCGGAGCTCGTCACGACGGAAAAGGTCGGCCGTGTCCGCAGGTGCACGTTAGTGCCCTACGCGTTCGAGGGCATCAGCACGTGGCTGCAGCGGCTCGACCGCTTCGCCCAGGTCGTCGAACGAACGAAAGGAGCAGCATGAGCCCCACCAAGAAGAAAGACGGATTCTCGGCCGAGGAGAAGGCCGCGATGAGAGCGCGGGCCAAAGAGCTGAAGTCGGCCGCCGACGGGGAAAGCGCAGTGCGCGAGGCGTTCGCCGCGATGACGCCTCAGGATCGCGCGATCGGCCAGCGGCTTCATTCGATCCTCAAGGAGACCGCCCCCGAGCTCGTGCCGAAGACCTGGTACGGGATGCCCGCGTACGCCAACAAGCAGGGCAAGGTCGTCTGCTTCTTCCGTGACGCCGCGAAGTTCAAGGAGCGCTACGCGATGATCGGCTTCAACGACATTGCGAACCTCGACGACGGCTCGATGTGGCCGGTCGCGTACGCGCTGACGAAGCTGACCAAGGCCGACGAGGCCAAGATCGCGAAGCTCGTCGCGCGGGCCGTGAGCTGAGATGAGCGAGACGACCGTCTCCAGCCCGAACGAGCTCGAGATCCGGGTCGAGCGGGTCTTCGACGCGCCGCGCGCGCATGTCTTCTCCGTCTGGACGGATCCGCAGCTGATCCCTGAATGGTGGGGCGACGGCACCGTCGTGGAGGAGATGGACGTCCGCCCGGGTGGGACCTACCGATTCCGCACGGCGTTCGGCGTCGTCGAGGGCGAGTTTCGCGAGGTCGAGCCACCCGAACGGCTCGTGCAGACGTTCCAGAACCACCTGCAGACGCTGGAGTTCGAGGATCTCGGCGAGCAGACCAAGCTGACGCAGACGATGCGCTTCGCCACCACCGAGGAGCGCGACACGACGATGCAGTACGGCGTCGAGGAAGGCGCCAGGAGCGGCTTCGCGCGTGTCGATGTGCTGCTGCAGCGGCTCGCGCTGGACGCCTGAGTCCCGGCGCGGACGAGCTCTCGCTGAAGGTCCGTGCCCGGACGCGCAGACGCGATCCGCTCCGCCGTTGCGGCCTTCTGGGACGGCAAGTTGTCGGGTAGAGACGCGATGTGGGATCACCTCCGGGTGGAGCCGCCGCGGTAGGTTCGACGAATGACCGACCCGGCCGGCACCTTGCTGTCCGTCAACGTTGGCCTGCCGAAGGAGGTTCGCTGGCAGGGGAAGGCCGTCTTCACGGGTGTGTTCAAGGACGCGGTCGCCGGCCGACGCCGCGTGCGCAAGCTGAACGTCGAGGGCGACGGCCAGGGCGATCTCGCGGGTCACGGCGGCGAGGAGCGGGCCGTCTTCGTCTACCAGATCGACTCGTACCGCCACTGGGAACGCGAGCTCGGACGGAACGACTTCGTCTACGGACAGTTCGGCGAGAACTTCACGATCGAGGGGCTCGGCGACGACGAGGCCTGCATCGGCGACCGCTACCGGATCGGCACGGCCCTCTTCGAAGTCACCCAACCCCGCGTCACGTGTTACCGCGTCGGGATCCGCATGAACGACGCGCGCATCCCCGCTCTGCTCGTCTCCCACCACCGTCCAGGCTTCTACTTCCGCGTGCTCGAAGAAGGCGAGGTGGAGGCAGGTGACTCGATCGTCAAGGTCGACTCCGGTCCGGAGCGGATGACGGTCGCCGAGGTCGACGCCCTCCTGTATCTGCCAGGGCATCCGCGCCAGCACCTGCTCCGCGCGCTCCGGATCCCCGCCCTCAGCCCCGGCTGGCAAGCCTCGTTTCGTTCCCTGGTGGAAGGAGAGCCCGGGAGCGGAAACGCCGGGCTGGCGACGGCCAGCCCGCCGCCCGCCTGGACCGGGTTCCGCCGCCTCGCTGTCACCGGAATCGAGCGAGAGAGCGATTCCGTGATCTCGATCCGGCTCGAGGATCCCGACGGCGCGCCGCTCCCTGGCGCGCGCCCCGGCCAGTACCTCACCCTGCGGATCGAGCCCGACACCGAGCGGGCCTCGGTGCTTCGGAACTACTCCCTCTCCGGCCCCCCGGGTGTCGGCTACTACCGGATCACCGTCAAACGCGAACAGCACGGCACCGCCAGCGGGTATCTCCACACACGGCTTTCCGTCGGAGACCGGCTCGACGTCGCTGCGCCCCGTGGCACGTTCATCCTCGACAGCACCGCTGCGCCGGTCCTGCTGATCAGCGCCGGCATCGGCGCCACGCCGGTCATGGCGATGCTGCAGGCGCTGTCGGCCGAGCGCGCCGAACGAGAGGTCTGGTGGCTCCATGTCGCCCGAGGCAGCCACGAGCACGCCTTCGCCGCGGAGGCCCGGGCGCTCCTCGCCTCGCTCCCGAACGTCCACGCCCGCGTCTACTACAGCCGTCCCGATCCGACCGACGTCGAGGGCCGCGACTTCGACCGGCCCGGCCGCCTCACCGCAGCGCTGCTCACCGAGCTCGACCCACCGCCCAGCGCCGAGTCGTACCTTTGCGGCCCGGCACCCTTCATGACAGAGATCAGCGCCGGCCTGGCAGCGATCGGCCTGGACGCCTCGCACATCCACACCGAGCCGTTCGGCCCCGCCCCCGGCCTCACGCCGGGCATCGCAGCGACACCGACACGCACGCCTCACCCACCCGCCGGCAAGCCCGGGAACGGTCCGACGATCGAGTTCGCCCGCAGCAACCTCGCCGTCCCCTGGAGGAGCGACTTCGCCAGCCTGCTCGAGCTCGCCGAGGCCTGCGACGTCCCCGTCCGCTGGTCCTGCCGCACCGGCGTCTGCCACAACTGCGAGACCACGCTGATCGCCGGCGACGTCGGCTACAGTCCCGAGCCGGTCGAGCCTCCGGCCGAGGGCAGCGCGCTGATCTGCTGCTCCCAGCCACGCGACGCCCTCGTCCTCGATCTCTGACGAAGTCGCAGAGCACGCGATTGCCCGTCCGGCGCGACGCGACTCGGATCGAACCCCGCCGGAAGCTCCAGGTCGTGCTCGGAGAGCATGCGTTCGTCGGCGAGGATGGCGCAACAGGCGCCGTCCGCGACGATTCGCCCCGCCGAGAGGATCACGGCCCGCTCGCACAGCTCGGCGGCGAAGGGCAGGTCGTGTGTGACGACGAGCATGGTGCGGTCGATCCGGTCGAGCACCTGCAGGAGCTCGCGGCGGGCGCGTGGGTCGAGGTTGGCGGTGGGCTCGTCGAGGACGAGCAGCTCGGGTTGCATCGCGAGCACGGTCGCGATCGCGACGCGGCGTCGCTCGCCCATCGAGAGCTGGTGCGGGGCACGGTCGACGGCGTGCTCCATCCGGACCGCCGCGAGCGCCTGCTCGACGCGGACAAGCGCCCGGTCGCGGTCGAGTCCGAGGTTGAGCGGGCCGAAGGCGACGTCGTCGCGAACGGTCGGCATGAACAGCTGGTCGTCGGGGTCCTGAAAGACGAGGCCGACGCGGGCCCGGAGCTCTCGCATGGACTTGTCCTCGACCTCGACCCCAGCGACCTCGAGCCGGCCGTCGCCGCGCAGGAGGCCGTTCAGGTGGAAGACGAACGTGGTCTTGCCCGCTCCGTTCGGCCCGAGGACGGCGACGCGCTCGCCGTGTCCGATCGTCAGGTCGAGGCCACGCAGCGCCTCGCGTCCGTCCGGGTAGCGGTAGCGAAGGTCGTGGGCGTCGAGCACGCAGGTCACGCGACCACCTCGAGAATCCGAACGGGCAGGATCAGCGCGGCGACCACGGCGACGAACACGGCGTCGGCAGGACCGAAGCGCAGCGAGTCGAGCGCAGGCACCGAGCCTGCGTACCCACGCGAGAGCATGGCCAGGTAGACGCGCTCGCCGCGGGCATGCGCGCGAAGGAAGAGCGCAGTCGCGACACGCCCGATCGCCGCCGCCTGCAGGGCGCTGCGTGGGTGGTAGCCGCGAGCCGCGAGTGCGGCGCGCATCCGCTGCACCTCGTCGACGACGACGAACAGGTAGCGGTAGACGAAACCGGCGATCAGCACGAACAGCCGGGGGACACGCAGCAATTCGAGCGCGCGCAGTGTGGAGGGGAACGTCGTGGTTGCCCCGAGCAGGACGGCGCTGAGCGTGCCGAGGACGGCCTTGATCGAGACGGCTGCGAACGCGGCCAGCCCGGCCTGCGAGACCGAGAGTGGCCCGAGCTCGACCTGGCTGCCGCCACGGACGAATGGGAGAAAGACTGCGACGAAGAGCACGAGCGGGATCAGGAACCTGATCCGGTGCCAGAGCGTACGCGGCCCGACGCCAGCGACGGCTGCTACGACGGCGAGAACGGCTGCACAGGCGGCGTAGACGGGCCAAGCGTGTAGCGGCGTCGTGACGGCGACGACGGTGAGGCCGAGCAGGCCGACGACCTTTGCCCGCGGGTCGAGCCGGTGAACCGGGCTCGCCGTGTTGCCGGCGAGCCCCGTCCCGTGGAGGGCGTGGTTGCAGAGCCCGCTCATGCCGCCGTGCCGCGCCGCACCAGCTTGAAGAGACCGATGCCGACGAGCGCGACGAGGAGGGTGCCGATTAGGCCGGCGAGCGCCGTGGCGAGCCGTGGGTCGTGGATGCCCGGGAACGCGTAGCCGGGCACGGGCGATCTCTCCTGGATCGTGTGCACGCGGCCGTCGGCAAGGAAGCCCTTCGTGCCTGCCACTTTCTCGAGCCCGTCCGGAGAAGACGAGGCATACGGCGAGGCGAAGACCGCCAGGCTGACCGCCGCGGCGAGGGCGAGCGCGAGGAAGACGCGCGTCCTGATCCGGGTCATGTCAGGCTCCTTCCAGTGCCGGCGCCGGCAGCTTCAGCTCGGCGTCGGTGAGGTCGCGGAGGGCGATCAGGTCGGGCCTGGCGGCGAGCACGGCGGCGACGGCGGCGACCGTGACCACGGCCTCGCCCGCGCCGATGAGGGCGTGCACGCCGAGCATGGCGGGCAGCACCGTGCCGAGGGGCACCGTGCCCGAGAGGGCGAGCTCGACCGAGGTCGCGGTCGCGCCGGCCATCACCGCCAGCCAGGCGCCGATCCCGACGATCCCGAGCAGCATGGTCCTGCTCTTCGGCAAGGCCCGCCGGGTGGCGAGCATCAACCCGCCGACGAGCAGGGCCCCGATCACGCCCATGTTGAGGATGTTCGCCCCGAGCGCCGTGATCCCACCGTCGGCGAACACGAATGCCTGGAGGCTGATCACCACGCCCAGCGTCAGGCAGGCGAGCCAGGGGCCGAGCAGGATCGCCGCGAGCGCGGCGCCGAGGAAGTGGCCGCTCGTGCCGCCGGCAACCGGAAAGTTGAGCATCTGCGCGGCGAAGACGAACGCACCGGTGACGCCCAGGAGAGGGACGCGCCGCTCGTCGAGTGTGCCGCTCGCGGTCTTGAGCCCGTAGCCGACCGCGGCGACGGTCGCGACTGCAGTCGCGCCGGCGACCTCGGGGCTCAGGAACCCGTCAGGGATGTGCATGACCATTTCTCCTTTCCTGGGCCGGGTCGTCGTCCGCTCTGCGGCAGCCGCGGCAGAGGCCGACGATCGGGAAGTGGGTGAAGTGCGGCTCGATGCCGAGCTGCTGCTCGAGCAGCCGGCGGACGGGATCGAGCTCGGCTGCAGCGACGGCGGTCACCGTCCGGCACCGCTCGCAGAGCGCGTACTCGTACCGCTGGGCGCGGGCGAGCTCGTACAGCCCCGCCCCATGGCCGAAATGGATGTGGCGGACGAGCCCGATCCGCTCCAACGCCTCGAGGTTGCGATACACGGAGGCGAGGTCGGAGGCCGGGAGCAACCCGTCAGGGCCGGCGGCGATCTCCTCGGCGCGCACGGGCCGGTCGACTGCGAACAGCGCCTCGACGACGAGCCGGCGGGCTCGCGTCAGCCGCAGCCCGTGCGCCCGCACCACGGCGAGAGCGTCGGCGACGTCACGAGCGACGTGCTGGTGGCCCTGCGTTGCGACGGTCATCTCGAAGCCGGTCCCTTCGTCGAGTTCGACGTGCGGTACGGCTGTTGTTCGCCCCGCCCGCAATTGCGGTTCATTCGCGATAACGCTCCGTCGCCCGCGAGCGCCCGGCTGTTCGATCAGACGGCCCGATCCCAACCTTCCTCGCCGTGCGCCCACGGAACCGCAGTGTCACGCCTGAACACGAGCGAGTCCGCGTAGGCATCGAGGCGGTCGGCAAGCTCGATCGGGCGGCTGAGGGGGACGTAGTGCCCTCCGTCCATCTCGTCGGCCTCGATGCCGAGTCGACCGCGGGCGTGACCGCGCGCCCACTCCGCCGTGAACATCCGGTCTTGGCGACACAGGAGGTAGCGCGTGGGTGTGTCGGGCCAAGTATCGAGAGGCCACGGCTCGCACAACGCCTTCGCGTCCTCGTTGCGCGCTCTGCTCTTTGCTACGGCTGCGAGCTCGGGCGGGACATCGTGGTAGAAGACGTCGTCGCTTCCGCCTTCCTCGTAGCCCGCGTTCCTCCACCAGTCCTCGAAGAGCTCGCCCGGTGCAGGGATCATCGCCGCCACGAGCACGATCAGCTCGGCCCGCACCCGCGAGCACACGAGCGGAGCCGTGAAGCCGCCAAGCGAATGGCCGACGACGACGACCCCTGTCCTGGCGCCGATCGCTCCGACCACGGCGTCCGCGTATGCCCACCAGCCGGCAGACTTGTCCTCCGTGGGAAGATCGACTGTGACCGCCTCGTGTCCGCGCGCACGCAACTCGGGCACCACGAGGTGCCAGTCCCATGAGCTTCCTCCCCCACCGTGGATCAAGGCGAATGTCGACACCGTCGGTCAGGCACCGAAGGCGTAGCGCCAGAACGTGCGCATGAGCGGCGGCGGGGTCGGGCCGGCCATCATCACCTGGGTGAGGAGGACGCCGACCGTTCCCGTCGACGGGGCGACATGGGCGGACGTTCCGGTGCCGCCGACCCAGCCGTAGCGGCCGTCCGGCTCGACCGCCCCGCCGAAGCCCCAGCCGGCGCCTTCCAGGAACAGCGTCGACGCGTCCCGCTGCTCCTGCGTGAGGTGGTCAGTCGTCATCAGCCGCACCGACTCGGGCGACAAGAGGTCGCCGCCCTCCGCCAACAGCATTCGTCCGAAGCGGTGCCAGTCGGCGAGCGTCGAGACGAGCCCACCGCTTCCCGAGGGGAAGATCGGCGGCTCGGTCCAGAGCCGGTCCTCGACCGGCATCTCTTCTCCGCGGTGGTACGGCGGCAGCCGGTCGAGCTTCCGGGCCGGTACGTGGAAGGCGGTGTCGACCATCCCGAGCGGCTCGAAGATGCGCTCGGCGAGGAAGTCCGGCAGCGGCTGCCCGGAGACACGCGCGACCAGGACGCCCTGGATGTCCGAGCACGTGTTGTAGAGCCAGGCCTCGCCCGGCTGGCGCAGCATCGGAACCCGTGAGAGCGTCTCGAGCCACTCGTCCGGTGTCTCCTTCGGGCCGAACACGGGGAGCTTCTCGAAGAGCTCGCCGACCGCCGGCAACGAGAAGTCCGACGGGAACCCCCAGCCGGCGCGGAAGGTCAGGAGATCCTCGACGGCGATCGCGCGCGCGGCAGGGACGACGTCGTCGATCTGGCTCTCGGGCGTGCGCACGACCTGCGGCGCGGACAGCTCGGGCAGCCAGCGCGCGACCGGATCGGCCGGCGAGATGAGACCGTCGTCGACGAGCAGCATGACCGAGGCGGCCATGATCGGCTTCGTGGTCGAGGCGAGGCGGACGATCGAATCCGGCTCCAGCTCGCCAGCGCTCGCGACCTCGACCCGGTCGCCGCGTGCGACGAGCGCCGCGGCGCCCGGCACCGTCCCGTCGCTCACCGCGGACTCGAGCAGCTCCTGAAGCCGGGCCATCACACCTACAGACTGCACGGCGTCGAAAAACTCATCGTGACCCCAACGCGCGGGGGCGCCGCACGAGCGGCGCCCCCGCGCTGGTCGACCGGCCGGCTCAGGCGTCGCAGCCGCTGGGCTGCGAGGCGTCCGGGTTGAGGCAGAGCGGGCCGAGGCCCGTGGTCTCGTCCGGCAGGCTGATCATCGCCAGCGGACCGGCACGGTGCTCGCCGTTGAACGGCGTCGGCTTGGTCACGTCGAAGTTGCACGCGGCCGCGTCGTTCGGGTCGTTGAACCAGAAGCCGACGTGGAACGTGTTGATCGGATTCGGCGGCACCTCGTCGAGGTTCACGCCGAAGATCTGGTCCGCGACGATCGTCTGAATCTTCACACTGCCACCGCCGTGGCCGTCCGCCTGCACGTCCGACTGGTACCAGGCGAGACCGAAGCTCGGCGCCGGGTTGATCGGGTTGCCCGCTGCGTCGAGCGTGCTGCGCTGCACGGTGAACAAGTCGAACGCGAGATTCGGCTTGATGTTGTGCAGGTGCAGCGTCAGGCGATCGTTCAGGTTGCCTTTCTGGACGTCGACGCTGGCGGTCGGCGGCCGTGAGGGATCGCCGGGGTACTTCGCGAGACAGTTGACGAACTTGGGGTTCGCAACGAGCTCGAAGCTGGTCTTGGTCGTGCCGCTCGCGGCATAGGCGGCAACGCCGGCCATTGCCGCAACCACGAGCGCGGCGGCCATCACTGCCATCGCCGAGCGCCTCATGGGGATCATGCGTGACATCGGTGCTCCTTTCGTCGTCTTGCCTGCTACTCGCCAAGGACACCGACAACGTGGATCTATTCCCATCGATCGACGACGGTCCCGTTCTATGCTCGGCGTGCAACACGCACGACGATCTGGGGGGAGCGTTGGATGGCGCGTCGGCTCGATACGGCCACGCTCGGCGATCACCTCGATCGGCTCTACCGGGCAGCATGGGCGCTCACGGGGTCGCGCGAGGACGCAGAGGATCTGGTTCAGGACACGTACGCGCGCGTGTTGGCCAGGCCGCGCTTCCTCAGACGCGAGGACGACCTCGGCTACCTACTCCGGGTGCTGCGAAACACGTTCCTGAACGCGAAGCGCACGGAGCGGCGGCGTCCACGCACCCAGCCGATGGCCGAGGGGTTCGAGCCCGTCGAGGAGCGCGTCTCGACGCGACCGGACCGCGTGCTGGAGACGAAGGAGGTGTTCGAGGCCGTGGCGGCGCTCGCCGACGACTTCCGGGACGTGGTCGTCGCCGTCGACGTCGTCGGGCTCTCCTACGCGGAGACGGCGAGTGCGCTCCGAGTCCCTCAGGGAACGGTGATGAGCCGCCTCTACCGCGGCCGGCAGCAGGTCGCGCGCCAGCTCGGCGAGACGGGCTCGAGCTCCTAGAACGGGACGGTGCCCTTGCCCTTCCAGGCAGCGAGCTTCGCAAGCGTGGCCACGTCGACGTCGGATCCGGAGAGGATGCAGGTCCGGCCGAGGCGGTCCCACGTCACGACCGTGCGGCCGTCGACCGTCAGCACGCGCAGGTCCGTGCCTTCGCGCTCCAGCGGAGTCGAGCCCTCCGGTGTGCCGAGGGCATCGCCGGCGACGATCGTGTAGGCGATCATTCGACCGGCCTTCTCGTAGAAGACCGTAGTCGCCTTCCGTCCTCCGATCGTGTCCGCGCGCACCCCGGTTGCCTTCCAGCCGAACTTCTTTGCCCAGTGCGGGAACGACACACCCTCGACCGCGAGCTCGAGGAGCGTCGGGCTCGCCGCCGCCGGCGCCGGTGCCGTCGCGGGCCTCGTGGCGAGGACAGCGCCTTCCGCAACGGTCGGGCCGCCGGGGACGTTCGAGGGCAGCACGAGCGCGAGGACCAGCGCGACCACGGCAACGACAGCGACGGCCGCCCCTCCGACGGCGTACCTGCGCCGGCGGCCGGCCGCTGCCCGGGGCCGGCGCTGCCCCTCGATCCGCTCGCGCAGAGAGGCCGGGGCCTCTACCCCGGCAGCGGCCTCGCGGACGAGCTCGTGCGCGCGCACCTGTTCGTCGAGACGGACGCTCAGCTCCGGCGAGCTCCCGGCCAGTGCCTCGACGGCGGCCCGGCGCTCGGGAGACAGCGCGCCGTCGGCAAGCGCGGCCAGCTCCTCCTCGCGCGGCTCGCTCTCGGAACGGGGTCGCATCAGGCTTCTCCAAGCCATCGTAGCCGGAGGCAAGGTGTAATCCTCGGCGAGTCGAAGTGACGAATTCTCCTTCTAGGACACCGAACGACCTCCGCGCATTCCCGGCCCAGTGAGGCTCGCAGCGACCGCGCATACGTCCAGGCCCTGGCGCATCCACGACCTCGTCGGCGATTTCCGGCTCGAGGACGTGTGGGCGCTGCCGACGCCCGGTGGCCCGGACGAGTTCTCGCGGCTCGTGGAGGGGATCTCCTCGGGCGACCTGGCCCGAGGCTCGTCCCGTGCCGCCCGCACGCTCTTCGCGATCCGGTGGAAGGTCGGCGAGCTGCTCGGCTGGGACGGCCCGGAGACGGGCCTCGGCTCCGGCTCCAGGGTGTCGAGTCTCCGCGACCGGTTGCCGGCCGACCTGCGCGAGGTCCCGTCCGGCCCTGACTTCGGCCCGTTCACGTCGCTGTACCTGACGGGCGACGAATGGGCGGCGGAGGTCACCAACAGGACCATGCACGGGGTGATGCACGTCGGCTGGGCGTCGGCCGAGACCGGCGACTACCGAGGGCAGATGGCCGTGTACGTGAAGCCGAACGGACTGTTCGGAATCGCGTACATGGCCGCGATCAGGCCGTTCCGGCGCCTGATCGTGTACCCGTCGATACTGCGGCAGCTCGAACGGGCATGGCGAACGGGCGCAGCCCCGCCGGGCCAACGACACTGGACGGTGCTGTACGACGCGGACTGCGGTTTGTGCACCTGGCTGCTATCCGTGCTGCTGCAGTGGGACCGTGCGCATCGTCTGCGTCCGGTCGGCCTGCAGCGAACCGAGGCCGGCGAACTGCTCGACGACCTCACGCCCGCCGAGCAGATGGCCTCCTGGCACCTGATCTCTCCGACCGGCGAGCGACATTCCGGCGGAGCTGCCCTGCCCCGACTCGTCGGTCTGCTGCCGGGCGGCCGGGTCGCGGCCGCCGGCTTCGCGCGGTTTCCGGGACTGACCGATCGCGGTTACCGCTGGGTGGCTGGACACCGCTCGCAACTCTCGACGTGGGTGCCCACCGGCGCCAAACGACGGGCGGGCGACCACGTCCGGGCCCGCGAAGGCAGGTGACCGCTACCCACGCCGGACCGCAGCAGATCCAGAGCGCGCTGGAGCCGGCGCTTGCGCGTCTCGTCGCGCTTCGCATCGGAGATCCAGCGCGCGTACTCCCGCCGATGGGTGTACGAGAGGGAGTCGAAGAATGCGCGTAGCTCCGGCTCGGCGTCGAGGGCGCTCGCCAGCTCACGCGGGAGATCGACCTCGCGCGGGGCCTCGTCGAGCTCGAGTTCCACTGCGACCGTGTCCCCCGCGTCGACGCCGGCGCCCTCCCGCGCCTCGCGGTTCAGGCCGATGAGGTAGACACCGCCGTAGCGCATCGTCCTGGTGGAGAAGGCGAAGCCGTTGATCGTCACCAAGACCGGCGCCCGCACGCTGCCGAACGTCGCGGCGACGTCGAAGGGGATCTCCGCCGTCGTTCCGCCGCGCTCGTTCCGCACCAGCGTCGCCGTGAAGCGCTCCACGGTCAGTATCTGAAGACGGTTGCGCCGTCCTCCAACCCGGTCGCCAGATTGATCACGACCTTCGAGTCGTTCGCCATGACGCTCTCCTTTTCGCGCGAGCCACCTGGGATTGGCTCCGTATCCTGCACCACGGATGCCCCTCTCACGGCGAGTCGCGCGCTTCAACAAGCATGTGACAAACCACGTGACGGGTCCCTTCGCGGGCTGGCTACCCGGCTTCGCCGTCGTCGCGCACGTCGGGCGCCGCTCGGGCACCGTCTACCACACGCCCGTAAACGTCTTCCGCGTCGGGAACCGCTACGTCTTTGCGCTCACCTACGGACCGGGCGCAGACTGGGTGCGGAACGTCCTCACGGCGGGCCGCTGCGAGATCCGCACCCGCGGCAGAACGGTCCCGCTCGTCGACCCGGCCGTGTTCACCGACTCGGCCCGCCGGCCCGTGCCGATGCCCGCCCGCTGGATCCTGGGGCTCGTCGGCGTCGAGGAGTTCCTGGCGCTGCGCCCCGGCCGGCGTCGCGATCAGGCGTCGGGCTTGCGCGGCGGCAGGACAGCGTCGATCCGCTCGAGGCTCTCGGCGGGCCACAGCTCGTGCCGGTCGTAGTAGATCTCGACCGCCGTCTGCGACTCCGGGATCGTGACCCACCCCACCTTCGACTTCGTGAAGATGTGGACATCGGGCTCGACCTCTCTCGGCTCGTCGAGGGTGCCGCTGCGGACGAACAGCACCTCCGGCCGGCCATAGTCGCTGTAGACGGCCACCTGGCACTCCGGACAGCGGTAGACCGTCTGCACGCTGCCGTCGTCCCGCGGCACCTCGACGGGCTGCGGTTCGCCCGCCACCAGCTCGACCCGATCGGCCTCGATCAGCAGGTTGATCACGAAGGCGCTGCCCGTCTGGCGCTGGCAATTGAGGCAGTGGCAGCAATGCGTGAAGAGTGGATCGGATGCCAGCCGGTACCGCACCGCTCCGCAGGAACAACCGCCTTCACGTAGCACGGCCATGCCCGGACACTACCGGCGGGCCGACCGAGACGACTACGCGGCTTTCGCGGCCGAGTCGGCCAGCGACGAGGTCAGCGCCCGGGCCAGGTCGACGCCCAGCTCTTGTTCCAGGCGCTCCCGAGCTGGCACGCGGTCCAGGGCCATCGCCCCGTGGAAGACCGCGAGGTCGTGCAGGAGCCGGAGATCTCGCATGTAGAAGTCGGACTCTTTCGTGCGGCGCGGCATGACGCCTCTTTCGAATCGCGCACCGGAACTCCTCCCTGGCCCAGGCGAGCGCGGGAACAATGTTTGCCGTGAGGGGACCGCTCGTCGCCGTGGTCGTCGCAACCGTCGTGCTGGCCGGCTGCGGCAGCTCGTCTGGACACACCGGCACCGTCTCGGTAGGTGCTTACGGCGTCACCCCGGCGAGGACCGCCACGACCACGAATGCGTCCGCCGCCGTCTGCCGAATGGACGCCGGAACGCTCGTCGGCGACGCGCACGGCTTCCTGGCGCACTTCGGGCGCGTGGGCGCGTATCCGGCCGACCTCAACTACGTGATCGTTCGCGACGACCTCGCGCGCTTCCGCAGCCACAGCTGCGCCCCGGCCGTACTGGGTCGAGCGCTCACGCAAGGCCTGACGTCGGCGCAGCGGAGCGAGCTCGTCGCGAACCTGCCGAGCTCGATGGCGCAGGCCTTGCGCACCGCTCTTGCGGCCGCGTAGCCAGTGGGGAGAGGCTTCAGCCTGTCCCTACTCCGCCGCCGGCCGGTGACCCTCGCGCATCGCCGCCCGCAGGTCTGCCAGCGGGCCGAGGTGGCGGAGCTTGTCCCGGTTGATGATGCGGCGCACGGTCTGGACGACGCCGTCGGCGATGTCGATCGTCATCACGTGGATCAGCCGGCCGCCCGCGTCGAGGAACATGACTGGGGCTCGGCGACCGTGGTCGGCTCGCTCGCGGCAAGCGCCTTGCTGCTCGCCGTCTTTTTCATCCTGGAGCGCCTCCAGGACGAGCCGATGCTCGACCTCGGCTTGCTGCGCGTGCCCACCTTCGACGGCGGCCTCGCGGCGGCCTGGGCGATCTCGGCAGCCCTGTTCGCGATGTTCACGTACCTGACCGTCTACCTGCAGAACAGCCTGGGCCTCTCCGCAGTCGCGACCGGAGTGCGGTTCCTGCCGCTGACGGTGGCGATCTTCGTCGCCGCGGGGATTGCCGGCCGGCTCATCTCGCGGGTGTCTCGGCGGCTGCTGATCGCGCCGGGCTTCCTGCTGATCGGTGCCGGGCTTCTGCTCATGCGCGGCCTGACCCCGAGGTCCGACTGGACGCACCTGCTGGCCGGCATGATCGTGAGCGGCATCGGCGGCGGGCTCGTGAGCACGCCGCTGATCTCTCGACCGCCGTCGGCGTGGTCGAGCCCGCGCGTGCCGGAATGGCCTCCGGCATCAACGCGACGCTCCGCCAGGTGGGTATAGCGACAGGAGTGGCGGCGCTCGGCACGATCCTGGTCTCGCACGTGCACTCGTCGGTGCTCACCGGCCTCCAGGGCACTCCCCTGGCCCGACACGCGCATGCGATCGCACACACAGTCTCGACCGGCGGAGGCGGCGACGCAATCGCCTCGACTCCTCAGCCGCTCCGAGGGCTCGTGGCGCTCACGGCCCGGTCGGCGCTCGTCGACGGCCTCAACACGATCATGCTGATCAGCGCGGTGGTCGCCTTGGCGGCGGCGGTCGCGTCGTTCATCCTGATCAGGGAGCGCGACTTCGTCGCGCTCGAGGAAGCAGAAGAGGAGGAGCGCGAGCTGGCGGTGGCGGCATGACCGGGTCTGCGAAACATCAGGTGGTGGTAGTCGGCGGAGGCTTCGCCGGCCTTCAAGCGGTCCGCGGCCTCGGGGACACGCCGGTGGAGGTGACCCTGGTCGACCGTCAGAACTACACGCTCTTCCAGCCCCTCGTCTACCAGGTCGCGACCGGCGCGCTCTCGCCGGCCGAGATCGCGATGCCGCTCCGCCGGATCTTCAGGCGGCAGCGGAACGTCCGGGTCGTGCTGGCAGAGGTCACCGGCTTCGACCTCGAGCGGCGAGAGGTCCTGCTCGACGACCTGCCGAACGGCGACGGGCCGACGAGTCTCGGCTACGACACGCTGGTGGTCGCCGCAGGATCGCGGTACTCGTACTTCGGCCACGAGGACTGGGCGGAGCACGCGCCGGAGCTGAAGTCGCTCACCGGCGCGCTGGACATCCGCAACCGCATCCTCGGCGCGTTCGAGGCGGCCGAGCTCGAGCCCGACCAGGATCGTCGCCGAAGCTGGCTGACCTTCGTCGTCGTCGGCGGCGGCCCGACCGGCGTCGAGATGGCCGGGCAGATCGCCGAGGTCGCCCGCGACGCGCTGCGCGGTGATTTCCGCGAGGTCGACACGAGCACAGCGCGGGTGCTGCTCGTCGAGGCGGGCGACCGCATCCTCGCCGCCTTCCCGCCGTCGCTCTCGCGGAAAGCGGCACACGCGCTCGAGGAGCTCGGCGTCACACCGCTCGCAGGCCACACCGTCGTGGACGTCGCCGAGGGCTCGGTCGCGATCCAGGGCCGGGACGGGGAGGTCGAGCACGTCGCCGCGCACACGGCGATCTGGGCCGCGGGTGTCAACGCATCGCCGCTGGCTGCAGAGCTGGCCGGCGGCGCCGGCGTCGAGGTCGACCGCGCAGGGCGGATTCCGGTCGGGGCCGACCTGACACTGGCCGGGCACCCGGAGGTGCTCGCGCTGGGCGACATGGTTCGCGTGCAAAGGCCCGACGGAACGATGATTCCGATGCCCGGGCTGGCCCCCGTGGCGATGCAGCAGGGCCGCTACGCCGCCAGGGCGATCCGCACGCGGGTCGAGGGCGGCGTGCCCACGGCGTTCCACTACGTGGACAAGGGCAACCTGGCCACGATCGGCCGCTCGAAGGCCGTCGCCGATCTCAAAGGCGTACACTTCGCCGGATTCGTCGCCTGGGCGCTCTGGCTCCTCGTCCACATCGTCTACCTGGTCGGCTTCCAGAACCGGCTGCTCGTCGTCCTACGCTGGACGATCAGCTTCGTCACCCGCGGGCGCGGCGCCCGCTTGATCGTCGACCGAGCCGAGCCTGGGGTTTTCTCCCGTCCCTGAGGGGAATGGATCCGGTATGGCACAAGCACCCTCACAGCAGATTGCGTTCGCCGTGATGGACGAGCCGGCGACGAGAGGCACGGTCGCCGTCCACGTCAACTTCGGCGTCTACACCGGGCGCGAGGCGACGCTCGCGGAGATCGACCGGCTTGCCGCGTCGCTGCTCGAACGGGTTCCGCACGTGACGATCGTCTCCGAGGTTCGTCACGAGATTGACCGCCATTCGGAGGCGGCCGTCCATCAGGTACGGATCGAGGTGCCGCCGCACGAGTCCGAGATGCGGCCAGAGCGGCTCGAGAGCTGGCTCGTCGACGAAGCGGAGCGTTGGGCCCGGCGGTGCCTGGCCGAACGAAGCGCCGCCGCGGTCTAGGCGGACGCTCTAGCTCTGAGGCGACGCCAGCGGAGCCGACGGCGGTTCGGCCAGCGCCTCCTGCAGCGTGTCGTAGATCGTGAACGCGCGGTCGAGGAGCGTGATCGAGAGGATCCGCCGGATGTTCAGGTCGGCGCAGACGAGCACGAGCTCGCCGCCGATCAGACGCAGCCGCTTGACCGCGCCGAGCAGTACACCGAGCGTGGTCGAGTCGACGAACGTCGCGCCGCTCAGGTCGACCACGATCCGCAACGGGCCCTCCGCGACCAGGCGCAGCAGCGCGGCCTTCAGCTCGGGCGCCGTGTAGAGATCGACCTCACCCGTCAGGGCGACGACGAAGGTGCCGTCGCCCACCTCCTGGGTGACGAGGTCGAAGTCCACCTCACGCGGCTCGTCCGTGCCGAACGTCACTGTCGAGTCAGTGGACAATCGTCGTGGTGTCGCGTCCTTCGGCCCGGCGAGGGCCCCCGAAGCCGCCCCAGCTCGACCAGAAGACGAGGGAAACGACGAAGCCGATGATCCCGATGACCAGCAGGATGACGCCGGCCGTGTGAATGTTGAAGCCCGACGTGCCGGCGTCGACCGCCCAGATGAGGATCGCGCCGGCAGCGGCGAGTAGCAGTGAGACTGTGAGACCCATGGCAGGCTGGTTACCCCGTCGCGGTGAGCGCCAAACCGGTCAGTCGGGGCGGAGCAGCGACTTCGTGGCTTTCGTCAGGCCGACCACTCCGACCACGGCGCCGACCGCGAAGATCGCCTTGCGCTTCCCCGAGCCCTTTTTTCTCGGCACGGGCGTAGGCGCGCTCTGTCAGCCGCGCCAGCACGATCGCGTCCGCCGCCAGCCTTGCGCGGCAAGCGTCGATTCACGAGCAGGTTTCCGCGCCGAAAGCACGGGTATCTCCGCACGACCAAATTCGAGGAGGCTGAATTTCTGATGCTTCTCCTGATCTTGCTTGCGATTCTGACGATCATCGCGTTCGGCGTCGGTTTCACCATGCATTGGCTGTTCATCGTCGCGATCGTGCTCGCGGTGATCTGGTTGATCTCGCTGCTCGCCGGCGGTACCGGCGGACGTACCCGCGGGGCGTGGTGGTAGCGGTGCCGCCACGTGGAGTCGAGAAGGGAACGAAGCGGGCGCGTCAGTACGAGCACATCAAGCAGAGCGAGCGGCGCAGCGGCGCCTCGGAAGCTCGCGCCGAGGAGATCGCAGCGCGCACCGTGAACAAGGAGCGGGCCCGCTCGGGCGAGGCGCGCAGCAGCTCTCGCCTCTCGCGTACAGATATCTCATCCGGACGCCGCGGGGGCCTACGGTCGGGCACGGGTCGCCAGAAAGGCCGCACGTACAAGCAGCTGTACGAGGAGGCGCGGCATCTCGGCGTCTCCGGCCGGTCGAACATGAACAAGTCCCAGCTTCAGCGGGCGGTCGACGGGAAGAAGTCGAGCCGTTGACCGACGGGAGCGCCACGGCGCTCCCGTCGCCGTCGTGCCGCTAGTTGGCCAGGGCGTCGTCGAGCGAGTCGACGACGCTCAGCGGTCCGGTGAGGTGGGTGATGTCGAACACGCTGCGCACCGCGTGGTCGGACGGGCTGACGATCCGGAACCCGATGTCGTTCTCGGCCAGATTGCGCTGGCAATGGACGAGTGCGTTCAGCGCGGACGAGTCGAGGAAGGTGACCTCGGTCAGATCGACGACGACCCGCTCGACGTCGCGGGGGCTTCCGTCGATCGTCCGGGCTACATCAGGAGAGGTGGCCATGTCGATCTCGCCGATCACGACGAGGACGACGGCGTCCCCGATCCTGGACGACCTGAGCTGAAAGGGGGTGTCGCTCACGGCTGGGGCCTGTTGACCAGGAATGTCGACACCGACGCTACCAGGATCGTCAGGGGGTCGCGGGTGCGTATCCGGGCTCGGCCGAAGTCTCGACTGGAACACGCCACTCGAGGGTCACGCGCGTCCCGTGCAGACCTGTCTGGATGTCGGTCGAGTGCATGAGGTGCTCCATCAACCCGATGCCACGACCACGGTCGGCAGACGGACGTTCGTCCCGCCACGTACCGTGATCCTCGACGACGATGCGAAGCGTCCCCGCCTCGGCCGGCGCGATGCCGATCTTGATGGGGCCGGCGCCGTCGGCGCGGTAGGCATGCTCGATCGCGTTGTTGCAGGCCTCGCTGACGGCGAGCACGACATCGTGCGCCTGCTCGGTGTCGATTCCGCGCTTGGCGAGCCACGCGCCCAGCCGGAGGCGCATGCCCCGGAGCGCGGCCGGATCGGCGGGGAGCTCGACCTCGAACGAGATCCGTGGGAGCTCCAGCGAGAGGAGAAGCAGCGCGACATCGTCGTCCGGCGCACCGATCGCGCCGGCGATCCTCGCCAGGATCGCGCCCGGAGTCAGGACCCGCTCCGACTCGAGCACCTCGCCGAGGAAGGCGATTGCGTCTTCGATGTTCTGTCCGCGGCGTTCGATCAGACCGTCCGTGTACATCAAGAGCACGCCGTGATCGGGCAGGGGCAGCTTTGCCTCCACGATGTCGATCGGCACAGCCACCCCGACGGGCGGTGCGCTTGCGCCGTCGAGCCTCGTCACCTCGCCCGACGCGCGATCCAGCAGCAGCGGCGGCGGGTGGCCGACACAGGAGTACGTGAGCTCACCGGCGTAGGGATCGAGGCTGACGACCGCGATGGTGATCATCTCCTCGCCGTCCGCGTGCCGGAGCATGCGCCGGATGATCTCCGCTGGCGAGGCGAGGTCGTGCGCGTAGACCTCGAAGGTGTGGCGCTGGCGGCTCATCACCGTCGCCGCACCGATGCCCTTTCCGCTGACGTCGCCGACGGACAGATGGACGGTCCCGTCGGGCCGGCGAACCGCGTCGTACCAGTCGCCCCCGACCTCGACCGCGTCGGCACCCGCGAGGTAGTGCCCCGCGAGCTCGAGTCCGTCGCCGCTCGGCAGACGCTCGGGCAGCAGGCTCCGCTGGAGCCGAACGGCGAGCTCGTGCTCTTGGACGAAGCGCCATGCGCGCTCGAGCGCGCGCGCCGCCTGGTCGGCAAAGGAGCGGAGCACCGCCCAGTCGTGTGACTCGAGGTAGGCGGCGGTGCTCAGCAGCGTGATCGTTCCGACGGGCTTGCTCCCGGACCCGGCGATCGGGAGGCCGTGCACCGCCCGCATCCCCCGGCCGGTCTTCGTGTACAGGTCGCGCAGCTCGGGCTCGTGCTCGAGAGAGACCGTCCTTGGGCCTTCTTGCCCGAGCGAAGCGACCAGTTCGAGGATTCGCGCGCTCTCCGTGATCCGGCGCGCGCGCACCATGCGCGAGGCGGCACCTACCTGCAGCCGGCCCTGGTTCTCGATCCCGACGACCGCCACCGCGTTCGGGAACGACCCGCTCAACGCCCCGAGCAGGGCATCACTCACCTGCGTCGGGGTACTCGCGGACGCCAGTGCCCGGCTCAGGCTGCTCCAGGCGCGTGCGCGCTGGTTGTAGAGCTCCGCTCTCCGGCGCGCCCGGCTGACCACGAAGACGAGAGTCCCCAGCACGAGCAGCACGGCGGCGAGCACAGAGCCGAGCTCGAGGAACAACGCCCGCCTTGCCGGCGCAAACACCGACGAGCGGGGCCGGTCGATCGCGGTCACCCAGCCCGGCACTCGCGCCGTGGCGAAGGCGACCACGTCGTCCCCCTCGCCGTCGAAGCCCCGGCCGGAGACGACGCCCGCCTCCATACCCTTGATGCGCCCGAGCAGGGCGGTGTTGCTCACGTGCTCGAGCCCGCCCAGGAGGAGCTGACCGTCCCGGTCGACCAGCAGCAGGCTGCCGTAGCCCAGCTCGAGCGCCTGCCTGCTTTCGCCGAACGTCCTGAGCAGCGTGCTTCCGGCGAGGATGCCGGTGAAGGCGCCTCCCGGACCGAACGTCGGAACGGCGACGACGATCACCGGCTGCCGGACAGCCTTGCCGATCAGGCCGGCGCTCACGTACGGCTTGTGCGTGGCCACGACTCTCCGGAAGTAGGCGCGGTTCGCGACGGTCCCGGAGGTTCCCGGGCCCGGCCGGTTCGTCGCCCGGACGATCCCGTCGCGGTCGATCCACCCGAGCCCTGCGGTGAACGGTGCGATGCCGGGCCTGCTGACCCGCCGGAAGTACGGCCCCATCAGTGACGTGTCCTGGCCGACCACGGACGGCGCCTTGGCGATCGAAGAGAGCGTCTGGATCTGGCCGGCGAAGGAGGTATCGACCAGCGCGGCGACGGCCGCGACCCTGGCTCGAAGGTCGTTCCTCGCCCGCTCCTTCGCGTCGTCGTACTGCTGCCAGGCGAGGAAGGTCGAGATGCCGGCCAGCAGCAGGACGGCCAGACAGCCGGCCACGATAAGCCAGCGGCGCAGGGCGGTGGACTCGCGCTGCAGGACGTCGATCGGGCCGGACTCGCCCGAGACATCCGCTCGGTGACGCCGAAACCGGCTCATTTTCGCGGGCCTCCCTCTCCCATGCGCGCCGAGGGTACTCCACCTGACCGGCACCGGCCAGAAAGATGTTCAAATCTTGTTCAACGCGGATACATGTTCCGCCGTGACGTCCGAGCTACGGCGCGGGATGAACGAGAGCCTGTTCCGGCTCGTCAACGAGCGGCTCGAGAAACGGGTGGCCGACCGTGGCCCTGATGCACCGTTCGAGATCGTCTGCGAGTGCGCCCGGGAGGACTGCACTCTCCGGATCCCGATCCTGATTGCCGAGTACGAGGCCGTCCGGTCGGAGGCGACGAAGTTCGTCGTGGTCAGGGGGCACGCGGACCCTACGGTCGAACGGGTGGTGGACTCGAGCAACGGCTACGAAATCGTCGAGAAGCTCGGTGAGGCTGCCCTTGTCGCGGAGGTCGAAAATCCTCGCGACGGCTAGGAAGCGGCAGCCACAGGGGACCGACGCCGACCCGGATCCGGCCGGGCTCCTCGAGATCGGCGCAGTCGCGCGTGAGCTCGGCATCGCACCCAGCACGCTGCGTACCTGGGAGCGCAGGTATCGCGTCGTCGTTCCACAACGAGGCCGACGCGGACAGCGCCTCTACGACCCGGAGCAGGTGGCGACGCTGAGGCGCGTGCTCGCCCAGGTGCGCCGCGGAGCGCGTGCGAGCGCCGCCCACGAACTCGCGGTCATCCCGAGCCCGCTGAACACAGCCTCGGCCCGCATCCAGCCGTCCGTGCACGCGCCGCTCAAGGCCAGACAGACGGTCGACGGCCTGCTGGGCGAGCTCGACGACCCGAGGTTTGCCTTTTACCTGCGTCTGGTCGCGAGCGAGCTGGTCAAGAACGCCTTCCTACACGGCTCCTCACGCCATCCGATCCGGATGGATGCGAAGCTCTTCCACGACGCGGCGGAGCTCCGCGTCCAGAACGGCGGCGGCCGGCTCACTCTCAGGATGCTGCGCAGGCGGCGCCGAGACGGGGGCCGCGGGCTCGACATCGTCGACGCGCTGGCCGATGCCTGGTCGATCGACACGGGCCCGCTGGGCACGACGATCACGGTCCGTCTCTCGAGGCCCACTCCGCATGAGCACGAGTGCGTTTGGACCGTCGAGCCCCCAGGGTAGGCTGAGCAGGTTGGAATTCAAGCTCGCCACTGCGGACCTCGGAAACGGCGTGTCCACCGTCAGCGTCGCGGGGGAGGTCGACCTCGCCACCGCGCCTGAGCTGAAGGAGGCGCTGACCGAGGTCGTCAACAACGGAGCCAGAGGCGTCCTGGTCGACCTTTCGAACGCGACCTTCATCGACTCGACCACGCTCGGCGTTCTCATGGGCGCAGTGAAGCGCCTTCGTCCCACGGGCGGCGAGCTGGCGATCGCCTGCAACGATCCCAACATCCGCAAGATCTTCGAGATCACGCTGCTCGACCGCGTCTTCGCGATCTTCGATACGCCCGGCGCCGGGGTCGAGCACCTGCAGGAGCTCGGCGCCGCGACCGCCGACGTCAGCCCTCGGGGCTGAACCTCTTCACAAAGGCGAGGCGTGTGCCCGAGCCGACGCTCGAGACGCTCAGTTCGTCCGTCAGCACGCGGATGATCATCAGGCCGTTGCCGCCGCCGTTTCGGTCCTCGGCCGGCGTCGGCGCGTCGAGCTCGAAGCCCGAGCCCGAGTCCTCCACCTCGACCGCCACCATCCCGCGCTCGATCGTGTAGCGAACGACGATCTCTCCGGCAGAGGCGTCACCGCCGTACGCGTGCTGGATCACGTTCGTACAGGCTTCGGTCACGGCCAGCTTGAGATCCGAGACGACCTCGCGAGGGGCGCCTGCGTTCGCAGCTACGCCGGCGAGCGCCAGCCGGATCAGCGCCAGGTTCTGGGGCCTCGCGTCGAGCGTCAGCTCGAGTGTCCGGCCGGGCGTGCTCGTGACGTCGTTCATGCCTCTTCGATCTCCTCGCTCAGCGTTTCCAGTGCCCGGCGGATCAACCGGGAAACGTGCATTTGCGAAATTCCGATCTCGACTGCGATCTGCGACTGGGTCAAGCCTTCCACGAACCGAAGCTGGACGATGCGCCGCTCACGTTCGTCCAGTGCTTTGAGCCCCGACGCGAGCAGCTCGCGGTTCTCGGCTGCCTCGTAGCCGCGCTCCTCGTCGTCGATCAGGTCGATCAGCTCGGCGCCCCCGCCCTCGTCCGAATCGAGGGCCCGGGTGAGCGACCGCGAGGCATAGGCCCGGCCGACCTCGAGCGCCTCGACCACTTCTTCCTCCTCGACCCCGGCCTCGTGGGCGAGCTCGGCGATCGTCGGCGACCGGCCGAGCGTCGCGGTCAGCTCCTCGATCAGGCGCGACAGGCGGTAGTGGAGCTCCTTCAGCCGCCGCGGAACCGTGACGGACCAGCCGCGGTCGCGGAAGTGGCGCTTGAGCTCCCCGACCACCGTCGGGAAGACGTACGTCATCAGCTCGACGTCGCGGTCGAGATCGAAGCGCTCGATCGCCTTGATCAGCCCGACCGACGCCACCTGTTCGAGGTCGTCGAGCTGCTCGCCGCGCCCCGCATAGCGGTAGGCGATGCTGCGCACCACCGGGATGAAGCTTTCGATCAGGCGGTCGCGGGCAGCGACGTCGCCGTTTTCCCGATAGGCGCGCAGGAGCGCGCGGCGATCCGTCTCCGAAACGGAGCCCGGACTCGTCAACTCCCAGGCACCACCCCGGCCGCCTGCCTGTTCTTGCGCAGCACCACCGCCGGCGCCGCATCGTCGACGAAGTCGACGTGGTCGACCAGCCGACCGAGGCAGCTGAGCAGGTCGAGGCCGTCCTCGCTGTCGGGGAACCGCCGGTCGAGCGGCGCTCCTTCCGAACCGGTCACGATCACGGTGAGCCCGCTCTCGTCGCTCGACAGGGCGATGGTGGCGCTGCCGTCGCGGGCGGGCACCGAGCGCAACGCCAGCTCGATCGCCAGCTGCAGGTCGTCGATCGCCTCGAAGCCGAATTCCAGCTGCGACCCGAAGCCGGCCGTCACCAGGCGGGCGACGTTGACGAAGCCTTCGACCGGCAGGCTGATCGACACCGCATTCCTGCTCGACGGCTCGTCCACGGCGGGATGGATACCACAGCCGGTGCCCGACCAAACGTCGGGCGGCCGCTCAGCCGGCGGCGGCGCGTGACTCTTGCCGATCGACCTGCTCGGAGAGCGTACGCTCGACGTCGCCGAGCGTCGCGCGGCCGCGCAGGCAAGCGAACCGCTTGCGGCCTTGGAACATGACGATCGACGGGATCTCCTGAACGCCGAGCTGCCGGACGAGATCAGGCCGGTCGTCCGCGTCGACGCGTGCGACCCGCACTCGCTCTCGCTCGCGGACCTGCAGTCGGGCGAGAACCGACTCCATGCGCCGGCCCACTCCCGAGGTCCTCCTCGTGACGAGCAGGACGAGGATGTTGGAGGCGTCGCCCACGGCGTTGCTGATTCCCACGGCTTCAGCACCCAAACCTCGGTGCCGTCTCGACCTTACTCCACCAGGAGGACGATGTCCGAGGCGGCTGCTGAGGTTAGCTTTCGTCGTGGACACGCCTCCGGAGCCGCGCCCCTCGAAGAGAGCTATGGCCCGCAGTGCCGTCCGCTCGGGTGGCCACTGGGTCGGCTACGGCTGGTTCATGTCGTTCGGGACGGTGCTGCCCTTGTTCATCTTCCTCGGCGGCTACGCCGTGCACCTCACCTTTATCGGCGCGCCGCTGGCGCGACGGATCTACCGCTTCGGGATCTGGACGTCCACCCTCGGGCAGGACCCGCCCGGCAAGGACAAGGTCGAGGCGAGGCTTGCTTCGGCCGACAAGAAGCCGTTTTTCGAGCGGGCGCGCCCGTACTTGCCGCCGGGCTGGCTGGAGCGACGCGAGAAGCCGGTGTCGACCCCGGCCCGGGTCGTCTGGTTCGTGCTCGTCGGGTGGTGGCTCGGCGCCGTCTGGGTCGTGATCTCCTGGAGCCCCTTCCTGCTGCCGTACCCGCTGTTCGACACCGTCGCCGCGTTGCTCGGCGAGGTGCCCTGCACGATGACGCTCACCCAACCGCAACCTGCGAGGCAGCCCGCGTGAGCTCCTGGGGAGCAGTGCCGCTCGAGGTCTTCGTCGTCGCGGCCGCCTGCTTCCTCCCGGCTGAGCGCGGCGTGTTCTTCAGCTCGACAGCTAACTGGAGGCGAACATCCTCGGGATCCTCGGCGGGGCCACGCTCGCCGGGTTCGCGGGCTGCCGATGCTGGCCGCCGCAGGCCGGTGACCATGCGCCTGCTGGTCACGTTCGACCTCGACCGGCCCACCCGTGGCTCGTCCAGGCGCCCGATGCCCCGCTCACGGCTGTGCGCGTCGATGGCGCTCCCACCGGCCGCGGCCGGCCCATAGCTACGCTCGCAGTGCAATGGACGCGATCGCGCCTCAGACCACCGTCGGGGCTGTCCACCTCACGGTTTCCGACCTCACGCGCTCGCTCGACTACTACCGCGGTGCCCTCGGCCTCGGCGTGCTGGGCGAGGGTTCGGGGCGGGCGTCCCTCGGTGCGAACGGCCGTGAGCTGCTCGTGCTGGTCGAGGAGCCCGGCGCCCGGCCGGCCGCCGGCTACACCGGCCTCTACCACTTCGCTCTGCGCGTCCCCAAGCGTGCCGAGTTGGCCGCGTGGCTCGCCCACGCTGCGCGCGACCGGGTACCGCTGGTCGGCCTGTCGGACCACTTCGTCAGCGAGGCGCTCTATCTCTCCGATCCCGACGGCCACGGCATCGAGATCTACTGGGACCGCCCGCGCGAGATCTGGGAAGGCAAGGTCGGCACGACGCTGACGACGATGCCGCTCGACGTCGACGACCTTCTCGGCGTGCTCGACGACCCCGAGACAGAGCCTTTCGATGGGCTGCCCGAGGCCACCGTGATGGGTCACGTGCACCTCAAGGTCTCGAACATCCCCGAGACGATCGAGTTCTACCGGGACGTGCTCGGCTTCGACCTGACAGCGCAGCTCGGCGACCAGGCAGCCTTTCTGTCCGCGGGCGGTTACCACCATCACATCGGCGCGAACACCTGGGAGAGCGCCGGCGCCCAGTCGCCCCCGTCCGGTACCGCCGCCCTCCGGTACGCGACGGTCGTGCTGCCGGACGACGGCGCCCGCGCAGAGGTCGTCTCGCACATCGAGGCTGTTGGCCGGGCGGTCGAGGAGCGCGACGGTGGCCCCCTGGTGCGCGACCCGTCGGGCAACGCTCTTGTCCTCGTCGTGACCTAGGATCAGGGCGATGTACCTTCGACTTGACGCGCACCTGCAGACAACGGACGGTCTCTCCGGCACGCTGGCGGACGTCGTCCTCGACCCGGTCAAGCGATCCGTCACACACGTCGTCGTCCGCGCAGGCGATCCCGACCCGGCAGCCCGGCTCGTGCCACTGCAGCTCGTGACGGGCGGCGCCGGTTCCGGCGACTCCCTCTCCATGACGTGCACCGCCGAGCAGTTCGAGCAGCTGGAGTCGATCCAGGGGTACGCCTACCTACCGGTCGACGAGCGCCCCGCGCCCGATTCGGAGTGGGACGTGGGCGTCGAGGACGTCGTGATGATGCCGAGCTACCAGGGTGCCGACCTCGGCGTCTACACGGCCGAGATCGACCCCAACGTCGGCGTCACCTACGACCGCGTGCCGAAAGGCGAGGTCGAGATCCGTCGCTCGAGCGTCGTCGCATCGTCCGACGACCACGAGCTCGGCGCCGTCGACGCGGTGGTCGTGGAGAACGGCAGAATCACGCACGTGGTCGTGGAGAAGGGCCACCTCTGGTGGCACCGCGCGGTGTCGGTGCCGATCGAATCGGTCGCGACCCTCGAGACGAATGCGATCGGGCTGAGCCTCGCCAAGGCCGAGTTCGGCAAGCTGCCGAGCAAGAAGCGCTAGGCCTCAGTCGTCGGCGAGACGACGAGCGTCAGCCCGTCGAGCCGCTCGACGACGACCGAGTCGCCTCGCGAGGCGCCGGCCTCGCAGCGGGCCTCCCACAGCTCCCCGTCGAGCCGGACCATGCCGGTGGGCCGGCAGTCTTGCGTGACCTCTGCCACCTTGCCCTCCATCGCCTCGGCTCCCGTGGTCGCCTTCGTCCGCCGCCCGATCCGCTTCGACCAGCGCCGGAGCACGGCAATCTCGCCGACCTCGAGCACGCAGGCGACCACCAGGACGACGATGCTCCACGGCGAGGGCACGAGGAAAATCGCCAAGAGGATCGCGATGATCAGGATCACGCGCCGACCCTATCCGACTCACGGCCGGGCTTAGAGCACGCGGTTCCGGCAGACGCCCGTCCTCAGGCAACCGTAGGACGGGTAGCGGCGCCGCGGCTCCGCCACTCGAGGAGTATCACGCTGCAACCGAGCCGGGCTCGGCGACCACGCTCGTGCCGGCGACGTAGTCCTGGAGTGCTCGCCGCCTGTCGTCGAAGAGGACGGGAAGAAAGCCCGCGAAGAACGGCAGGATCGCCACGATCAGCGCCGCGAAGCGGACGAGCGCCCGCCACACGGAGGGCGGGCGGCCCGTGCCGGTGAGCACCCTCAGGCTCATCAGCCGCATGCCCGGCGTCTGTCCGGTCGCGCTCCAGAACAACACGAAGTAGACGACCACGACCACCGCCCAGCCGGCCCCGAGCAGCGAGCCCGTCAGCCACCCCGAATGGAACGCCCCGACCAGCGATTCGATCAGCGCGATCGAGGCGGCCACCACGAGGAACACGAGGTGGACGAGCAACGCGTCGATGACGAACGCGATCCCCCGGCCGGCGAGGCCGCCGTACGCAGACGCGGAGCCAGCACGAGGACGACGGCCGACGGCGCGCCGGATTTTGCGCTCCGCTCCGTCGTCGGCCGCGCGGGCCCGCCCACGCAGCGACCCGGCGAGGTCCGCGCCGAAGCCCGCGGTCTGCCGGGTGAGCGCGGCCCGCACCTCGGGGCTCCCCAGCGTCCCTGCGAGGGCCTTCCGGAACGCCTCGCTCTGCACCACGCGATCGGCCAGCGTCTCGGTCAACCGGCTGGAGATCGCGTCCGACAAGCGCCGTTCGAGCTCGGGGCTCGCCAGCGCCTGCTCCAGCGCCTGCTCGAGCCGCGCGCGCTCGGCGCTATTGCCCTGGGGCGCAGCCGCCATCGCCTCGAGCCATTCGGCGAGGACGCGCTCGATGACGTGATGCTCGACGAGCGACTGCGCAACGGTCTCCGGGAGCGGCCCGGCCAGCACGGCGTCGATTGCCCGTTCGGCCTCCGTGGAAAGCGCCGAGCGACCGGAACGGGCGGCGGCCCGCGCGGGCCCCAGGGCCATGCGTCCGAGCCGGGCTGTGATCCCCTCGGGCTCGCGGTGCTCGTCGCTCACTGTGACTCCCGGGGCCGGACCCTCAGGCGGGCGACGAGCACTGCGACCACAGTGACGAGGTAGATCTGGCCGAGCAGTGCCTCGACCACGGCGAGCATGTGCCCGACGTTCGATGCCGGCGTGTAGTCGCCGTAGCCGAGCGTCGCGAGCGTGACGTAGCTGAAGTAGAGACGGAGGGCTCTCGTGCCGTCGCCCGCGGCCTGGGCAAAGAGCGGGCCCGAGCCGATGTCGGCGACCGCCCCATAGGCGAAGAGAAAGATCATGCCGATGCTGATATAGACGCAGATCGCGCCGAGGATGGTCTCGGCGCTGACTTCGTGGCTCCGGGCGATGCTTCGGACGATTACGACCACGACACAGATGATGAGCAGCGCGGAGACGAGCCCCACCGCACCCCTCAGGCCCGCCCCGCCAACGGCCGACGAGAGGACAGCCAGAGCGATCGCGATCGCCATCATGGCCAGTCCGAAGACGAGCCAGGAGCGCGTGCGAGCGAGCCCTGACGTCCAGATCGCCGCGATCAGCGTGATGCCCTGGAGCACGACGAGGACGCCCATCGTCCAGGCGCCGTCCGGCGCCGTTGCCCCGAACACGAACGAGACCCCGATCAGGGCGAGCACCACGCCGAAGCTCCGGCTCGCGCGACGCTCAGCGACTCGACGGAGCACTCGGCGGGTCGGGTACGTGCGGCTATCGGCTGTCATCTGCCCGCGCGGATCATAGGACGGCGCGCAGGACGGTTCTCGCATGCAACCATGTCGGCGTGAGACGCCGGTGGCCGATCGCCTCCCTCCTCGTCGCCGCGACGGCCGCGGTCGCAGGGTGCGGAGGGTCCAGCGGCAGCTCGACCACGACCGCCGCGGACGAGGCGGCACAGCAGTGGGCGAACAGCGTGTGCGCTGCGACCAACACGTACACGGCGTCGCTCAAGTCGACGGGCACGACCCTGAAGAGCGGCGGGCTCAGCAAGCAGACGCTGGACGCGGTCGTCAGCGACGCCAAGACTTCGACGCAGGCGTTCGCCGACTCGATCCAGTCGCTCGGTCCTCCACCCGTTGCCGACACTCAGGCCAAAGACATCTTCGAGAACCTGCGCAGTCAGCTGCAGAAGGACGCCGACTCGATCCAGAAGGCGACGGCGAACGTCTCGGGCGTGAGCGAGGTCCTCCAGGCGGTTTCCGCCGTCGCGGGCACGCTGGCCACGGCCGGCACGCAGATCAGCAGCGCCTTCAGCCAGGTACGGGGGCTCGACGAGAAGAGCGGCCTGCGCCAGGCCTTCGCCGACGCCCCGGCCTGCGAGAAGCTGACGGGGTCGTAGCGGAGCCCGCCCGCAAGGCGGGCCCCGCGTCGTAACCCTCGGTCTACGCCTCCAGTAGGTCTTCCCGCGGTCTGGCGATCATGTAGACCAGCACGCCGATCAGCGGCACGAAGATGACGAAGAGGGTCCATGCCGCCTTCGCCCAGCCCGAATGATCCTGCCGGCGGAAGTTGTCGGCGAGGACGAGGATGATCAGGTAGATGAAGATCACCCAGGCGAAGAAGATGAACATCGTCCACATCACGTCGAGAAACGGGTAGTCCGCGCCGAGAAGCGTCGGAGCGAGCGCTGCCATGAGTTACACCTCCGGATCGACTCTGTCGAGTTGACATACGCCGCCCGGTGCACCGGTCCTCTCCGGCTTGGTTCCGGGCCCCGCGAGCGATACCGGCTGCATGCTGCGTCATCATCCGCCGCACACCTCGACACGAAGGAGGATCGACCACATGCACCGCATCCCCAGATTCGGCGTGGTCCTCGCCGGCGCGGCCGTGCTCGCCGCACTCCTCCTGGCCTCCAGCGCGACGGGCAGGAGCCAGGCAAAACCCAGCAACCAGCAGGAGCCGTTCATCGCGACGAAGGTCGCCGTCGTCGTCGGCGCCAAGCTCACCGGCGACAAGGGCAGTTGGAACGGGACGGCTCCGATCGACTACTCGTACCAGTGGCTGCGGTGCAACGACAACGCCGCCGGCTGCAAGGAGGTCACCAACGCGACGGGAACCGCGTACACCGTGGTTCAGGCAGACGTCGGCCACACGATCAGGTTCCGGGTGACCGCCAAGAACTCGGAAGGCAGTAACACCGCAGTGTCGAACGCGACGGGTGAGGTCCCGGGGAAGGCGAACGCCCCTGCGGAAGTCACGGCGCCGGTCGTGTCCGGCAGCGCGGTCGTCGGCCAGCAGTTGAGCACGACCAACGGGACCTGGGAGGGAACCCAGCCGATCGGCTACACGGTCAACTGGCAGACGTGCAACACCGATGTCACGTCGTGCTCGGGAACCGGCAAGAAGGGCAGCACCTACACGGTCGCCGCTGCCGACGTAGGGAGGCGCGTGCGGGCCAAGGTCACGGCCAAGAACAGCGCCGGATCCTCGACGGGGCTCTCTGACACCACCGCGGTCGTCGCCTCGAGCGGAGGTGGCGGCGGCGGCGGCGGTAACAGCGTCAACGTGAAGGACGTCGGCCCGGCCGGCGAGCGTCTGACGGTCGACCGGGTCGTCTTCAACCCGAACCCGGTCACGTCCCGGAATGTTCCGATCCGGGTGACGATCACCGTCAAGGACACGAAGGGCCGCCTCGTCCAGGGAGCGCTCGTCTTCATCCGCTCTACGCCGATCGTCAGCTCGACGCCGACCGACGCACCGACCGGCAGCGACGGAACGGTCTCGTACAGCATCGAGCCGCGGTCGGACTTCCCGATCAAGAACAGCCACAGCGTCCAGTTCTTCGTCAAGGCGTACCGCCAGGGCGACCCCACGCTGTCCGGCATCTCGGGCACCCGGCTCGTGCAGGTCGCGACCCGCACGCCGTAACCCGCTTGGCCGGTGGAGGGCCGGCGCGCCGGCCCTCCACCTCGGTCGTCCCCGTAAAGCGCTAGACGCCCTGCTGGCAGTGCCGGAGTGCGTTCAGGCAGCCCGAGACCAGGCTCTGAAGGGTGGTCTGATTCCAGGCGTTGAAGAAGTCGGCATGGCCCGAGTACTGCCCGCCCGACGCGAGCGCGACACCAGAGCCGCCCGCACTCGGGTACCGGATGTTGACCTGGACCGCCGGCACAGCCACCGGGTGGTCGGCCGGGCAGCGCCCGCGCATCGAGTAGGCCAGGTGGCTGACATGGTCGACGGAGTCGAGGTTCACGCCGTCCCAGCAGTCCGGGAACGCAACGTGCAGCGCCAGACCCATCCGGCCGGCGTTCGGGCACGTCGGGACTGTCGCCTGCGGCCGGACGCCTGCCAGCGGGCCACAGTTCCAGTACGTGACCTTCAGTCCTTGCGGGCCGGTGGCCTTCGAGTTGCCGGCGACCACCCGGAACCCGGGCGGGAACGCCTGCACCGGCGCGAGCGTGTGACGACGGTAGTAGACCGTCGCCGCCCGCGGCAGGACCATCTGCCCGGACGCGGAGACCAGCGTCGGCACCCAGTACGCGGCGGTGTCACCGGCGCGGCGGCACGACGACGACCTGCCCTGGAGCGACGCGAGCGTCGAGAAGGCGTTGGTGGTGTCGTTGCCGATGAACGTGTGGTCGTGCGACTTGCCCGGCTGCCCGGGGTAGACGATCGGGTCGTCGGTGTTCCGGTGGCTGAAGCGGCAGCCGCTGACGAAGTTGACCCCGCGAAGCTGCCCCGGCTCGGCCGCGGTGGTGCCCGTCGTGCTCGGCACTATGCGCTTCGCGAGATGCGCGAACGAGCGGACGCTGCTCTGGGAGCCGAACCCGGCCGAGGCGGCTCCGGCCGCGGCGATCGCGGCCACCCCCACCAGCGTGCTGATCACTACGACACCGTTCCGCCTCATCGCGCCCCCTCTTTCCGCTGCCTGCAGGGGAGTCTGGGAGCGTCGTGCAATGGGGACGTAAAGTCCGTGTCAGAGCCGTGTAATCAGCGGCGCTTCGGATAGACCGGCCCGAGCGGGCCGGCAGCCCACTCGTCGTCTGGCCAGCCGGCGAGCTCCGGGTACCAGTGCGTGTTCCACGGGTTCAGATAGCCGGCGCGCGTGAGACCACCGGGCAGCGTCTCCGGGAAGCCGTCGGCGACGGCCTGTGCCGCTTGGCGCCAGAGCTGCGTGATCTCGCGCTCGACGATCACGGCTCCTTCCTTGTAGCCCTTGCCCGTGCGAGGGAGGTCGAGCTGGATCGGCTTGCCCCAGACGGCGCAGCACCTGCGCCGGTTCTTCAGGTTCCAGCCGAACGTGTCGATTCCGCACGGGACGAGCGGCACGCCCTCCTGGATGGCAAGCATCGCCGCGCCCGGTTGCATCGGCCCCGGGTAGCCGAGCAGCTGCCGCGTGCCCTCGGCGAAGATGCCCGCGACGTGACCCTGCTGGACCGACCAGCGGGCGACCCGCAGCGCATCTCGGTCGCTCTCGCCACGGCGCACGGCGTATGCGCCCGTCCAGCGGAGGATTTCGCCGGCGATCGGAATCGACAGCAGCTCGATCTTCGCCATGTAGTAGAGCGTCCTGGGGCTGTGCAGCCCGACCACGATCGGATCGACCTCGGAGAAGTGGTTCGAGGCGACCACCAGAGCGCCTTCGATCGGCATGCGCTCGTGCCCGTACCCCCACGCCGGCACGATCAGCCGGGCGATCGGGATCACCATTCCGCGCGCGATCGGCCACGTCCGCTCGGGGTTCTCGTCCAGAAGTTTGTAGAGGCCGAGTTCCGTCAGCATCGCGCGAGTGTATTCGGCAACCCGACCAGGCCCGGCGATTCAGGTCGTCTCCGCGGCCAGGAGCGCACGCGCCGCCCAGACGCAAATCTCCTCCGCAGCACGATGGTCGAGGCCTCGCGTGTCCTCCAGGACGATCATCGCCTCCCAGCCGATCACCAACGTGAGGGAGGAGACGAGCCGCTCGAACCGCTCGGGGGGGACGGCGCCGCGGAGCGGCTCGAGCGCCCGTTCGATCCACTCGACCCGCCGGTAACCCCGGCGTGGAGTCGCGCGCGGCCCGGGACCGTCGGCGGCGCCGACGGTGTGCCGGATGATCGTCCTGCCGAGCTGCTCGGTCTCGGCGAATCCCTGCTGGACCGCGCGGACCAGCGCCTCGAGCCGCCCCGCAGGGTCTCCGCCGGCTTCGAAGCGCGGCTCGACAGAGGCTCGCGCAGCCTCGAGCGCGGCGTCGGCGAGCAAGTGCTCGACGGTGGGGAAGTAGAGGTAGACGGTGCGGCGCGACACGTCGGCGGCTTCCGCGACCTCGGCGACCGAGGGCTCCCCGCCCCGGCCGAGGAGCTCGACCGCGGCATCAAGGATCGCCTTCCGCGTCCGCCGTCGCTGGCGCTCCCGCCCGCCGCCCTCCGCCGCCTCCGGCATCGCCGTCACCTCCTTGACAACCACGCGTCGGTACGAGTATACATCTGCGCAGTTATTTCACAACTGTGCAATCCAAGGGAAGGGGTTTCTTGATGAAAGCGCTCGAGGTGCCCGCGTCGTTCTCGGCGCCGGGCGAAGGCGAGACGACCTGGTTCCAGCCGAACCGGATGACGGTCAAGGCGACGGCGGAGACGACCGGAGGCGCGTTCGGGCTCGTCGAGTCGTTCATCCCGGCCGGCTCCGGGCCTCCGCTCCATGTCCACCACCGCGAGGACGAGTCGTTCTGGGTGCTCGAGGGCCGGTTGCGGTTCAGGGCCGGCGACGAGGAGTTCGAGGGCGGTCCCGGCTCCTTCGTCTTTCTGCCGCGTGGCGTTCCGCACACGTTCATGGTCGAGGGCGACGAAGACGCACACATGCTCACCTTGCTGACGCCCGGAGGCGGCGAGGGATTCTTCCTCGACGGCGGCCGGACGCCCGAGGGGCCGGGGCTGCCGCCGCCAGGCCCGCCGGACGTCGAGAAACTGCAGCGGGTGGCCTCGCTCTACGGGGCGGAGATCGTCGGGCCGCCGCTCGCTCCCGGAAACGGGAAGTAGCACGGCGATGGAGAAGCGGCAGATCAACCCTTGGCGCTGGCAGGACCCGTTCGGTTTCTCGCAGGCGTGGCGCGTCGATGCCGCCGAGGCGGTGGTCTTCCTGGCCGGGCAGGGCTCCGTCTCAGCCGACGGCGAGGTCGTCGGCGATGGCGACTTCGAGGCCCAGGTGCGGCTGACGTTCGCAAACATCGCGACGGTGCTCGAGCAGGCGGGCGCGTCCCTCGACTCGGTCGTCAAGCTGACCGTCTACCTGACGGACATGGCCACCCTGCGCGACTATGGACGCCTGCGGGCCGAGCTCATGCTCGGCCCGCCGCCCGCCTCGACTGCGATCCAGGTCGGCGCGCTCGCGTTACCGGGGATGATGATCGAGATCGAAGCGGTCGCGGTTCTCTAGCCGGGCTCAGCGCACGTCGAGGGGCAGTGACAGGCTCGAGCCTGTCACTGCCCCTCCGACCGTCAAACGCAATCCTTCAGTCCCTGAGCCTCGGGCAGCGATTCGAGCTTCTTCAGCGTGTTGTTCTCGATCTGGCGGATCCGCTCGCGGGTGACACCGAAGGCGCGGCCGACCTCCTCCAGCGTGCACGGCTGGCTGCCCCCGAGGCCGAACCGCAGCTCGATCACTCTCCGCTCGCGCTCGGGCAGCGAGTCGAGCGCACGGTCGATGTCCTCCCGCCGGAGCGAGAGCGACGCCTGCTCGTCGGGCGACTCGGCCGCCTCGTCCTGAACGAAGTCGCCGAGCTCGGACTCCTCCTCCTCGCCGATCGGCTTCTCCAGCGAGACCGGATGCTGTGCCATCCGAAGGATCTCGCGCACCTCGTCGGTGGTCATCTCGAGCTCCTCGGCGATCTCGTCCGGCCTGGGCTCGCGCCCGAGCCGCTGGACGAGCTGGCGCTCGATGTGGACGACCTTGTTCAGCTTCTCGACCATGTGCACAGGGATGCGGATCGTCCGCGCCTTGTCCGCAATCGCACGTGTCACCGCCTGCCGGATCCACCAGGTCGCGTAGGTGGAGAACTTGTAGCCCTTGCGGTAGTCGAACTTCTCGACCGCCCGGATCAGGCCGAGCGAACCCTCCTGGATCAGATCCAGGAACGAGAGGCCGCGGCCCAGATAGCTCTTCGCGATCGAGACGACGAGGCGCAGGTTCGCCTCGATCATCTGCGTCTTCGCTATCAGGTCGCCACGCTCGATGCGCTTCGCGAGGTAGACCTCCTGGTCGGCGGTCAGAAGCGGCACCTTGCCGATCTCCCGCAGGTAGAGCCGCAGGGAGTCGAGCGACGGCTCGACGGTCAGGTCGAGCTTCGGCCCCTTCTCCTCCTCGGCGAGGGACGGCTCCTCGTGGGGCGGGTGCTTGTGCTGCTCGCCCTCCATGAGCTCGACGCCGTGGTCGATCAGGTACGTGTAGAAGTCCTCGACCTGCTCCTTCGTGAGCTCGACGTCCTCGAGCCCGCTGACGATCTCGTCGTACGTGAGGAAGCCGCGTTCAACCCCAGTCTGAACGAGCTTCTGGAGTTCCTCGACCTCCGGGAGAGCAATATCGACGGTGAGCACTGAACCTCGGCTTTCTCGCGCAACTGGCGGGTAGTCGGTTGACCTACCTGAGACGCAAAAAAGAGCCGGAGTCTTTGCCGCTGCCCCGGCCCACCTATGCCGGCCGGAGATTAGTCGAGCGGCCGCAATTTGGGAAGAGCGTGTTTTTGGTCCGTGCCCTCTGACACGAACGGCGGGCATGGCCCGCCGTTCGACCCCCTGTGCCACAGGATGATTGCCGTCAGTCCCTCGGCAGAGGAGTGATGGTCTTCCCTTCGGCAAACCTGGGGCAGGACCTGAGCGCGACCCGTCATTACAGTGCGAGGCATGCCCGGAGTTCTCGACCGGCTCCGCAATGGGCCGCCGATCGTCGCCGACGGCGGCATGGGCCCACTCGTCTCCGCCGCTGTCCCGCGGCTCCGCTGTCCGGAGGAGGCGAACCTGCGCGCGCCGGACACGGTGGTCTCGCTGCACCTGAGCTTCGTCAACGCGGGAGCAGAGCTGATCGAGACGAACACCTTCGGCGCGAACCGGCCGAAGCTCGCGTCGCGCTACCTCGAGGACGACTTCCTCGCAATCAACGAGGCAGGCGTCAAGCTCGCGCGGGACGCGCGACAGGTCTCGGGCCGCGAGGTGTTCATCGCCGGCTCGATCGGGCCGCTCGGGGAAACCGAGGAGGCGTGGCCGGAGGACCGAAGCCCGGCCTTCGCCGAGCAGGCTCGTCTTCTCGCCGGGCGCGGCATCGATCTGTTCATGGTCGAGACCTTCTTCGACCTGGACGAGCTCGTGACGGCGATCGAGGCGGTCCGGTCGGTCTCCGACCTGCCGATCGTCGCGCTGCTGACCTTCGGCGACGATGCCGAGACGATCGGCGGAGTCGCCGCGGCCGAGGCGGCCGAGCGCCTGGCCGGCCTCGACGTCGCCGCGATCGGCGCAAACCACGGAGCCGGCCCGGCATCGGCGCTGACCGCGCTCCAGGCCATGGGCGGACGCGGCCGTCCGCTGGCGGCGCTCCCGAACATCGGGCTGGCCAGCATGTCCGGCGGACGCGTGATCTACCCGCACGCGGCGCCCGAGTATTTCGCCGAGTTCGCCGCGCACGCGCGAGAGCTCGGCGCGACGGTGATCGGCGGCTGCTGCGGTACGACGCCGACCGAGATCGGTGCGATCCGCGGGGCGCTCGACGACGACCGCACGCCGTTGGCGCCGCTCGAGGTCGCCGAGCGCGAGCTCGCAGCGGCCGTCGAGCGCGAGGAGGTGGAGACGCGGCTGGCGGCCGACCTCCGCGAAGGACGGTTCGTCACCTCCGTCCAGGTCGACCCGCCGCTCGGGGCGAACTACACCGGGCTGCTCGAGATCGCGGCCGCAATCCACGAGGCCGGCATCGGCGCCTACGTCGACGTCAACGACAACGCCACCGCCCGAGTGGGGATGAACCCGCTGATCGTCTCCGCGGCGATCGAACGACTGGTCGGGATCGAGACGATCCCGCACCTCACGCCTCGCGACACGACCGTGATGGGGCTCGAGGCGGTCCTCCTCGGCGCCCATGCCGAGGGGATCAGGAACGTCCTCGCCGTCACAGGCGACCCGCCCGACATCGGCGACCACGCCGCCTCGGGCGGCGTCTACGAGGTCGACGCGATCGGGCTGACACACCTGATCTCGCAACTCAACCGCGGCGAGAACTTCAACGGCAAGGCGATCGACGCACCGACGTCGTTCTTCGCCGGCGTCGCGCTGAACCCGAACGCCGACGACCCGGACCTTGAGCTCGACCGATTCCGGCGCAAGATCGACGCCGGCGCCCGGTTCGCGATGACCCAGATCGTCTACGACGTCGACCAGCTCGACCGTTTCCTCGATCGGCTCGGCGGGCCTTCGCCGATCCCGGTCCTCCTCGGCGTCTTCCCGCTGACCAGCTACCGCCTGGCGCTACGGCTCCACAACGAGGTGCCCGGCATCGTCGTCCCCGACGAGCTCCAGGAGCGGCTGCGCGACGCGGCGCCGCGCGAGGCCGAGGTCGGCTTCGCCCACGCCCGCGAGCTCCTCGACGCCGCCCGCGACCGGACGGCAGGCGTCTACGTGGTCGCGCCCTACAAGAAGCCGCTGTCGGTGCTCGACCTGATCGCCGCCGACTCCTAGGCACCGGCGAACACGATGCCTCGTCGTCGACCGGCGCGACTGCGAGCGTGAGCACCTGGACGCGGTGCGACGAGCCCTTCTTCGACTCGAACGGAGACCGGGCGATCCTACGGCGCGCAGGCGCCCGTCGACACCGGTGCGAACGAACGGTCGAGCACCTTGCGCACGACCGACGCGGGGATCCCATAGCCGCCGGTGCTGCCGATCCTGGAGGCGAAGACGGTCATCTGGACACGGCCGTCGCTGTCGATCGCGGGCCCGCCCGAGTTCCCGTGCCGCACCACCCCGGCGAGGCTGGTGATCGTCCGCTGCACCGGACCGTGCCCATAGGCGTCGTCGGTCAGCACCGTCTCGGTCGCGCCGACCCGGCCCGCCTCGACGTCGAGCGGGCCGTTCAGCGGATAGCCGACGATCCCCACCGGGCGCTTCTCCTCGGGGTCGGCGAGCTTCAGCGGTCGGGCCGAGAGGCCGTCCACCCGCAGGACCGCGACGTCGTTCTTCGGGTCGAAGCCGATCACCTTGGCCGGAAGCCGCTGCTCGCTCCGAGCCGGGACGACGGCCGTGTCGTGCTCCCCGGCAACGACGTGTGCTGCGGTCACGACCAGCTCCGGCGCGCCGACCCAACCGCTCCCCGAGATCCCGAGCCCGCAGGCCGAGCCGAGCACGCGCACGACGCTTCCCGAGGCAACCTGCACCGCGCGGTCGCCGGCGATCGGGCCGTCGAGTGGGCCGGCCGGAATCTCCGGCCCCGCGATGGTCGGGAACGGGTCGACCCGCGCGAGCGCCTGCAGCAGCCGATCGGAGGGGACGATCGAGTTCAGCTGCCGGAGCAAAGCCGAGCGCTGGACGTCGCGCCGGAGTTTCGGCTGTCCCGGCAGCAGGAGCGCGGTGGCGCCGAAGACCCAGACCAAGGCGAGGCCGGCGACGGCGCCGAGCACGAGCCCACCCGCGCTGTCGAGTGCCCTGAGCGGCGGGAAGCGCAGGCCCGAGCGGAACAGCGTGCCGACCATCGAGCCGACCGTCTCGAGCACCATCGCTCCGACCACCGCCCCGGCAAGCCCCACCAGCGGGGCATACGGCGAGTGCGAGCCACCCGGGAGGACGACCTTCGCGACGTGCGCACCGGCCACGGCGCCGAGGACGATGCCGGCGATCGCCAGCAGCCCGGCGACGAGCCCCCGGCGGAGCCCGACGATGCCCGCAACCGCGACGACGCCCAGCAGGATCCAGTCCAGCCTGGTCACTCCACCGAGGTTAGACGGTCACCTGCAGGACTCCTGCGGGCAGCCTGCCTGTCCCGAGGGAAGCGCCTTATGATCGGCGCTCGTCGATGGCACTGCTCGAGCTCGAAAACGTCGAGGCCCGGTACGGCCCGATCCGGGCGCTTCATGGGGTCTCGCTCTCCGTCGAGGAGGGACAGGCGGTCTCGCTGCTCGGCGCGAACGGCGCTGGGAAGACGACGACGCTGAGGTCGATCTCCGGGACGGTTCGCTCGACCGGCGAGATCGCGTTCGCGTCGAAGCGAATTGCGGGGCGCGCGCCCGAGTCGATCGCCAGGCTCGGGATCGCACACGTGCCCGAGGGCCGCGGCATCTACGCCGAGCTGACCGTGTGGGAGAACGTCCTGCTCGGCGGGTCCGCCAGGCGCGAGCGCCGCGCTGTCAAGCGCGACGCCGAGGCCGCGCTCGCCCACTTCCCCCGTATCGCGAGCCGCCGCAAGCAGCAGGCGGGGACCCTTTCCGGGGGCGAGCAGCAGATGCTGGCGCTCGCGCGTGCCCTCGTCGCCCGGCCGCGGCTGCTGATGCTCGACGAGCCCTCGCTCGGGCTCGCGCCGACTGCGGTGCAGGAGTTCTACCGGGTCGTCCGCCACCTGAACCAGGAGCAGGGCCTGACCGTGCTCGTCGTCGAGCAGAACGCACGGATCGCGCTCGCCTCCACCCAGCACGCGTACGTGCTCGAGGTCGGACGGGTGGCCATGAGCGGCTCGAGCGACGAGCTGTCCCGCGACGAAGGCGTGCGCGCCTCCTACCTGGGCTACTAGGCGCAATGACCGAGTTCTTCCAATATGTGGTGGTCGGGCTCGCGAACGGCGGCATCTACGCCACGCTGGCGTTGGCGCTGGTGCTGATCCATCGCGCCACCGGGATCGTCAACTTCGCCCAGGGCGAGATGGGCATGTTCTGCACGTTCATCGCATGGGCGCTGATCAACCACCACGGGATCCCCTACTGGTGGGCCTTTGCGATCACGCTTGTGATCGCGTTCCTCGGAGGCGCGACGACGTACAAGCTGATCATCCAGCCGCTGTCGCGGACTGGAGAGCTGACGGTGGTGATGGCAACGATCGCGCTCCTGATCATCCTGAACGGGCTCGCCGGCTGGATCTGGTCGCCCGAGGTGAAGTTCCTCGAGAACCCGTTCCCGCTCAGGGTCGTCCATGTCGGCGGCGTGGTCATGAACGTACGGGACCTCGGTGTGATCGGGGTCTCACTGATCTGCGTGGCGGTCGTCTTCGTCTTCTTCCGGTTCACGCGGCTCGGGCTGCAGATGCGAGCGTCCGCGATCGGCCCGGCGACGAGCCGCCTGCTCGGCATCCGCGTCGCCGTCATGCTCGCAGTCGGCTGGGGACTGGCGGCGATGCTGAGTGCGGTCTCCGGGATCATGGCCGCCAGCCAACTGCCCTTCGATCCGACCTTCATGCTGATCATCCTCACGTATGCGTTCGCGGCGGCTGTGCTCGGCGGCATCGACAGCCCCGTCGGCTCGGTGATCGGCGCCTTCATCATCGGGATCGGGATCAGCCTGCTGACGGGTTACGCCTCATCGTTCCTCGGCACCGAACTGCAGCTGCCACTTGCGCTCGCCGTGCTGATGCTCGTCCTCATCGTCCGGCCGGCCGGTCTGTTCGGCCAGGTTGTGGTGAGGCGCGTGTGAGCCCCTTCGGCGCACGTCGGATTCTCTGGCGGGTGCTCGCGCTCGCGTCAGTGCCGCTGCTCGTCGTCTTCCTGCCGAAGGCGACGGGCGACTACTACAACTTCAGGTTTGCGCTCGTCGGCATCTACTTCATCGCGATCATCGGCCTGAACATCCTGACCGGTTACAACGGCCAGATCTCGCTCGGACACGGCGCGTTCTTGGCCTTCGGCGCCTACACGACGGCGATCCTGGTCTCGAACTACAGCGTGGGCGAGTACTGGACGATCCCGATGGCGGGGATCCTGACCGGAGTCTTCGGATTCCTGTTCGGATTCCCGGCGCTGCGGCTGTCCGGCGTCTACCTCGCACTCGCGACGTTCGGGCTGGCGACGTCGATCCCCCTGATCGCAACGCGGTACGAGGGCTTCGCGGGCGGCGGCCAGGGAAAGACGATCCCGCTGCCCTCGTCCCCCATCGGAGGCCTTTCGACGAACGAATGGCTCTCGTACCTGACCTGGGCGATCGCCGGGCTGATGTTCGGGACCGCCTGGCTGATCCTCCGCGGATCGCTCGGTCGCGCGTTCCGGGCCGTCCGCGACGCGCCGATCGCCGCGGTGTCCTCAGGCGTCAGCCTCACCCGCTACAAGACGCTCGCCTTCGCGATCGCCGCCGCATACGCCGGCGTCGCCGGAGCGCTGTTCGCGATCGCGAACGGCTTTGCCAGTCCGACTGCCTTCCCAGTCTCGCTCTCGATCCTCCTCCTGACCGGCGCCGTGGTCGGCGGACTCGGCTCGCTGGAGGGGATGCTCTTCGGTGCGATCTTCATCCAGTTCGCGCCCGACTGGGGCGACAAGCTCTCGAAGCAGGTGCACTTCAACGAGGCGAGCGTGCAGTCGACGGTCTTCTACGGGGTGATCCTCTTGATCGTCCTCTTCCTCATGCCCGGTGGCGCCGCCGGCCTCCTGCACCAACTACGGACGTCCTTGAAACGTCTAAGGGTGTGGTTGTACAGTCGCGCCGACTCACGCGCGACAGCGTGACTTCGAGAAGGAGCGGACTTATGAAGAAGGTCGTATTCGCCCTCGGCGTCGTCGCTATCGCGGCGGCGGTCATGCTTCCAGGGGCGATGGGAGGGGCCGCGGCGACGCCGGGCGTCACCGCGAAGACCATCTCGATCGGAGGGACGTTCCCGTTCAGCGGACCGGCGTCGAGCTATGCGCCGATCCCGGTGGGCATGAAGGCGTACTTCAGCTACGTCAACGCTAAGAGGACGAACGGCAAGCGGGGCGTCCTCGGCCGCCAGATCAAGTTCGACGCCGTCGACGACGGCTACAACCCGGCGCTGACCGTCCAGAAGACCAAGCAGCTGGTCGAACAGGATCATGTCTTCGCGCTCGTCGGCGGTCTCGGCACCGAGCCGCAGGAAGCGGTCACGGCGTACGCCAACCAGCAGAAGGTGCCGCAGATCTATGTCTCCACCGGCGCCACCGAGTGGGGTGCACGCGACAAGCACGCGTCGCATCCCTGGACGATCGGCTGGCAACCCGACTATCAGGCGGAGGCGGCGATCTACGGCCGCTATATCGCCAAGAACCTGCCGGAAGCAAAGATCGGGATCATCTACCAGAACGACAGCTACGGCCAGGACTACATCAACGGCCTCCTGTCCGGGCTCGGTTCGCACAAGAGCCAGATCGTGAGCCAGCAGGGCTTCCAGGTCACGGCGACCTCACTGGCGAACCAGGTGATCGCCCTACGGAGGGCCGGGGTCGACACGCTGATGATCTTCGGCACGCCCAGCCCGACGATCATCACTTACATCACGATGTCCGCGATCGGCTGGAAGCCGCAGAACATCTTCCTCAACTCGGTCTCGGCCACCGACTACTTCATGGGGATCGCGGTCGCCAAAGCCGGTGCCGCCGAGGTGAACGGCTCCATCAGCACGTACTACACGAAGGACCCGGCGAACCCCACCTGGAACAACGACGCCGGGATGAAGCTGTACAAGTCGATCATGGCCAAGTACGCGCCCTCGAACGCGAGGGTGACCGACGGCCTTTACCTCTACGGCATGGCCAAGGCATACACGTTCGTGCAGGCGCTGAAGGCCGCTGGGCCGAACCCGACCCGGGCGGGCCTGATGAAGGCGGTGCTTAACATGAACGACAAGACGAACCCATTCCTGCTCCCGGGCGTCTTCACCAAGACCGGGGAGGGCGACTACTTCCCGATCTCGCAGCAGCAGCTGATCAGGTTCAACAACGGCGTGTGGAACCCGATGGGCCAGCTTACGAACACCCGGCCGAAGGGCTAGACGAAGGGACGTGGCGGGGGACAGGTCGAGCCTGTCCCCCGCGCTGTCATGGACCTGACCCAGCAACTGAACCAGGCGATGCCGTTCGGGGCAGTCCTCGGCCTCGAGGTGATCGCCGCCTCGGCCGAGGAGGTTCGCGCTCGACTCGGGTGGGCCGAGGAGCGGTGCACGGCCGGCGGCGTCATGCACGGCGGGGCCATGATGGCGCTGGCGGACTCGACCGGCGGGTTCTGCGCCTTCCTCAACCTGCCCGCGGATGCGACCGGGACGGCGACGATCGAGTCGAAGACGAACTTCTTCGCGGCGGTGCGCGAGGGCTGGGTGGAGGCGGTATCGCGCCCACTCCACGTGGGACGGACGACGATCGTGGTCGATACCGACCTGTTCGATGAGCAGGGCATTCGCGTCGCGCGCGTCACACAGACCCAGGCTGTCTTGCGCTGATCAAGCCGCAGGACGCCGCGGGCGAGAGCACGGCGCTAGAGTCTGTGCCCGTGAGGACGCGTTCGCTCCTGCCCCTCGTGCTCGCGGCGGTCTGCGTGTGTCTGGTCGGCGCCTCCGTCGCGTCGTCGGCGACCCCGCGGCTCAGCAAGGCTCAGTGGGCGGCCTACACGAAGGCGCATACGCCCTACCTTGCGCAGACGACGAAGACGGTCGCCAGATTCCGCAAGTGCCGCCAGGGCACGGCGTACACGAGCTATCTGAAAGCGTTCGCCGCCTGCCTCGGCACCACGCCCCACGCGGAAGCCCTGGCGACGAACGTGCTGTTCAATACCCTGCACGGGTTCCAGGGCAAGGTTCGAGGCAACTGCGCCAAGTCGCTCACGACCTACCAGACTGCCCTGTACTTCTGGAGGTCGGTGGTCGTCGGGATCGACCGGGCCGTCAAGCAGACCTCGTCGAGCGTCTCCACCGTCGAGGGGCAGGTGCAGAACGGCGTCCTGGCCGCCCAGAGGGTGAACACGGACGCCACGTTGTTCACCCGCGCCTGCAAGCCGCTCGCCTAGCTAGTCGATCAGCGCAAGCGCGGTCTCGGCCAGCAGCGGCACGCCCCGCTCGAAGCGCGCCGCACCGGTGTCCTCGGCGGCCAGCTCGCCGCGGATGAACCGCCCGTAGATCGCCTCGCAGAAAACGGCCGCCTTCCAGAGCGCGAGCGCCTGGAACCAGGCGAGCGGCTCGACGTCGCGGCCGCTCCGCGCGACGTAACGCTCGACCAGCTCCTGCCTGGTCGGAAAGCCCGGGGTCGCGGTGACAGGCGAGGTGCCCAGCGGGTTCCGTTCCCCCCGCGGCTCGCTGTAGGTGGCGAGCAGGTAGCCGACGTCGGCTCGTGGATCGCCGACGGCACCCATCTCCCAGTCGAGCACGGCGCGGATGCGGGCCGGCTGGTCGGCGTCGAGGATCATGTTGCCGAGGCGGTAGTCGCCGTGGACGACGACGAGCGGCGCCGGCTCGGGCATGTTCGCGGCCAGCCACTCGCCGACCTCGACCACGTCGGGCAGCTCGCGCGTCCGGTTGACCTCCCAGAGTTGCGTGAACCTGCGCACCTGGCGTTCGAGGTAGCTGCCTTCGCGGACGAAGTCGGCGACGCCGGGCGATCGGACGTCGACCGCGTGGATCTCGACCAGCGCGTCGACCAGGTCGAGCCCGAGCGCGTGCCGTGCCTCCGCGGTCTCGAGACCCTGCGGAAGCTCGCCGGTGACGATCGGTCCCGGGAGGAAGTCCATCACGTAGAAGGGGACGCCGATCACGCTCTCGTCCTCGCAGACTGCGCGAATGACCGGCAGCCGGATCCCGTGCGGCGCGAGTGCCAGTTGGAGGCGAGCCTCCCTGACCATGTCGTGGGCCGACGGCGGCAGCGGCGGCCGGGGCGGGCGGCGGAGGACGAACCGGTCGTCGCCGCGCTCGAGCAGGAACGAGAAGTTTGACCCTCCCCCTTCGCCGATCCGGCCCGCCGTGACGGGCCCCGAGCCCAGGCCGTGCTCGTCGAGGAACGCCTCGACGTTCTCGAGGACGAGGAGCGGCGCCTGCTCGTCGGTCACCAGGCGCTTTGGCCGCCGTCGACGACGACCACCTGGCCGGTGACGAAGTCGGAGGCTGGCGACGCCAGGAAGACGACCGCGCCCTTCAGGTCGTCGGGGCCGCCGAAACGGCGCAGCGGGATGTGCTCGAGGTAGTCGTCGGGCCGCGCGTCGAGCAGCACCTTGTTCATGTCGGACGGGAACCAGCCGGGCGCGATCGCATTGACGTTGATCCTGTGCTGGGCCCACTTGGTCGCGAGATCGCGCGTGAAGCCGACGACGCCGGCCTTCGAGGCGTTGTAGGCGACGGCGTTCATCAGCTCGGGCGGTGCACCTCCGAACGCGGCGACGGAGGCGATGTTGACGATCTTGCCGCCGGCCTCCTCGATCATCGTCCGGCCGACTGCCTGGGCGAACAGGAAGACGCCGGTCAGGTTGACGTCGATCACCTTCTGCCAGCCCTCGAGCGGATGGTCCTCGGGGGCGGCGCCCCAGGAGGTGCCGGCGTTGTTGACCAGGATGTCGATCCGGCCGAAGCCGGAGCGAGTCGCGTCGACGACCTCCTGGACCTGGCCCGGGTCGCGGACGTCACAGCGCATGCCCGCGGCGCGGACACCGAGGTCGCGCTCGAGCTCGGCGGCGACCTCCTCGCAGCGCTCGGGCTTGCGCGCGCAGAGCACGACGTTCGCGCCCGCCTCGGCGAGACCGGTTGCCATCTGACGGCCGATCCCGCTGCCGCCGCCGGTGACGATCGCCGTGCGACCGGACAGGTCGAAGAGCTCCATCGGCTTCACAGCAGCAACTCTGCCATCGTCCGGAGCGTTGCAGGGTCGTGAGCCTGGATCAGGAGTGTGGTCACGGGCGACTCCTTCCAGGCTTCGACTCGGTCGGCGATCCGGTCGCGGTCACCGACCAGCGCGACCTCGTCAACCAGCGCGTCTGGCACGGCGGCGATCGCCTCCATCTTCTTGCCGCCGAGGTAGAGCTCCTGGATCTCGCGCGCCTCGCGCTCGTAGCCGTACCGCGAGACCAGCGCCGTGTAGTAGTTCTGGCCTTTCGCACCCATGCCGCCGACGTACAGCGCGAGGTGTGGCTTGACGAAGTCGCGCGCGGCCTGGAGGTCGTCGGAGATCGCCACCGGGACACCGAAGGCGGCGACGTCGAAGCCTGGTCTGGCGGCGGCGAGCGGTTCCCCGAAGACGCCGGCCAGCTTCTCCGGCGAGACCCAGACGGGCAGCCAGCCGTCGGCGATCTCGGCGGCGAGCGCGACGTTCCGCGGCCCGATCGCGGCCAGGTAGATCGGGATCTCGTCGCGCAACGGCCGCAGCATCAGCTTCAGCGGAATGCCGAGGCCGGTGGCGTCGTCGCCGGAATACGGGATCTCGTAGTTGGCGCCCCGGTGCTGGAGCAGCTCGCGCCGGACGGCGGCGCGCACGATCTCGACGTACTCGCGCGTGCGGCCGAGCGGCTTGCCGAACGGCTGTCCGTGCCACCCCTCGACCACCTGGGGGCCCGACGTCCCGAGCCCGAGCAGGACGCGGCCGCCCGACATCAGGTCGAGCGTGGCCGCGGTCATCGCCGTCATCGCCGGCGTCCGCGCGGGGATCTGCATGATCCCGGTGCCCAGCTTGATGCTCGTCGTCGTCGCACCGAGCCAGGCGAGGACGGTGACCGCGTCGGTGCCCCACGCCTCGGCCGTCCATGCCGAGTCGTAGCCGAGGCGCTCGGCCTCCTGCGCGAGCGCGACCAGCTCGGTCGGGTCCGTGCCGGGCGAGGCATACCCCAAAGCGAGTCCGAGGCGCATCCGTGCGATGCTAAACGGCATGCGAGAGGCGTACCGGGCGTTCATGGACGAGCACGTCTACCCGGCCGAGCCGGCGCTGGCGCGAGAGGACGAGGCTGCGGACGAGGTGATGCTCGCGTTACGCGAACGGGCGAAGGCGGAAGGGCTATGGGCGCCACACCTGCCGCCGGAGGCGGGCGGTTCCGGCGCCGGGTTCCTCGCGTACGCCGACCTGAACGAGGAGATCGGCCGGTCAGTGTGGGCCCAGCTCGTCTTCAACTGCCAGGCCCCGGACGCAGGCAACGGCGAGATCCTGTTCATGTTCGGCACCGACGAGCAGAAGGAGCGGTTCCTCCGGCCGCTGGTCGAAGGCGAGACGCGGTCGTTCTTCTCGATGACGGAGCCTGATGTGTCGGGAGCGGATCCGACCCGGTTGCAGACACGCGCCGTGCTCGACGGCGACGACTGGGTGATCGACGGCCACAAGTGGTTCTCGTCGGGAGCCGAGGGCGCCGGGTTCGGGATCGTGATGGCGGTCACCGACCCGGAGGCCGAGCCGCACCGGCGGATGTCACAGATCCTCGTCCCCGCCGACGCAGCCGGGCTGCGCATCGAGCCCGTGCCGGTCTCGGGACATCGCGGCCGCGGCTGGTCGACCCACTGCGAGGTCTGGTACTCGAGCGTGCGCGTGCCGGCCGCGAACGTGCTCGGTGAGCGTGGCGACGGCTTCCGGATCGCACAGAAGCGGCTCGGCCCGGGGCGCATCCACCACGTGATGCGCTGGCTCGGCCAGATGCAGCGCGCGTTCGAGCTGATGTGCTCCTACGCGCTCGAGCGCGAGGCGTTCGGCGGCCGGCTCGCCGACAAGCAGACGGTGCAGAACTGGATCGCCGACTCCGCCGCCGAGATCCAGGCCTGCCGGTTCATTACCCTCGATGCCGCCCGGAAGATCGACGCCGGCGACGAGGCACGGGTCGAGATCTCGCTGATCAAGTTCTACGCGGCTCGGGTGCTGAACGAGGTGATCGACCGTGCGGTGCAGGTGCACGGCGCGCTCGGCCTGACCGACCGCACGCCACTCGCCGCGATGCTCAGTGCCGCCCGCGCAGGCCGGATCTACGACGGGCCGGACGAGGTCCACCGCATGGTCGTCAGCCGCAGGATCCTGAAGGAGTTCGAGAGCGGCGGTACGTGGCGATTCTCGTAGCGCCGGCGGTTCACCCGCGCGGATAGCCACCTGCGAAAACGGCGGATTTCCGCCAACGATCGTGTGGTTTGCTCCATGGCCTGCGAGGGCCCTGCAGCCGAGCATTTCTCTTACGCAGGCACGACTTCGCAAACAAAGGAGCAGGTCCCATGAAACGCAGCACTCTCTTCTTCCTCCTCTCCATCGTCATCGGCACGCTCGCGTTCGGCGCGAACACCGCGCTTGCGGGCGGACTGAGCTACAACGCGCAGACGGGCGTCATGGCCTACTGGAGCGACGACGTCAACGACACCGGGTCGGTCAACTCGATCACGGTGATGCCGGCCGAGGCGCCCGGGTTCCAGACCTGGGTGAAGATCACCTACGACTGGTGGAACACAGGCCCGGTCTACGGGGCGGGAGACCTCCAGGCCTCATGCTTCATCGACAACAGCTACTGGGCGTGCCCGGCCTCGAAGGTCTGGGTCCGCACCGGCCAGGGCGACGACACGATCACTGCCAAGCCGGGAATGACGGCGTGGTTGCTGGCCGAGGGCGGTGCTGGCAACGACACGATCAATGGCAACAACGAGAAGGACGAGCTCTGGGGCGCCTGCAAGTTCGCTCCGGCCGACCAGTGCTACGGCTTCAGCGACACGCTGAACGGCGGCGGCGGCGACGACTTCCTCGTCGGGGGCAGTACGACTCCGGTCTTCGGGCTGGCCGCGGACACCCTGCACGGCGGCCCCGGCGACGACTCGATGGAAGGCGGTCTCGGCCCCGACCAGTTCTACGGCGACGCGGGCCAGGACACGGTCACGTACGGGTTCCACTCCGGCCCGGTCACGGCGTCGCTCGACGACACGGCGAACGACGGCCAGGCAGGCGAGAACGACTACATCCACTCCGACGTCGAGGGCATCGCGGGCACCGCGAACAAGGACAGCTTGAACGGCAGCGACGGCGACAACGTTCTCAAGGGCGGCCCCGGCGACGACACCCTGCAGGGCTTCGGCGGCAGCGACAAGCTGTACGGCGAGGACGGGTCGGACCTCCTTCGGCCCGGCCTCGGCGCGGACTTCTTGTACGGCGGCGACGACGGCAACTCCTGTTGCTGGAACGACACCGTCACGTACTCCGAGCGCGGCGGGCCTGTGAACGCGAGCATCGACGGCAACGCGAACGACGGCGAGGCCGGCGAGGGCGACTTCATCGCCGACGACGTCGAGAGCCTCGCCGGCGGGAACAACGACGACGTCCTGATCGGCAGTGGGCGCGGCAACACGCTGACCGGCAACGGCGGGCAGGACACGCTGCTCGGCCTCGGCAGTCCGCTTCCGCAGAGCCCACAGGTCGGCACGACCGTCGCCGACACGCTCATCGGGGGGACGGGCGACGACACGCTCAACGGCGGGCCTCAGGGCAGCACAGGCGACACCATCGACGGCGGCGCGGGTACGGATACGGTCAGCTACGCCTCGCGCACCGACGATCTCAAGATCTTCCTCGACAAGAAGGTCGGCCAGGGCGAGGACACCTTCGCCTGGGTCGAGAACGTCATCTCGGGCAGTGGGAACGACACGATCGTCGCCGACAACTACCCGAACGTGATCTTCGCCGGAGACGGGAACGACGGCGTCGACGGCGAGGCGAGCGGGGATGTCATCCACGGCGGCGACGGCTACGACACGCTCTGGGGCGGCAACTCCACCGATGTCCTCCTCGGAGAGAACGGCAACGACAAGCTGCTCGGCGGCAGCGGCGCCGACACGATGAACGGCAACGCCGGCGTCGACACCGTCGACTACTCGGACGAGACCGAGCCCGTCACGGTCTCGCTGAACGGCATCGCCGACGACGGCCTGAAGGGCGAGGGCGACAACGTCCAGCCCGACGTCGAGAACATCACCGGCGGGGCCGGGAACGACACGCTGACCGGCTCGGCGTACGCAAACACGATCGCCGGCGGCCCCGGCAAGGACGTCATCCACGCCGGCAGCGACAACGACTCGCTTCTCGGCGGCCCGGATTCCGACCAGCTCTACGGCGACGACGGCCTGGATACCTTCGTCGGCGGCCCCGGCTCCGACAAGATGTGGGGGGGCGGCGGCGGCGACTTCGTCGACTACCAGTCCTCGACCACGCCGGTCACCGTCGACCTCAAGGGCCACAAGGGCAAGAGCACGTCCGAGGGCTCGGACAAGCTCCGCGAGATCGAGAACGCCTACGGCTCGCCGTTCGACGACAAGCTCACCGGCGACCTCTCCAACAACACGCTGATGGGCTTCGAGGGGAACGACACGATCGACGGCGGCGGCGGAAACGACCACCTGTTCGGCGCGAACGGCGACGACTGGATCCGCGGCGGCCTCGGCGACGACGAGGTGAGCGGCGGCAACGGGACCGACACGGCCGACTTCGCCAAGGCGACCGCCGGCGAGACCATCGACCTGTCGTTCTTCAATGCCTTCGCGAAGGGCGGCGACGGGAACGATTGGCTCTCCTTCACGGAGAACATCACGGGCTCGGGCAAGGACGACACGATCACCGGCTCGACCGACCCGAACGTGATCAAGGGCGGCTCCGGCGCCGACAAGATCTTCGGGCTCGGCGGCGACGACACGCTCAACGGCGACGGCGGCGTGGATACCGTCGACGGCGGGATGAACACCGACACCTGTCTCGCCGAATCGAAAGCGAACTGCGAGCAGTAGGCGCGCGCGAAGGGACAGTCCTACGGGGCTGTCCCCAGCGCCTTCGCCGCCTTCAGCTTCGGGTCGCCACCAGCGCGTGGGACTCGCCGGGAAGAGGCCTGGCGAGCTTCTTGCCCGGGTTCAGCAGGTTCTTCGGGTCGAAGAGACGCTTGATCTCCGCGTGCAGGTCGAGCGCCCGGGGCGACCACTGCCGTGCCAGCTGTCCGCGCTTCAGGAGGCCCAGGCCGTGCTCGCCCGAGACCGATCCGCCGAGACAGACGGCGACGTCGAAGAGATCCTCGACCGCCAGACCGGCGCGGCCGATCTCGTCCGCGTCCCCCGGCGTGACGAGGAATGCCGAGTGCAGGTTGCCGTCGCCCGCGTGGCCGAACGACAGCCCGACCAGATCGTGGCGACGGCCGATCGCAAGGGTCTCGTCCATCGCCTCCTCGACGCGGTCGAGTGGGACGACGATGTCCTCCGCGACGACACCGCCACGCCGCGCCAGCACGGCGAACGCCAGGCCCGAGCGCCAGCGCCAGAACGCGTCCACGCCGTCGCGATCATCGGGCGCGTGGATGCCGACAGCACCTTCGCCCGCCGCCTCGACGAGGTCCGCACGGACACGCGCCGCCTCGGCACGCGAGCCGTCCGCCTCCGCGAGCAGCACGAAACCGGCTCCGACCGGAACGCCGCCCGGAAACGACGCCGCCCCGCACGCGAGCGTCTCGGCATCGAGGACGTCGAGTGCGGCGGCAACCACCCCGCTCCCCACCACGCGCAGCAGCGCCGCACAGCCCTCGGCCGTCCCGCGATGGAACACCGCCACCGGCAACACGCTCTCAGGCGCGGGCAGGAGCTTCAGCCACGCCGCGGTGACGATTCCGAGTGTGCCTTCCGAGCCGACCAGCAGCCGCTTCAAGTCGTAGCCGGCGACGTCCTTGCGGATCGGGCCGCCGACGGACACGAGTTCGCCGGGTGGCAGCGCGGCCTCGAGCCCGGTCACCCAGTCGCCGACGACGCCGTACTTGAAGGCATGCGGCCCGCCGGCGTTCGTGGCGATGTTGCCGCCGATCTGCGACTGCTCGGGTGCGCCCGGGTCGGGCGCGAACATGAGGCCGCTCTCCCGCACCAGCTGCTTGAGCCGGCCGGTCGGGACGCCGGCCTCGACGTTGATCCGCCAGAGCTCGGGCTCGAACGACCGGACGCGATCGAGCCGGTCCAGCGCCAGCACGACACCACCGTCGGGAACGGCGCCTGCCGCCGCGCCCGTCCCGCCTCCACGCGGGACGATCGGCACCTCCCGTTCGTAGCACCACGCCAACACGGCGGCGACGTCCTCGGCCGTTCGCGGAAGCACGACCGCATCGGCCCGGCCCGGGGCCCGCGTGAAGTCGGTGAGGTACTCGGCCGGGAGGTCCTCGAGCACCGACTCGCCGAACTCGCGCCGGAGGTCGGTGATCACCGCAGGAACTCCACGATCCGCGCCGCGACCTCCTCGCCGGCGTCCTCCTGGACGAAATGGCCGGCGTCGTCGACGAGCTCCGCCGGCAGCGCACCAGGGATCCATCGCGCGATCGCCTCCCCGACTTCGGGCCGGAAGATCGGATCGGAGTCGCCGAACAGGACCAGCACGGGCTTCTCCCATGACGCCAGCCCTTCCCGGATCGCCATCAGCGGCGCGGTATTCGGATGCGCCGGCTCGGTCGGCACCTGCTCCGGAAACGCGAGCACGCCCGCCTTCGATTCCGGCGTCGGGAACGGCGCATCGTACGCAGCGGCCGCATCCTCCGCGAGCCCGCGCACGGCAGCCGTTCGGATCAGCCGTCCGGGCTGGAAGTCCCCTCCTGCTGCCCGCACGACCTCTCGGAAGCGAAGCCATGTCTCACTCGGGGGCCGGCCGCCGCCAACACCTGTGTTCAGGATCACCAGGCGTTCGACCCGCTCGGGCTGCTCGACCGCGAGCCGCAACCCGATCGGGCCGCCCCAGTCCTGGACGACCACGGTCATGCGCCGGAGATCGAGCTCCTCGACCAGCCGCCGGATCGAGGCGGAGTGCCGGTCGAACGTGTACCACTCGGCCGCCGTCGGCTTGTCGGACCGGCCGAACCCGAAATAGTCCGGCGCGACCACTCGGGCTACCGCCGCGAGCACCGGGATCATCCTCCGATACAGAAACGACCAGGTCGGCTCGCCGTGGAGGCAGAGCACCGGGTCGCCCTCGCCCTCGTCCAGGTAGTGCATCCGCAGACCGTCCTGCTCGAGGTACCGGGGAGCAAACGGGAACCCGGGCAGTCTCGCGAAATGCTCCTCCGGCGTCCGGAAGACGTCGGTCATCGCGGCCCCGGAACCCCGCGAAACTCGTAGACGAGCGGCTCCCGCCCCGGCTGGACGACCCAGGCCTGCCCGGTCTCCCCGGCGCGAGCGGCCGCCAGAGCGGCGGCCGCGACCGTCTCGGCCGAGATCAGCGCGATCCCCTGACCCTCGACCCACTCACGCAGCTCCGGCTCGACGATCGGTGTGTCGGCGAAGCCCGGGCAGAGCGCGTTGATTGTTATCCCGCGCTGGGCGAGCTGCGGCGCGACCGCACGGACGAACCCGACGACCGCGTGCTTCGTCAGCGTGTAGATCGGGTCGAGCGGCATCGCCACCAGCCCGGCGAGCGAAGCGGTGGCGACGATCGACGCCCCTGGAGCCATCACCTGCGCCATGCGCCGCGTCCCGAAGACGACGCCGTCGACGTTCGCGCCGACCGCGCGGCCGTACTCGGCGTCGTCGAGCGCGGCGATGTCGTTGGAGCCGGTGGCGACGCCGGCATTCAGAAACGCGAAGTCGACCGCCTGCACGCTCTCCCAGGCCTCCGCGTCCGCGACGTCGAATCCCGTGGCGAGGTCGAGCGAGCGCACTTCACAGCCCTCCGTGCGCAGGAGCTCGATCGCCGCCGCCCCGATCCCGGACGCGCCGCCGGTGACGAGAGCGCTACGGAACAAGGACGACCTTGCCGACGTGGCGGCGCTCCTCGATCAGCCGGTGCGCCGCGGCCGCCTCGGCGAGCGGAAACTCGGCGCCGACTACCGGGCGGATCGCGCCCTGCGCCCACAGGCCGACCAGCTCCTCCGCGGCCTCGCGGACGACCTCGGGAACGAGCTGCATCAGCCGGCCGAGGTAGAAGCCCGCGACGCTGACGTTCCGTCCCACGACCAGCGCTGGATTGACGTCCGCCCACATGCCGCCTGCGTAGCCGATTGCGATCAGTGTCCCCAGCGGCCTCAGCGCCTTCAGCGACGCGGCGAAGACCTCGCCCCCGACCGGGTCGACGACGACATCGGCTCGAACTAGATCGGCGAACTCCTCATAGGAGTACGCCTCCTCGGCTCCGTGCTCGAGCGCGAACGACCGCTTCTCCTCGGAGCCGGCCGTCGCCAGCACCCGCGCGCCGAGCTGCCGTGCCAGCTGGATCGCCGCCGAGCCGACCCCGCCCGCGCCCGCGTGGACGAGTACGGTCGTGCCCGCGGAGATGCGGGCCTGCCGACGCATCGGGATCCACGCGGTCAGGAACGTCATCAGGAACGCCGCTCCCTCCGAGAACGACGCGCCGTCCGGCAGCGGCACGACCCACTCCGCCGCGACCGCCTCTGCGTAGCCGCCCGTCCGCGGCAGCGCCATCACCCGACGGCCGTCCAGCTCGCCGGCGACCTCGCCGCCGAGCACCGCTGGAAGCTCGGGCGGCTGCGGGTAGTCGCCGCGCCGGATCAGCACATCCATGAAGTTCACGCCTGCCGCCCGCACCTGTACGACGGACGGACCCGAAGGCTCGGGCACGTCGGCCGGCTCCAGCTGCTCCGGCCCACCGAGCTCGCGGAGCAGGACGGCTCTCAGGACGCCGCCGGCTCGGCCGAGGGCTCCGGCTCGGGCGCCGCTGCAGGCGCTGCCGGAAACATCTCCCGCAACGCGGTCTTGCGGAATTTCCCGACCGCCGTCTTCGGAATCTCGTCGACGAACTCGAACGCGTCCGGAAGCCACCACTTCACGAAGTCCGACGCCAGGAACTCGCGCAGCTCCTCCTGGGTCGCGCTCTGCCCTTCTCGCAAGACGCAGACGGCGAGCGGGCGCTCGTCCCACTTCTCGCTGGGCACGGCGATCACCGCCGCCTCGGCAATCGCGGGGTGCCCCATCAGCGCGTTCTCGAGCGCGACGGACGAGATCCACTCGCCGCCGGACTTGATCACGTCCTTCGACCGGTCCTGGATGCGGATGAACCCGCGCGGGTGCAGCGAGACGATGTCGCCGGTCCGGAACCAACCGTCCTCCGTCCAGCGGTCGGCCTGCTCCGGCGTCTCGTAGTAGGAGGCGGCGACCCATGGACCGCGGACCTCGAGCTCGCCCATCGCTTCGTCGTCCCACGGGATCTCGTTGCCCTCCGCGTCGCGGGCCCGCAGTTCGACCAGCGGCAGCGGCAGTCCCTGCAGCGCGATGTAGTCGTACCGGGTCTGCGGGTCGGCCTCTGCGAGATCGCCCGGCAGGGCCGCCGTGGAGGCGACCGGGGAGGTCTCGGTCATGCCCCAGCCGTGCACGATCGCCAGCCCGTGCCGCTCGCTGAAGGCCTCGATCATCGCCCGCGGCACGGCCGAGCCGCCGACGAGCATCCCCTTCATGCCGGAGAGATCCCAACGGCCCGGGTTGGCGTCGAGCATGGCGAGGATCCCCATCCAGATCGTCGGCACACCGGCCGCCCACGTCACGCCCTCCTGGACGAAGTCGTCCAGCAACGACTCGGGATCGAGGTGCGGTCCCGGGTAGACGATCTTCGCCCCGAACATCGTCGCCAGGTAGGGATAGCCCCAGGCGTTCGCGTGGAACATCGGCACGACCGGCAGAATCACGTCACCCTCCGAGATCCCGATCCCGAGCGGGTTGGAGGCGCCGAGGCCGAGGGAGTGCAGGAAGGTCGAGCGGTGCGAATAGACGACGCCCTTCGGGCGTCCGGTCGTTCCGCTCGTGTAGCACATCGCCGCCGCCTCGTTCTCGTCCAGCTCCGGGTCGCGCCAGTCCTCCGGCGACGCGCCGGCGAGCAGATCCTCGTACGAGTCCTCGACGACGAAGACGTGCTCGATCTCCGTCTCGCTGCGGAACTGATCGAGCAGCGGCACGAGCCCGCGGTCGACGACCACCACGCGATCGCCGGCATGAGACGCGATGTATGCGAGGTCCTTCGGGTGGAGACGCAGGTTCAGCGTGTGTAGCGTGCATGCCCCGCACGGGATTCCGAGGTAGCACTCCATGTGCTGGTAGTGGTTCCAGCAGAGGGTCGCCACCCGGTCGCCGCGCTCGAGCCCCAGCTCCCGGAGCGCGACCGCGAGCTGCTTCGAACGCTGCGCGAGGTCGCGGTAGCCGTAGCGGTGGAAGCTCTTGTCGGGCAGGCGGGTGACGATCTCCTTCTCGCCGAAGTACGTCTCGGCGCGCCGGAGCAGGTGCGGCAGCGTCAGCTGGAAGTCCATCATCTGGCCGCGCATGAACCCGGATCGTAAGCGGGCGTCACTCACCGAGCAACGCCCGCCGGTAGACGCGGTCGCGCAGACGATCGGGCAACCGCTCGATCGTCGCGCGGATCTTGGCGTCCCGGCCGACCACGTACCGGGTCTTGGGCCGCTGCGCGGTGAGCGCGTGCTCGACAGCGGCAGCCACCGACTCGACCGGGGCCGCTCTGCTGGAGCGCGCGGCCGCAACGCGTCGGAAATGGTCGGTCCGCGCCCGGTACCGCTCGGAGACACGGTCGGTAAGCGGCTGCGGCTTCGTCCAGATCGCAGTGGCGATCGTCCCCGGCTCGACGATGGAGACGCCGATGCCGTCGGGCGCCAACTCGACCCGGAGCGAGTCGGCCATCGCCTCGAGCGCGTGCTTCGTCATTGCATAGCCGCCGAGGAACGGCAGGGCGCTACGGCCGCCGATCGAGCCCATGATGACGATCCTGCCGCGCGCGGCGCGCAGCGCGGGAAGCACCGCCTGCGTGACCGCGAGCTGGCCGACGACGTTCACCTCCAGCTGCCGCCGCAGCTCGTCGAGCGGCAGGTCCTCGAGCGGCGCGGAGATCCCGATCCCGGCGTTGTCGACGAGACCGTCGAGGCGGTCGAAGGACAGGGCCGCAACCGCGTCGGGGTCGGTGACGTCGAGGAGGACCTCGGCCGTCTCGTCTGGCGCGTCGCCGGGCGTGCGCACGGTGGCAAAGACGTTCCAACCACGAGCAGCCAGCCGCCGGGCGCATGCCGCCCCGATCCCCGACGACGCGCCGGTGACGAGAACAGACCTACCAGCCAAGTAACACTGTGTTACAAGCGCCCAAAGCGCTTGGTTCCAGGGCCGATGGGAGCTTGTAACACTGGGTTACTTGCTCCCGACGAGTGCTACGGCGATCTCGGCACGCTGCGTCGCGGGGAAGCCGTCGAACGCCTCGATCCACTGCGCACGCTTGTAGTAGCGGTGCAGCGGGTGCTCCCAGGTGAAGCCGATCCCGCCGTGCACCTGGATCGACCGCTCGCAGGCGGACACGGCCGCTTCTGCCGCGTAGGCCTTGGCCGCAGCGGCCGCCGTCGACGCCTGCCCGTCGCCCTCGGCCACGCACCACGCGGCCCAGTACGCGAGCGAGCGTGACAGCTCGGTCGCCATGAACGCATCGACGAGCGAGTGCGACACCGCCTGGTAAACGCCGATCGACTTCCCGAACTGCTGCCGCTCCTTCGCATGCTCGACCCCCCAGTCGAGGGCGCGCTGCGCGATTCCGACCGACTCCAACGCGAGCGCCGCCCGCACCCGCGGCCGGTCGATCGCCGCGTCGCCGGCCGCCGTCGCGAGCCGCCCGAGCCGGCGGCTGGCGTCCATCGTCTCGACGGACTCCCCCGCGGCTGCGACGGGACCGTCGGCGGTGACCACACGCTCGACGATCGCCAGGTCCGGAACGAGCCCGTCGACCTGAGCCGACCAGCAGGCTTCGCCGGCGGCGACGGCCGCGCGGTCGTCCGCGCCGAGCATCGGCAGCGCCAGCGCAACCGTCGAGAAGTACGGCCCTGGATACAGCGCCCGCCCGAGCTCCTCGAACAGCACTGCCTCCTCGAGGAAGCCGAGCCCTGCGCCACCCTCGTGCTCGGCGACAGAGACGCCGAGCCACCCCAGCTCGGCGAGCTCGGCCCAGGAGCCCGGGTCCCACCCCGCCTCGGAATCCGCGAGCTCCGCCACCCGCTCCGGCGGGTACCGCTCCTCGAGCCAGCGCCGCGCCTCCGTCCGCAGCGCCTCCTGTTCCGGTGTGAAGGCGAAATGCATCCGCCTCAACGTCCCTTCGGCAGCCCGAGCACCCGCTCGGCGACGATGTTCCGGAGGATCTCCGAGGTGCCCGCCTCGATCGTGTTGCCCCGGCTGCGCAGCTGGAGCCACTGCCAGTAGCCCTCGTCGTCCATGACCTGCGCCTCCGGCCCGAGCAGCTCCAGCGCGAGCTTGCCGAGCCGCTGGTTCGCCTCCGACCAGTGCAGCTTCGGCACCGACGCCTCCGGGCCCGGAGCACCTGTGACCATCAGCCGCGTCAGGGCCCGGTAGTTCGTCCATTTCAGCGCCTGGAGCTCGATCCAGGTCTCCGCGATCCGGTCGCGGAGCCGGTCGTCGAGCTCGCGGCCACCTGCCAGCTCGAGCAGCTTGCCGACCGCGACCTCGAACGCGCCGGAGAGCGCGAACCCCAGCGCGGCGCGCTCGTGCATCAGCGTGGTCATCGCCACCTGCCAGCCCTGTCCGGGCTCACCGATCACGTTCGCGACCGGCACTTCGACATCGGCGAAGAAGATCTCGTTGAACTCGGCTTCGCCGGTGATCTGGGTCAGCGGCCGCACCTCGACGCCGGGCGCGTGCATGTCGACGAGGAGGTACGTCAGCCCCTGGTAGCGCGGCGCGTCTGGGTCGCTCAGCGTGACGAGGATGCACCAGTCGGCGAGATGCGCATACGACGACCAGACCTTCTGCCCGTTGACGAAGTACCGCCCGTCGCGCAGCTCGGCCCGCGTGCGCACCGACGCGAGATCCGAGCCTGCACCGGGCTCGGAGAAGCCCTGGCACCAGATCTCCTCGGCCGACAGGATCCTCGGCAGGTAGCGCGCTTTCTGCTCGTCGGTGCCGTGGACGATGATCGTCGGCCCCGCCATCCCGAGGCCGATCACGCCGATGTGGCCGGGCGCCTGCGAGCGGGCCAGCTCCTCGAGCAGGATCGCCTGGTGCGAATACGGCGCGCCGCCGCCGCCGTACTCCTTGGGCCAGGTCAGCGCGGCATACCCGGCCTCGCCCAACCTGCGGCTCCAGTCCCGCCCCCATTCCTCGAACCGCGCGGCGCCGCCGCGGCGGCCACGCAGGTCGTCAGGCAGGTTCTCCGCGAGCCAGGCCTGGACCTCCTTCCTGAAGGCCGCCTCGTCTGGAGAGTCCCGCAGCTGCACGCTTCGAGCCTAACGCGGGTCGCGCAACGTCATGCAGGTGCTGGTCGCGTACGCGATCTTCCGTCCATCGCCGTCGACCACGTCGCACGCCGTCAGTCCGATCGTGCGGCCGCCGTGCAGCACCCGACCGGTCGCGACCAGCGTGCCCTCCGTCACCGCGCGGAGGTAGTTCGCCTTCAGCTCGAGCGTCGTGAACGACTCGCCCTCCTCGAGCCGCGAGGCGTAGGCCATGCCCATCGCCGCATCGGCCAGCGCGCAGATCACTCCGCCCTGGATCGTGCCCATCGGGTTCGCGTGCTCCGGCCGGACCTCCAGCTCGAACACGACCTCGCCGTCCCCGACGGACACCAGCCGGATGCCGAGCAGCTCCGCGACGGGAGGAGGCGGAACGTCACCGTGCATCATCGCGTCCAGGTGATCCCGCAGGCTCTTCACGCCGTCGCAGGCCCGAGCAAGAACGCCTGAACGGCCGCGCGGCCGGCGCCACCCTGCTCGCGCGTCTGGACGGAGTGCGAGGCGCCGTGCACGACCACGAGCCTGCCCTTCGGAGCAAGCCGTACCTCCTCTCGCGCCCACTCGAGCGGCGTGGAGAGATCATGGTCGCCGTTGACGAGCAGAACCGGCACGGGCGGGAGCTTAGACCGGAACGGCGAGCTGGGAGCGGGCGGCGTGACCGGCCACGCCTTGCACGTCTCGATGATGCCGTCGTGCGCCGCGGTGGCACGCGTGAACGGCCAGACTGCGCTCTGCGGCACGCTCTTCATACGGCGCGCGAGGAGCGCCGGCCGCCGGGCGACCGGCGTCGCCGACGACCACGGGAGGCGCATGTCGGCGCAGAGGGTCGCGGCGTGGAGGCCCGAGCTGAACAGCTCGGGTGGGGCACTTCCGGCCTGGTGGATCTGCGCGACCAGCGTCCGCAGAGGACCGGGCTGACCGTGCCTGGCCAGATGGATCGCGTCGATCATCCGCTGGTACTCGGGGTCGACGAACTCGTAGATGACGATCGCGTCCCAGAGCGGCACGGGAGCGATGCCGTGTCGGACCACCCACGCGAGGTCGTCGGCGGGATCGAAGCCGCAGCCCAGATCGGCACAGGCGGCGCGAAGGACGCGACCGGTGGCCTTCAGGCCCGTGAGGTACAGCGCGTCGTCGGCCTGCGGATCGGCGTGCGGCAGAACGGAGTCCAGGACGAGCGCGTGCACGGCCTTCGGATGGGCAATCGCGTAGCGCTCGGCGACGAAGGTGCCGTAAGAGACACCGTCGACCGTCCAGGTCCCGGCGCCGAGCGCCCGCCTGAGGTCGTCCAGATCCGCCACGGTCGCGTCGGTCGAGTAGAGACCGCGCGCGCTGCCCAGCTTCGCGGCGCACGCCCGCACCGCCGCCGCACTCGGGACAGCGATGTCGGAGGTGCCGACCTGGGCCTGGAGCTGCGGACAGCGGATCGCGGTTCCCCCGGTGCCGCGCTGGTCGACCATCACCAGCCGGTAGTCGGACAGCAAGGGCGTCAACCTGGCCGCGACCCGCTCGACCGAAGCCACTCCGGGCTGGCCGGGGCCGCCGGTGAGGAAGAGCAGCACGCCACGCGAAGCATTCGCGTTGTCTGCCGCGGCCACGTTCAGACGAAGCATCCCGGGGACGCGGCCCGTGCGGTCGAGTGGAACGGACAGCGTCGAGCAGGTGTAGCCGGTGAGACCGGCGCAGGGGTGCGCGTTCGTCAGCGCCGGTCGCGGGGCGGCGGCACCGAGGCCGGCGAACACCAGCGCCACCAGAAGGACGAGGACGGCCCTCACTCGCTCCGCGCGGCTTCGAAGGCGGCCCGCTCCGAGTCGGTCAGAGACTGACTGACGCCGGTCTCAGGATCGCGCGACACGATCACGAGCTCGGCCTCCGCGGCCACTCGACCGTCAGGCGCGCGCAGCTCCGCCCGCGCGGTCACGCTCTTCGTCCCGATCCGGCCGGCTCGCACGCTGCCGATCGCCTGCCGGTCCTCGAGCCGCAGCTCGTCGCGGTAGTCGATCGAGACGTGCGCGGCCACGTAGTGCCAGACCTCGCCTTCGCGGAGGCCGAGCACCACACGGAGCCAGTCGTCGAGCGTTTCTTCCAGATACGTCAGATAGACGGCCTGGTTGACGTGTTGATAGGCGTCGAGGTCGCGCCAGCGGATCTCGATGCGCTTCTCGTGCACGGCCGAATAGGCTACGCGGCATGGATCGCTTCGAGGGCAAGGTCGCGCTCGTCACCGGCGGTGGACGCGGGATCGGCAAGGCAACGGCATCGAGATTCGCGTCGGAGGGAGCCAAGGTGGCGGTGGCCGACCTCGGCTTCGACGACGACGCGCCGGGGCTGCAGCTCGAGACCAACGTGACCGACCGCGCCGCAGTGGAGGCCGCGGTAGCCCGCACCGTGGAGGAGCACGGCGGCCTGGACATCCTGGTCACCTGCGCCGGGATCATCCGCGACAACCTCGTCTACCGGATGACCGACGACGACTGGGACGCGGTGATCGCCACGCACCTGCGCGGAACCTTCCTCACGACGCAGGCTGCGCAGGCGCACATGACGCAGCACGCCGGCGGGAAGATGGTGCTGATCTCCTCCGTCTCTGCGCTCGGGAACCGAGGGCAGCTGAACTACTCGGCCGCGAAGGCCGGCATCCAGGCGATGACCAAGACGCTTGCGATCGAGCTCGGCCGCTTCGCAGTCAACGTCAATTGCGTCGCGCCCGGCTTCGTCTCCACTGCGATGACACAGCAGACTGCCGAGCGGATCGGCGTGGACTTCGAGGACTTCCAGAAGATGGGAGCCGAGACCACCGCGCTGAGACGCGTCGGCGAGCCCGATGACATCGCGAGCGTGATCGCCTTCCTCTGCTCGGAGGACGCCTCGTACGTGACAGGGCAGGTGCTGTACGTGGACGGCGGGCGCCTCTAACGCGCGGCGCGGCGCGTTACGTCACGACCTCGAAGCGAGGTTCCACCTCCATGTTCTCGTGCCGCGGTCCGAGCTGTCGGTGTAGCGACCCGAGAGGCGATTTCCCGGCACGAGGTGCCGGCCGATGTCTGTCAACAGCCAGAGCCCTCCCGCCGGGCTGACGGGTTCCGCCGTGCCCGGCGCGTCGGCGCACCCCTTTGCGGCGACCGGGTGCTGCTTCGCCACTCGCGCCTGGTACGCGTAGCCGGGCTCGCGCAGGTTCTGGAGGAAGGAGATCGCCGCCGCGTCCCAGGACAGGCGCCCGAGCGAGAAG
>JBKPRA010000063.1:0-31456 GCA_046734335.1 Actinomycetota bacterium | reverse complement strand
AGTCTCGTCCTCGGAGCCGTCGTCGACCACGATCACCTCGAGCGGCCGGTGGGTCTGGGCGAACGCGCTGTCGATCGCCTCGCCGAGATACAGCCCGGCGTTGTAGGCCGGAATCAGGACGCTGATCAGGTCGGCCGTGGCGTCGTCCCTCGGTCGCGCGCACGCTCGCGGTCGAGCTTCGTCTTCAGCAACTCCAGCGGGAGGGGGGCCTCCCGGCGGCCGGCCACGAGGTTGTCGCCGTGGTAGCGACGGCGCATGACGATCTCGGGGAGGACGAGGAACCGATACCCGCGCTCGCGCAGACGCACCAGCAGGTCGACGTCCTCCGGTCCTCGTAGCGCCGGGTCGAAGCAGCCGACCTCGATCAGCGCCGCTCTTCGGATCACGATCGAGATTGGCGTGATCCCGTCGAGGTCACCCCAGACCAGATCCGGCACGGCGTTCGGCGGCGGCGTGATCCACTCCTGGCGTCCCAGCGTGGCGGTCACGTCCGGGTGGTCGAGCAAGTAGCCGACCTGGGCCGACAGTTTATGAGGAAAGACGACGTCGTCCGAGTCGACGAAGGCGACGAACTCGCCTCGTGACGCCTCGATTCCGATGTTCCGTGCCGCGCCGGGCCCGCGATTCTCCTGGCGAAAGTAGTGAACGTCCGGGTACGACTGCGCAATCTCGGCGCTGCCGTCGGTCGAGCCGTCGTCGACGACGATCACCTCGAACGGCCCGTAGTCCAGGGCGAAGATGCTGTCGAGCGTCTCGCCGAGAAACTGTTCCCGGTTGTAGACGGGGACGATCACGCTGACCAGCGGGCCCTTCACGCTCCGACCTCGATCAACTCGATGATCGCCTCCGGGATCCGGTCGATGTCCGAGCCGAGCTCGAGTGAGTAGCAGGGAACGGCACGCACGAGTGCCGCCATCTCCGCGAGGGCGTTCGCCTTCGGCGGATACAGCTGGAAGATCGTGCTCGGAGCGAGAGCGGCCAACGCAGCCGCCGCGGAGACAGGCACAGAGCGTGTCTCGGGCTCGCGGGCGACGACGCGCGGCACCAGCACGGCTCGAAGAGGAAAGCCGCCGATCAGGCTCCCCGGAAACGCGTCGTCCACGTAGACGATTGCCTTCTCGTCCTGGTCCCTCACCGGGTTCGCCACGGCGGCCGGAAGGCGCGTGAATCGTTCGAGATGTCCTGCGTCGAGCTTGCCGGAGCAGTACAGGCTGTGCACACGCGGCTCCGGTTGGGTCGTGACGGCAACGAAGTCGTCGCCCGCGTAGCGAAGGCCGGCGGCGAGCGACGACAGCGCGGTCGTCGACTTCCCCGAGCCGCCACGTCCGACGACGAGCACCCCGCCCTCCGCCGTGCCGATTGCGCCTCCGTGTACCTGCACGACGCCGTGCGAGCCGAGCCACCAGTGCAGGATCGCCCGGAGCGGCGCCGCCCAGTCCCACGAAGCCATCGTGGCCGGATCGGGTGTCCAGAACCACGCCTCGGCCGCCCCCGCGTCGAGCACCGAGAGCGTCCGCCAGCGGCCCATCGCCTGCACGCCGTCGCGCTCGTAGTAGTAGACCGGGCCGCTCTCGTCCGACTCCACCAGGGTCCCGAGCAGCGGCGGTGCCTCGACACCGCTCGAGGCGGAGTCCCACAGATCGACCCTCAACCCGGCCTCGCCCAGGGCCTCGGAGGCCAGGTGCTGGAAGGAAGGCGCCAGGCGCGTGAACATCCGCTCGCCGGCGAACCGCATCGTGACGCCTAGCCCGGCGATGGTGTAGTGCCGCTCGACGAGACCGACATTGTCGACGGCCCTCGCGAAGAGCGAGGCGACGCGGGTGTCGGACGGGCTACGAAGCATCGTCGTGCGAGCGCCGGACGCGACGCTCACCCGGACGCCTGCCTACGCCGAATCGCTTCCGGCGGGGGCTGGGTGAGGCCATCCCTGGTCGTCGACCATGTGGACCGGGTCGAGCAGGATGATGTCCTGCATGTCCTCGTACTTCTCGAGCCGGGGCGGCTCGAAGGGCGAACGGACCTCCACCGGTGTCGACGCCGGCGCCTCGCCCGGCCCGGCTCCGTTTCCCCGGGCGATCAGCTGCTCGCGCTCGAGCTCGGAGAGGAAGGCGTCGGTTGCGTCCGCGGCCTCGCCGGGCGCGGTCTCGTACATGCTTTCCAGGTGGTCGACGACGGACTCCCGGGTTGCGCCCGCGGCGACCGCGTTCCAGATCACCGAGCCCGATCCGCGCAGACTGTAGTAGGTGCCTGTGGCCAGGTCGATGACGATGGTCTCGCCGTCGATCGTCTCGTGCATGGCCTGGGGATTCGTGATGTAGCTCATGTCGACCTTCTCACTCTACGGTCGGATTGCGATTGTGTCCATCGGGTGAAGCGCAGGGGCCGAGCGCGATGGCGCCGCGCCGGACCTGCTATTTGACCTGACGGTCACGGGTGCCCGTTGCTTCCCGACGCCAGCTCTCGGTGTGGGTGGACATCGACCGGCCGGGGCGCAGCAGAGCGTGCTTCACCCGTTGGAGCTTGTCCTTCCAGGATTCGCCCGGCTCCGGAAACAGCTCGGCTCGGATCGTCTCCGGGGTCGCCAGCAAGGCCTGGTGGAACGGCAGCTCCCAGTACGGGTGGAGCCAGCGCTGGAGGTGGTTATCGAGCACAGTGCGCTCGCGCACGTCCGGAAGATGCCTCCCGAGCAGTCGGAGCGCGGCCGTCTGCCGCCCGCCGGCGAACAGCGCATTTGCGACGTCGTGGGTTGCTCGCCAGATTCCCTCGACGCCCCACGCCTGAGCGGTGCGCGCTAGCTCGGCGTCGCTCGCGTGCTGCGAGACCGCCGCGACATCGATCAGGTCTCGGAGGGTGCTGAGCGGCTCGTAGTCGTCCCACCCATGGGCGGCCAGCATCAGCGCGTGGTGGACCGGATGAGGTGCGGAAATCCCCTCGACTCCGAGCGCGGACGGAATCGAGGCCTCGACGACTTCCTCGAGCGGGGGCGGCGGGACACGGTCGGGCACGATCGGCTTCGTGTGGATCTCGACCTTCAGCCACAGTCGAGGCGCCTCGAGAGTCGGGAGATGCCGGTAGTCATCGGCCATCTCCTGACCCTTCACCTCGGAGAATCCTGCGGCCTTGAGCGACTCATGCAGCGCATGTCCCTGGACGGCGAACAGGTCGAGATCGCTGAACGACCGGGCGCGACCCGGATAGAGGGAGGCGACCTCGGCTCCCTTCACGAGCACGAGGGGTCCGTCGGCGAGATCGCGAATCCGCCTGAGCAGGGGGATAGCGGTCAGCACTGCCATTCGCGCGAGCTGTTCCTCCGACTCCAACGCGGCGGGAACGGGGCGGTCGAGCCGGCGAAGCCTGTACGCGGCCAGCGGGCCCAGCTTGTGAGCCACGATGCCTCCGATCTCCGCTCGCGCGAGGAGGCCATCAACACGCCGCCAAAGCGAAGATTCGATCGAGCCTGCCATGGGCGCTGAACCTTAGTCGGCACGTTACAACTCGCGTATGAGCAAGGTGCTGCACGAGCAGGCACGCCGACTCGGCGAGCAGCTCCGCTCGAATGCTCTGCCGTGGTGGGCACGCACGACCGACGGGCGGTACGGCGGATATCTCCTCGCGCCGGACGAGAAGCAGCTCGCCACGCAGAGCCGGATGGTCTGGGCCTTCGCCCACGCCCACCGGAGCGGCCTCGGCGACTATCTCCCCGTCGCCGAGCAGGGCCTCGCATTTCTACTCGAGCGGTTCCGCGACCGCAGGCACGGAGGGTTCGTCTGGAAGACCGACCGGGCCGGACGCGTGCGCAGCGACCGCAAGATCCTCTACGGGCAGCTCTTCGTCGTCCACGCGCTCGTCGAGTACGCCCGCGCGGGTGGCGACCCGGCCGCGCTGGCCGAGGCGCGGACGTTGTTTGAGCTCCTCGTCGAGCGGGCGCACGACGACGCGTACGGCGGCTGGCTCGAGCACTTCGGCCGAGGCTGGCGGCCCCCACGCTGGTCGGGGCGGGGCTTCGAGGTCGAGATCCCCGGCCTGAAGAGCGCAAACACCCATCTCCATGCGATGGAGGCGCTGACGGAGCTCGAGACCGAGACGCGTGACCCGACGGTCGAGGCCATGCTCGGCGAAACCGTGGACTTGAGCACCGGGCACTTCTTCCCGGACGACCCGGGCGCCGCAGCCCAGCACCGCAGCCGCGACTGGCGCCCTGACGGCCGGGCCGGTGTCTCGCTCGGACACAACGTCGAGTTCGCGTGGCTGCTCCTCCGTGCGGAACGGATCCTCGGAAGGGAACCGTCACGGAACCGTTTCGACGCCTATATTTCCGCCACCCTGGAAGCCGAAAGACCGGCGCGCATCTGGTGGGAGGACGCGGAGCTGCTCGCCGCCCTCGCGACCGGGCTCGCCGAGTGGCCCGACGACCGGCGTCAGGAGGCTCTCTCGGGCCACCTCGGGTTCCTGCTGGCGCACGTCGTCGACCCGGAGGACGGCGTCTGGCTGCACACGGTGGCGGCGGACGGCGAGCCCGTGAACACCGTCAGGAGCGAGACCTGGAAGGACGCCTATCACGAGGTGCGCGCGACAACAATGCTCGCCGAGGCGCTCGCCGGAGGACTAGAGCTCGACGGTCGGAAGGTCTAGCTCGGCGGCGCGCCCGATCGCCGCGAGTGCGATCGCCAGGTCCTGGATCGCCAGTCCCGTCGAATCGAAGACGGTCACGTCCGAATCGGATTCCCGGCCGGGCGCCTCACCGGCCAGGACCGCGCCCAGGGTGACAACCCCGTCCCGGTCGAGGCCCCCGGCTGCCACAGCGGCGGCGAGCTCTCCGCCATGGCTCGCCTGCTCCCAGTCGTCGCAGAACACGCGAGCACGCGCGAGCTCCTCCACTGCGATCTCCGCCTTGCCCGGACCGTCGGCGCCCATCAGCGATACGTGCTGTCCGGGGCGAAGCGAGCCGGCGGGGAGCAGCACCTCGGTCCCTGGCGTCACGGTCACCAGCCGGTCGGCCGCCAGCGCGTCCTCCCTGGACGTCGCCACCCGCGCGCCGACCTCCTCGGCCACGGCCTCGGCCCGCGCCGGGTCGATGTCCCAGAGCAGCACCTCCTGGCCGCGCGCGACGAATGTCCTAGCCGCAGCTCGCCCGTTGACACCTGCTCCGACGATCGCCGCCGTGCCCGGCCGCCCGAGCGTCTCTGCTGCGAGCACCGCCGCCGCCCCGGTCCGCAGGGCCGTCACCGCGCCGGCGTCGAGCATCGCGACGAGCCTCCCGTCCGACGCGTCCGACAGAAGCACCAGCCCGGTCACCGTCGGCAGGCCTCGGGCCGGGTTGCCAGGATAGGACGTCACCCATTTCAGCAAGGCGTGCCCCGCCCCGAGCGCCGGCATCGCGCGGAAGTCGCCGGCCGGATACGCCGGGACGTACACCTTGGGCGGCATCGACCATTCGCCGCGCTCGTACGCCACGAACGCCTCGCGTACGGCCCCGACCGCGCGCTCCGGCGAGACCGCCGCCTCAACGTCGGACGCGCGGAAGAGCGGGATCACAGCGCCTTGACGGCCGCGGCGAGCTTCACGACCGACTCGCGCGCGTCGCCGAACAGCATTTGCGTGTTCGGCAGCGTGTAGAGCGGGTTGTCGACTCCGGCGAAGCCGGGCCGCATGCTGCGCTTGAGCACGACCACTGTCTGCGCCTTGTCGACGTCGAGGATCGGCATCCCGTAGATCGGGCTGCCCGTGTTTGCGCGCGCGTCGGGGTTGGTGACGTCGTTCGCGCCGATCACCAGCGCGACGTCGGTGCGCTCGAACTCCGGGTTGATCTCGTCCATCTCGACCAGCTGGTCGTAGGGGACGTTGGCCTCGGCGAGGAGGACGTTCATATGCCCCGGCATGCGGCCGGCGACGGGGTGGATGGCGTACTTGACGTCCACATCGCGTTTTTCGAGCTCGTCGGCGAGCTCCCGCACCGCGTGTTGGGCCTGCGCGACCGCGAGGCCGTAGCCGGGGACGATGATCACGCGGTCGGCGTAGGCGAGCAGCACGGCGACGTCCTCGGCGGTGGTCGAGCGCACGGTCCCACCGTCGGCCGTCGCACCTGCCCCGGCGGTCGTCTGGAGCTGGCCGAACGCACCGAAGAAGACATTTGACACAGAACGGCCCATCGCCCGCGCCATCATCAGCGTGAGCAGCGTGCCCGACGCGCCGACGAGCATGCCGCTGACGATCAGCACGTTCTGGTGGAGGACGAACCCGGTTGCGGCAGCGGCAACACCGGTGAACGCGTTCAGCAGAGAGATCACCACCGGCATGTCGGCGCCGCCGATCGGCAGAACGAACAGGACGCCGAACGCGAGTGCGCCCAGGACGATCAGGAAGAGCAGGACCATTCTCTGCGGCCCGAAGACGATCACGCACCCGAGCGCGACCAGCGCGCCGAGCAACGCCAGGTTTCCAACCTGCTGGCCCGGATAGACGATCGGTCGGCCACCGATCAGCTCACGCAGCTTCGCGAAGGCGATCAGGCTGCCGGCGAACGAGACGCTGCCGATCAGCGCCGAGAGCACGATCGCGACCGAGGCGTCGTAGTCGAGGCGGCCCGGCTCCGGGATCGAGTCGTGGAAGTCCGCCAGAGCGACCAGCGCCGCAGCACCGCCGCCGACGCCGTTGAACAGCGCCACCATCTCCGGCATCGCTGTCATCTTCACGGCGCGCGCCGCGTAGGCCCCGACCGGCGCGGAGATCGCCATCACGAGGAGGATGGAGGCGTAGTTGGTCAGGCCCGGCGTGAAGAACGTCGCCACGATCGCGACCGCCATCCCGACCGCACCGATCCAGTTGCCGTACCGCGCCCGCGCCGGGTGTGACAGGAATTGGAGCGCGACGATGAAGCAGACGATCGTGACCAGGTAGGCGAGGTAGATCCAGTCCGTCCTGCTCATTCGGCCGTTCCGTCCTCCGGCGGCGGCGCCTTCTTCCTCGGCTTGAACATCTCCAGCATTCGGTCCGTGACGACGAAGCCGCCCACCACGTTCCCCGTCGCCAGCGCGACCGCGGCCAGCGAGACGATCCGCAGCCAGGTGGGCTGGCCGTGCGCGCCGGCGACGATGATCGCGCCGACGATCACGATCCCATGGATCGCGTTCGTGCCAGACATCAGCGGGGTGTGCAGCAGCGTCGGCACCTTGGAGATCACCTGCACTCCCAGGAACGCGGCGAGGATCAGGACGGTCAGCTCGATCAGGAAGCTCGTGTTCACCCGGTGGCCTTCCGGGTCACGCAGGCGCCCGCAGTGATCTCGTCGTCGAAGTCGAGGACGAGTGCGCCTTCGGGCGCGAGGTGATTCAGCAGCGCCTGGACGTTCCGCGCGTACAGCTGGCTGGCGTGGTAGGGCATCTCGCTCGGCAGGTTGAGCCGCCCGACGATCGTCACGCCCTCACGGACGACTTCGTCGCCCGGCACGGTCAGCTCGCAGTTGCCGCCGGTCTCGGCGGCGAGGTCCACGATCACCGAGCCCGGCCGCATCGCTACCACCGCCGAGGCCGGGATCAGCTTCGGCGCGGGCCGGCCGGGGACCGCAGCGGTCGTGATCACCGCGTCGAAGTCGGGCAGGCGCTTCTCCAGCTCCGCCTGCTGCTGCTCCTGCTGTTCGGGCGTCAGCTCCGCCGCGTAGCCGCCCGCCGTCTCCTCGCCCTTCACGCCGAGATCAAGAAACTTCGCGCCCAGCGACTCGATCTGCTCCTTGACCGCAGACCGGACGTCGAAGCCGAAGACCACCGCGCCCAGGCGCCGCGCGGTTGCGATCGCCTGGAGGCCGGCGACCCCGGCTCCGATCACCAGTACCTTCGCCGGCTGCACCGTGCCCGCCGCGGTGGTCAGCATCGGCAGGAACCGCGGCAGCCGGTCGGCGGCGATCAGCGCCGCCTTGTACCCGCCGACCGTGGCCTGCGACGAGAGTGCATCCATCGACTGCGCGCGGGTGATCCGCGGGATCGATTCCATCGCGAACGCGACCACGCCCTGGGTGGCCAGTCGGTCGATCCCCTTCCGGTCGGTGAGCGGTTGCAGGAAGCCGATCAGGACAGCGCCGGTGCGGAGCTTCGCGGTCTCCTCCGCGGTCGGCTTCTGGACCTTGACGATAACGTCGACGTCCCAGGCGTCTTCGGCGACCGTTGCGCCCGCCTCGGAGTAGGCGTCGTCCTCGAACGACGCGGCGCTTCCCGCGCCGCGCTCGACCGCAACCTCGTGTCCCGCCTCGACAAGCCTGGCCACCACCTCCGGGACGAGCGCCACCCGGCGTTCGCCCTGCGCGGTTTCCCTCGGGACCCCGATTCGCACGCGTCAATGCTATTCGGCGCGGGCGGGGCCGGCTCAGGAAGGCTGCGCCGACCGCTTCCGGTACCAGCGGACGAGCTCGGTCAGGCCGGCGACCGATGCCGCGATCGCGAACGCGATCAGGAGGCCCTTCCACGGCGCGTCCTCGAAGGTCTTGCCGCCGAAGTAGCCGAGGAGCGCCGCATACGACGCCCAGATCACGCCGGCGATCACGTCGAAGAAGATGAAGCGCCGCCAGGCCCAGTCGAGGCTGCCGGCGGCGAACGTGGCGGCCGTCCGGCCGCCGGGGATGAAACGGCCGATGATGATCAGCCAGCCGCCTCGTTCCTCGAGCATCCGGTGCGCTCGGTCGAGGTGCTTGCGGCGATCGCCGGTGAAGTACCTGTCGGCGAGGCGTTCTCCGAAGATCCGCCCGAGCCAGTAGCAGACGTTGTCGCCGCAGATCGCTCCAACCGCGGCGGCAACGATGACCAGGCCGAGACGCAGGTCGCCGCTGCCGGCGAGTACGCCGGCGGTGATCACCGTCGCCTCGCTGGGCACGAGCGGGAAGAACGCGTCGATCATCGCGACCGCGAAGACGATCCCGTAGCTCCACGCGGAGCCCGAGATCGCGTCGACGATGGACTGGAACATGCCGCCATTGTGCCCACCGGGCCGTGTCACCCTTTGGAGGGATACGCGCGGCCGGGTCGAATCCCGTCGTCCGTGAGCGCTCTCCTCGCTCTCTCCGAAGCGGTCGAGAACTGCGACCCGTACACCCGCGGCCATTCGGCGCGAGTGGCCCGCATGGCATACGAGGTCGGCCTCCGGCTCGACTGCGACGAGTCGGAGCTGGCGCTGCTGCGGTTGGGCGGCGCGCTCCACGACGTCGGCAAGCTCGGCGTGCGGGACGAGGTGCTCAACAAGCCGGGGCCGTTGACCGAGGACGAGCTGTCCGAGGTGCGCGCTCATCCTGAGATCGGTGCGCGGATGGTCTCGCTCGATCGCGCCCTCCAGGCGGCGCTTCCCGCCGTTCTCTACCACCACGAGCGCTGGGACGGCGCCGGCTACCCGAGCGGCCGCGCAGGGGCCGAGATTCCGCTCGTCGCCCGCATCCTCGGCGTCGTCGACAGCTTCGACGCGATGACGTCGGACCGGCCATACCGCCGGGCGCGCCCTGCGCCGCAGGCTGCGGAGGAGGTCAACCGCTGCTCGGGCACGCAGTTCGACCCCGAGATCGCGATCGCGTTCCTTGCCGCGTGGGAGTCAGGCGCCTTCGTCGCGGCGCCCGACATGCGCGGGCGCGGCTCGAGGCAGGGCGCGGTCAGCCGGGGATGTGGGCGAAGCGATCGGGCGAAGGAGGGGGCCCGCGGGGGAACCATGGGGTCCTCCGCGCTCTAGAGCGTCGCCCAGACCTCGAGCTTCGTCCGCACGCGCCGGATCACGTCGTCCGTGAACTCGGTCGTTCCCGCATGACCGCCGAGGTCGGCTGTGCGCACGCCGTCGGCGACCGTCTCGAGGCAGGCCTCACGAATCGCCCTGCCCGCCAGTGCGGTTCGCTCCGTGTAGCCGAGCAGCGCCGCGCCGGCAAGGATCATCGCCATCGGGTTCGCCACGTTCTTGCCCTGGAGGGAGGGCGCGGTCCCATGGGCCGCCTCGGCCATGACCGCGTCGGGCTCGAAGTCGTCGTCGAAGGCGACGAGCAGCGACTCGGCACCCGCAATCGACCCGAACAACGGCAGCACGAGGTCGGAGAGGATGTCCCCGTCGCGGTTCAGCGCCGGGATGATCAGCGGCGCGCCCGTCGAGGCGACCAGGAGCGCGAACGTGGCGTCGATCAACTGCGGCTCGTAAGGCACGTCGGTGTGGCGCGCGGCGGCGTCGTCCATCTCTTCCTTGAGCATTCCCTCGTAGGTAGGGCTGACCGTGTACTTCGGGCCGCCGAACACCTTCGCGCCTGCGCGCTCGGCCTCGCGGAACGCAAACTCGGCGACCGCGCGGCAGATCCGTCGCTCGATGCGCTCCGTTCTGAAAGCGACCTCGTTGTCCCCCTCGCCCTCACGCCACTCCTCGGCACCGTAGGCGTCGCCGACTGCCATTCGCACGACCGAGATCGGTGCATGGACGCCGCCGAACGGGACGACACCCGGGATCCTGCGCCCGGTCCGGACGATCACCTTGCCGCCGATCTCCTCGCGGATGATCCGGTTGGGCGAGCCGACGTCGGCCCGGCCCTCCGGCGTGACCGTCGCCGCCTTGAGCCCGAGCCCGGCATCGCGGAGCGCCGCCGCCGCTTCGTGCACGACCTGGTTCTTCGTCGCCCGTCGGTGCTCGAGCGACAGGTCGAACCGGCTGAAGTCGAGCTCCGTGCCGATCACGTCGGGGGCGAGCACCCGCAGTGCCTCCTCGAGCAGCTCCTGGCCGGTCTCGTCACCTTCGAGGACGACGATGGTGGAGGTGTCCACCGAGGGATTCTCTCAGGCTGCGGAGTCGTCTTCGTCCGAGAGCAGGTCGAGCACCGCCCGCTCCACCCGCGCCTGGACGGCCGCGTCGTCCAGGTCGGGCTCTCCACTCGCCGGAAGCGCGTCGGCAATCGTCACGCCGGCGTCGAAGCAGTCGAACACGCGTGGGTCGATGTAGGAGGCCCGGCACACCGCCGGTGTGTTGCCGAGGTAGGACGCGACTGCCTCCACCGCCTGCGTCGTCGCCCGCTTGCGCGCGGTGCGCGAGTGCGCGTCCGCGCTGAGCCGCGCGACTTCGACGGCCGCCAGGACGGTCGCGTTCCAGGTGCGGAAGTCCTTGGCGGTGAAGTCGCCTCCCGTCATCTCCTTGACGTACTCGTTGATGTCGGCCGAGCGCAGGTCGTGCCAGCGGCGCCCGTTCTTGTAGGCAAGCAGCTCCTCGCTGCCTCCGCGGCGGCCCTTGAGCTCGGCGACCAGACGGTAGACGTCCCGGTCGACGACGGTCTGGAGCCTGCGCTTGCCGCTCTTGGCCGGATAGTCGAAGACGACGACGTCCGGCGGCTCGAGCCGCGCGTGGCGCTTGAGCAGCGTCGCCAGGCCATACGAGTTGTTCTCTTCGGCGTAGGTCTTGCCGCCGATTCGGAAGAAAGCCTCGGTCCAGCAGGCGGACGGCTCCGGCGAGAACGCGTTCCCTGGTCGCCCCCCTGCTGCTCACCTGTCCGGCAACGCGTCGGCGGAGCCGCGGCAGCGCGCGGCCGAAGTCCAGCGACTGGTCGAACTTCTCGCGGTCGCGCCGGCGCCGCCAGTCGTCGTGGTAGCGGTACTGCCTCCGGCCACGGACGTCTGTCCCGACCGCCTGGATATGGCCGGTCTCGAACGGGCAGATCCACACGTCCTCCCATGCCGGCGGGATCGCCAACGCCCGGATCCGCTCGAGCGTGCCGTCGTCGGCCACGCGCCGGCCGCGCTCGTCCACGTACGAGAATCCGCGGCCGCGGCGGTGCCGGCGTATTCCCGGTCCGGAGCAGTCGACGCGTCGCAATCGCGGCATTGGAGTTGCATCGTCCCCATGAGACGCACTCGACAAACTCGGGAGTCGGAACCACATTTCCCGACCAATCCCGCTGACATTCGTAGGTGATTTTCGTTACGCTTGGCGTCCTGGACCCGCGAAACTCGGAGGATCGAATTGGCACGCAAGACCGTTCTCGTCTGTGACCAGTGCGACAGGGAAGTGGACGAAGGAAAAGGCGCGACGATGCGCCTGTCCTTTTCCGACGCTCGGCGCGGCGCAAAAGAAGCCGATCTCTGCGATTCGTGCGCCACGGGCATGCCTGGGCGCGCGACCGCCCGCCGCGGCCGCAAGCCCAAGTCCGTAGCCGCCTGAACGAGCGCCGGGGACGGGCTCGTCCCGTCCCCGGCGCTCGCATTTTTCGCGCACTTTCCCGCTTTCACGACGGCCCGCGTAAGGGGAGCCGTCGGAGGGCGGGACTAGTATGAGTCGATGGCCTTGACGTTGCTGGCCGGGCCGGCCAACGCCGGCAAAGTGGCCTTGCTCCTCGATCGATACCTCGCCGATCTGGCGCGGGAGCCTCTCCTGATCGTGCCTACTGGATCGGACGTCGAACGGGTCGAGCGCGACCTGCTCGTCCGCGCGGGGGCCCTGCTCGGCGGATCGATCGGGACGTTCGACGACGTCTTCGAGCGGATCGCGGCCGGGAACGGTGCTGCGAAGCCGATCGTCGGCGAGGCGCAGCGCTCACTGATCCTGCGCCGGGTGGTGGCAAGGACCACGCTCGCCGAGCTCGGCTCGTCCGCGCGATTCGCGGGCTTCGGCGATGCGCTCGGCACCGCGGTCGCCGAGCTCGAAGCGGGGCTGGTGGAGCCCGACGAGCTGGAGGGCGATCTCGCCGAGCTCTACCGCCGGTATCGCGAGGAGCTCGACCGCCTCGGGCTCTGGGACCGCGATCTCCGGCGCGGCCACGCCGCCGCCCGGATCGCGAATGAGCTGGCCGCCTGGGACGGCCGGCCCGTCTACGCCTACGGATTCGAGGACCTGAGCGGAGCGCAGTGGCGGCTGCTCGAGGCGTTCGCCGGCCGGGCGGACGTCACGGTGTCACTGCAGTACGAGCCGGCACGGCTCGCGTTCTCATCGCTCGAGCGCACGGCCGCTGATCTTGCCGGACTCGCTGTGGGGCGGATCGAGGAGCTGCCACCACGGTACGCCGACTACGCGCACCCGGCGCTCGCACATCTCGAGCGAAGCCTCTTCGAGGACGCGCCTCCGCCGGCGCCGTCGGCCGAGGGCGCGATCCGCTTCCTCGAGGGCGCCGGCACGCGTGCGACGCTCGAGCTGGTCGGCGACGAGATCCTCCAGCTCCTGCGCTCCGGTACGGCGCCGGAGGAGATCCTGGTCGTCTGCCCGTCCCTGGAGCGCGTACGCGCTCCCCTCGAGGCGGCGTTCGGAGCGCTCGGCGTACCCCATGCGCTCGAGGGGACCGTCAGGACGGCGCAGACCCCCTTCGGTAGGGCGATTCTCGCGCTGCTCCGCTACGCCTGGCTGGGCGGGGGCAGGCGCGACCTGTTCGGCTTCCTGCGCTCCCCGTATTCGGGCCTCGCGCGTGCCCACGCGGACTTCCTGGAAGGTCGGCTGCGCGGACGGGGGATCCGCTCGTCCGAGCGCCTGGAAGCGACGATCGTCGAGCTCCGCGGTCAGCCGATCGCTGCGCTGGAGCGCCTGCGCTCGGCACCGACGTCGATCGTGGCCGTGCGCGAGCTCGCCGGCTCGATGCTGCGGGCGGCGCACGGGCTCGACGCGCCCCCGACCACGCAGGAAGCGCGGCTCGATCTGCGGGCCCACCAGGCCGTGCTTGCCCTCCTGGACGAGCTGGAGGCCTGGGTCGATCTCGGCTGCGATCTCTCCACCGAAGAGCTGGTCGCCTCGCTGGAGCGCGCGTCGGTCCGCCTCGGCCCGACACGCGCCGGCCACGTCGCAGTCCTCGACCTCCTGCGCGCGCGTACCCGCCGCGCCGAGGTGGTCTTCGTCCTCGGGCTGGAGGAGGGCGTCTTCCCCCAGCGCATCCAGAGCTCGCCGTTCCTCGACGAGGACCGGCGGCGCGAGCTCGGGGACGGCGCCAGGCTCGCGAAGCCCGACCCCGTCTCGCGGGCCCGCTACCTGTTCTACACCGCCTGCACGCGGCCGTCGCGCCGTCTCTATCTCGTTCGCGAGGCCGCCACCGACGACGGCGCGCCGCGGCAGCCCAGCCCGTTCTGGGAGGATGTGCGAGCCGTCCTGCAACCGGACGACCTGCCGCGCGTGACGCGTCGGCGGGCGCTCTCCGAGCTGGTCTGGCCGCTCGAGGGAGCGCCGAGCGAACGGGAGCGGCTCCGGGCGGTCGCATGGCTCTCCACCGCCGACCGAACCGCGGCCGAAGGGATCGCGCAGGCGAACGGCTGGGAGCGCCGTCTGGCACGAGCGCTCGATGCGTTCCACCGGCCGACCAGGCTCACCGACCGGGCGGTGCTCGAGTCGCTCGCCTCGCGGAGCATGTTCGGTGTCACCGAGCTCGAGGCGTTCGCCGGCTGCTCGTCCATCTGGTTCGTCGAGCGGATGCTCGATCCCAAGTCGATGGACGTCGAGGTCGACGCGCGCATGCGTGGCTCGATCGCCCACCAGACACTGTTCAAGTTCTTCTCCGGCCTGCCCAAGCGGCTGGGCTGCGAGCAGGTCTCGCCGGAGCAACTTGACGACGCGCTGGCGTTCCTCGGCGAGTGCCTCACGGACGCGATCGCGGGCGGCGCCGAGAATAGGCTCGAGCTGACCGATCTCCAGCGCAGCGAGCTGCGGCAGACGCTCTGGCGGGACCTGGAGGCGCTCGTGCGCGCCGAGGCCGAGTCCGAACTGCCGCTCGTGCCGCGCAAGTTCGAGGTCTCCTTCGGCTCCGAGCGCTCGGCGCCCGAGCTCCAGCGCGGACTCGCCATGGGCACGTTTCAACTCTCCGGGAAGATCGACCGCGTCGACCTCGACCCGTTCGCGGCGCGCGGCATCGTCTGGGACTACAAGTCCGGCAAGAAGGCGCACACTGCCGCAGAGATCGATCGCGAGCTCAAGCTCCAGATCCCGCTGTACATGCTCGTTCTCCGCGACCTCGTCGGCGTGGAGCCTCTGGGCGGGCTCTACCGACCGCTCTCCGGCGACCGCAAGGCACGCGGCCTGCTGCGCGCGACCGCGCGAGACGACGGCGTGCCCGGCTACTCGGCCCGTGACTATGTCGACGAGCAGGAGTTCTGGGCGAAGGTCGACCGCGCGCAGGACGTCGCCCGCCGGGTGGTCGCGCGCATCCGAGAGGGCGACGTGAGACACGATCCACGCGAGGGCTCGTGCCCGTCCTGGTGCAAGCTCGGCTCGATGTGCCGGGTGGGGAGGACGTAGATGGCCGCCACAGCCGAGCGCCCGCCCACCCCTGAGCAGCACGCCGCGATCGAGGCCGAAGGGCTCGTCTTCGTCTCCGCAGGCGCGGGCACCGGCAAGACGGCGGTGCTGGTCGAGCGGTTCGTCCGCGCGATCGACCGCGGCGTCGACGTCGGCTCGATCCTCGTGATTACCTACACGGAGCGGGCGGCCGCCGAGCTGCGGTCACGAATCCGCGCGCGCCTCGGAGAGCTCGGACGGCGCGAGCTGACCCGCGAGCTCGATGCGGCCTGGATCTCGACCATCCACGGCTTCTGCCTGCGGCTGCTCAAGCAGCATCCGTTCGCCGCCGGCCTCGATCCCCGGTTCCGGGTGCTCGACGAGAGCCAGGCCGCCGTCCTTCGGGCCGAGGCGTTCGACGACGCGCTGGCCGAGTTCTGTGCCCGTGAGCAGCCGGACCGCCTCGCACTGCTCGCTACGTACGGCTCGGCCGCCCTCCGGCGGATGCTCACGAGCGTCTATGAGACGCTCCGTGCGGCCGGACGCGGGCTGGAGCTGCCGATCGGCGACGCACCCGGGATCGAGGAGGCCGCGGCGCGGGTCTTGGAGACGGCCGGCGGGTCGGACGAGGCTGCTCGGTTGATCGAGCTGGTCGGCCGGCGGCCGCAGCCCGAGGCGTTGCTCGACCTCTCCGGCTACGCGGTCAAGGGCGACGACGACTACGAGCAGGCTCGGGAGGCCCTCGAGCAGGCGGCGCTGAACGCCGTCGCCGCCCGGGACCGTGCCCTGCTGGAGCGGCTCCTTCAGTCGTTCGAAGGCTCGTACCAGGCGGCGAAGGACAGGGAGTCGGCGCTCGACTTCGAGGACCTCCAGCTTCGTGCCCGCAATCTGCTCCGCGACGACTCCTCGATCCGCGAGCGTGAGCAACTCCGCTTCCGCCAGGTCTGCGTGGACGAGTTCCAGGACACGAACCGGTTGCAATGCGAGCTGATCGACCTGATCACGCGGGGGGAACTGTTCTTCGTCGGAGACGAGTTTCAGTCGATCTACCGCTTCCGCCACGCGGATGTCGAGGTGTTCAAGGAGCGCAGGGAACAGGTCGGCGAGGTGCTGCCCCTGACCCAGAACTGGCGGTCTCGCCCGGAGGTGCTTGCGGTCGTCAACGAGCTGTTCGGCGCCACCTTCGGCGACGAGTTCCAGAAGCTGGTCGCCGCGGGGCGCTTTCCCGATCCTGCCTCGGGCCCTGCAGTCGAGCTCCTCGTCACCGACAAGGCGAGCTACAAGGACTCGGGCGTCAGCTGGCGGTCCGGTGAGGCCAGGGCGGTCGCCCGCCGCGTGCGGGAGCTCGTCGAGACCGGTGAGGCCGAGCCGGGCGAGATCGTACTGCTCTTCGCCGCCGGAACCGACGCCGAACAGTACGAGCAGGCGCTGCGCGAGCTCGATCTGCCGACCTATCGTGCAACCGGGCGGGGCTACTTCGGCCAGCAGCAGGTGGTCGACCTGCTCGGCTACCTCCGGCTCATTCACAACCGCTACGACGACGAGGCGTTCGTCACCGTGCTCGCCTCGCCGTTCGTCGGCGTCTCGAACGACGGCCTCGTCGTCCTTCGGCGGAACGCGACGCGCCGGCCGCTGTTCACGGCCGTCGAGAAGGGCCTGCCGGAGGGCCTGGCCGAGCGAGACCGACAGCTGCTTCAGGCCTTCCGCCAGCGGTACGACCGGCTGACCGTGGTTGCAGGAACGGTCGGGCTCGAGCGGCTGTGCGAGCAGATCATGGTCGAGCACGACTACGACCTCGCCGTCCTCGCCCAGTGGGACGGCCGCCGCCGCTACGCCAACCTGCGCAAGCTCGCCCGCCTCGCCCGCTCCTACGAGGAGCTGCGCGGCGCCGACGTCGAGGGCTTCGTCCGCTTCGTCTCGGAGCAGGACGCTGCCGGGGTGAGGGAGCTCGAAGCGGTCGCGGAGGAGGAGGGTGCCGGCGCGGTTCGCCTTCTCACCATCCACGCGGCCAAGGGCCTCGAGTTCAACGTGGTCGTCGTTGCCGACGCCGGCCGTGAGCGCCTGTCGACCAGAGGCGAGGAGATCATCTGCCTGCCGGACGGGCGGTTCGGCTTCAAGGTGGTCGATCCCATCACAGGACGGCGGGTCGGCGCGTTCGAGTACGACGAGGTGCGTGACGCCGAGGAGGCGGCGGCCGAGGCCGAACGGCTGCGCCTGTACTACGTGGCGATGACCCGTGCGATCGACAGGCTGATCGTTGCCGGCTCGATCGACTCGTCGCGCCGCGACCCGAAGACGCCGATCGGCTGGGTGCTCGACCGGCTGGAGCTCGGCGAGCTCGAGGACGGCGAGGTCGTCCGCGGCGAGGCCCGGCTCGGGATCCGTGTCGATCGTTTCTCGATCGACACGGAAGAGGAACACGTGGTCGAGCAGCCGAACCCCCAGCTCACGCTGTTCGAGGCCGAGGACTCCGTACCGGCTCTCACCGTTCCCCTTCTGCCGCCGTTGGAGCCGGTGGTGCCTCCCGTCGAACCGGTACGGCGGCTGTCGTACTCGGCACTTGCGCTGTTCGCACGCTGCCCTTACCGCTTCTATGCCGAGCGGCTCGCCGGGATGCGCCCGGTGGACGGGAGCGGCCGCATCGCCGGGCAGGTCGGGATGGCCGCGAGCGAGATCGGCGACTCGGTACACCGCCTGCTGGAGCGCGTCGACTTGGCGGCGCCGACGGCGCCGTCGCTCGACCAGGTGCTGGGCTGGTATCCCGGCGCGACCGCAGAGGAGCTGGAACGAATCGGCGCGCTGGTCGCCGCCTACTGCGGCTCGGCGCTTGCGGCGCGACTGGCCGCTCTCGACGGCGTGTCGTCCGAGCGGCCGTTCGCTTTCGAGCACGACGGCGTGCTCTTCCACGGGGTCCTCGACGTGCTCCATCTCGACAAGGGCCGGGCGCTCGTGGCCGACTTCAAGTCCAACCTCCTCGGCGACCATTCGCCGGCGGAGGTGTTCGACGCCGAGTACCGGCTTCAGCGCCTCGTGTACGCGATCGCCTGCTTCCGGGCAGGCGCTGACGAGGTCGAAGTCGTGTACCAGTTCCTGGAGCGCCCCGACGAGCTGGTCGAGGCGGTCTTCCGGCGCGACGAGCTCCCGGCGCTCGAGACCGAGCTCTCCGCGGCGATCGAGCAGATCCAGGCCGGAGTCTTCCCGCCGCGTCCGAGCGAGTTCGCCTGCTCCGGCTGTCCGGCGCTGGACGTCGTCTGCGCCGGGCCGGGGCTGCTCGGTCACGAGGCGTAGCCGTTGCGCGCCGCCACCCGCAGCCGGGCGCCGGGAGTCTATGACCTCATCGCCGGCCGCAGTCTCGATCCAGCAGGCCCAGCTGAGTCAGTTCGAACGCGGCACCGTCGGCCCGCGTGGATCCAGTCGCCTTTCTGTGCGCGGTTGCGCTGATGCCGTTCTCGACCTCGTTGCTGGCGGAGTTCGTCCACGAACGGCTCGCGATGGCGGTCTACTGGGCCAACCTGGCTGCGCTGGGCGCCCTCCTCTACGCGAGCATCGCGTACGCCCAGCGAATGCGGTTCCTCGGAGACGATGATGCCGTGGCCCTGCACAAGCGGCGGATCGCCGGCTACCAGGCCGTCTATGCCGTCTGCTTCGCGTTCTGCATCGTCGACACGTACGTGAGCATCGCGCTGATCTTCGCAGCGAAGCGCTTCTCCGTCGTCTCCGGTCGCGTGAGCCCGTTCAGGTCCTAGACGGGTTCATTCCGCCGGCACGCTCCTCATGCTCGCACGGGCGGCCGACGAACCGATCTGCTCGACGTCGCCGCCTGTGCAACGGGCCGAGGACTCTCCGCGTCGCCGTGCCGAGCATTGCCGCTCCTGGCAGGATCCGCCGATGCCGAGGAGCTTCGTCCGGGAAGCCCGCAAGCGCGTCGGGCCGAAGCGCGACCGCATCACGCCCATCATCGAGCGACTGAAGGCCGAGCATGCCGACGCCGGGATTGCCCTTCGCTTCCGCACCGACGTCGAGCTGCTGGTCTCCGTGATGCTCTCCGCTCAGACGACAGACGTGAACGTCAACCGCGTCACCGAGCGGCTGTTCCAGAAATACCGTCGCCCCGAGGACTACCTCGCCGTCTCGCAGGAGGAGCTCGAGCGCGACATCTATGCAACCGGCTTCTTCCGCCAGAAGGCGAGGGCGATCCGCGGGACGATGGTGATGCTGATCGAGCAGTACGAGGGCCGGGTCCCACGGCGGATCGAGGAGCTCGTCCGCCTGCCCGGCGTCGCCCGCAAGACCGCCAACGTGGTGGCGGCCGAATTGGGCGAGCCGCAGGGCGTCGTCGTCGACACGCACGTCCGCAGGCTCTCGCAGCGCCTCGGGTTGACCCGCCTCGACGACCCGGTGAAGATAGAGCGCGACCTCCAGCGGCTTGTGCCCCGCAACCAGTGGGGCATCTTTCCGCACTTACTGATCTGGCACGGTAGGCGGGTCTGCACGGCCCGAGCTCCGCGTTGCGTCGACTGCGTCCTGTTCGACCTCTGCCCGTCCTCACGGGTGTAGGTTCGGCCGATGCCGGACCTGGAAACGCCACGGCTCCTACTGCACGCTCTCACCGCTGCCGAGGCGAAAGCGCTCGACGCCGGTGAACTGCCCGCCGGCTGGGCCTATGCGCCGGGCTACCCGTTGCCCGACACCCGGGACGGAGTGGGGCTGTACCTCCGGCACGGCGACCGGGCGTTCGGCTTCCACTTCGTCGTCGGCCGGGAGAATGAGCGGGTGATCGGGGAGATCGGGTTCGTCGCGCCGCCGCGCAGGGGCGTGGTCACGATCGGGTACGCGATCGTCCCTTCCGAAAGACGGCAGGGCTACGCCACCGAGGCCATCTCCGCTCTGACGGAGTGGTCGCTCGAGCAGCCCGGGGTCGAGAACGTTCGCGCGCAGACGCTGCCCGACAACGAGGCGTCCATCCGAGCGCTGCTCCGTGCCGGCTTCGAGGAGGACGAGCCGGGCACGAAGGTGCGCCGGTTCGTGAAGGTCAGGCCCGCGGGCTGAGGGCGACCAGCAGGCCGCCGTCCTCGTCGTACGCCGGGAAGAGGTCGGCGATCACCGCCTTGGCCACGCCCGCCTTGGTGCGCAGCTCGAGCTGCTCGCCCAGCCGGCGCACGCCCCACTCGAGCGCGAGCGAGACCGGGTTCTTGTCCGCGTCGAACCCGTTGAGCGCGAAGCGCTCGACCACGTCGTGGCCCATCAGCTCGCTCTCGCTGTAGCCAGTCAGCTCGAACACGCCGCGCCCGGATGCGAGGATCCGCGCCTCCTGGTCACATACGACGAGCCCGGTATTCGGCCCTGGGTAGTAGTCGTCCATCAACTCGAACAGGAAGCCGAAGCCGCAGCGGTGGCAGGCGACGGTTTCGTCCGACATTCCCTCGAATCCGTCGATGTCGATCGACCGGTCTTTGCAGTTCGGGCAGATGTAGTACGGCACCCGATCAGGGTAGCCGTGTCAGAGCCAGTTCTTGCGGCGGAAGTAGAGGATCTGGGCGAGCGAGGTGATCGCGATCAGGCCGAGCGACCAGTAGTAGCCCCAGCCCCAGTGCAGCTCGGGGATGTTGCGGAAGTTCTGCCCGTACAGGCCGACGATCAGCGTGGGGAGGAGCAGGATCGACGCGATCGCGGTCAGCTTCTTCATCACGTCGTTCTGCTCGTTCGCGATCTGAGCCTGGTGGTAGTCGCGGACGCCGGCGAGGAGGTCGCGTGCGAGCTCGAGGTTGTCCGCCGCCCGCAGAAGCTTGTCGTAGGCATTGCCGAAGTTGAGCTCGACCTCGTGGGTGAAGACCTCGTCGCCCGCGAACTCCACGCGGTTGTCGATCACCTCGCGGACCGCGTCTCGGGTCGGCGCGAGCGTTCGTCGGATGTGGAGCATGTCGTGGCGGAGCGCCGACAGCCGGGCGCGGATCTTCTCCGAGGGCCAGACCTCGACGTGATCCTCGAGTGCGTCGATCTCGTCGTTGAGCCCGTCGACGAGGTCGAGGAAGTGCTCGGCGACATCGTCGATCAGGTGGTAGGCGACCATGGCCACGTTTTCCTCCTCGCGGCACGAGGCCTGCGCCGCCGCCGGATCCCACGCGGGTCGGCCGCCCTGAGGCGTCTTCCGCACGGTGACGATCACGTCTCGGGTGACGACGAGGTCGATCTCCTGGTAGAAGACCCCCTCCTCGGCGGCGGCCAGCACCGGGACGAGCAGCTGGCCGAAGACGTAGTCGCCGTGCGGCTCGAGCTTCGGGCGGGGCTCGTCGTCGTGGAGTGCCGGGGCGAGGAGCTGCTCCAGCGCTCGCTCGTGCACGTCGGCCGGCAGGTTCGCCTGCAACTCGTCCCTGCTGGGGTCGAGCAGGTCGATCCAGCGGGTACCCGCGGCCATTGCGGCAACGCTACCGCGGCGCTCGGCTGGAACTAGCTACGCGGCGCGGCGAGCGCCGTCTGCTCATGGCCCTCACGCGCGGCCAGGAAACGCTCGGCGTCGAGTGCGGCCATACAGCCGGAACCGGCGGCGGTGATCGCCTGTCGGTAGGTGTGGTCCTGGACGTCGCCTGCGGCGAACACGCCCGGGACGTTCGTCTCGGTCGTGCCCGGCCGGGTGACGAGGTAGCCGGCGTCGTCGTGGTCGAGCTGGTCGAGGAACAGCGCCGTGGTCGGGTCGTGGCCGATCGCAACGAAGAGACCGCTCGCGGCCAGCTCGCGCGTCTCGCCTCCCTCACTGTTCCGGAGCAGCACGGCACGCATCTTCCCGTCGTCACCGGCGAGCACCTCCTCCAGCACGTAGGGAGTGAGGAACTCGATCTTCTCGTTGGCCCGCGCCCGGTCGATCATGATCTGCGACGCGCGGAACTCGTCACGCCTGTGGACGAGCGCGACCTTCGAGGCGAACTTGGTCAGAAAGATCGCCTCCTCCATCGCCGAATCGCCGCCGCCGACCACGATCACCTCTTGGTCGCGGTAGAAGGCGCCGTCGCAGGTCGCGCAGTAGGTGACGCCGCGCCCCTGGAGCGAGCGCTCGGACTCGAGGCCGAGCTGCCGGGCGGTCGCGCCGGTAGCGACGACCACCGCCTCCGCGCGATATTCGTCGTCGCCGACCCAGACGCGAAACGGGTGCTCGGAGAAGTCGACGCGTGTGACGTCGTCTGTGAGGAACTCGGCACCGAAGCGCTCCGCCTGGTAGCGGAACTCCTGCATCATCTCCGGCCCGAGCACGCCGTCCGGATACCCGGGATAGTTCTCGACGTCGCTCGTGATCATCAGCTGGCCGCCCCACTGGAACCCTTCGATCACCAACGGCCGCAGGTTCGCGCGCGCGCTGTACAGCGCCGCCGTGTAACCCGCTGGGCCGCCGCCGATCACGATCAGCTCACGTGTTTCGTCCATACCTTTGTAAACGTAGCGCGCCTGCCGGTGATTCCGTTCGTCAGGCGGCGTCGGCCGCCGCAGGCGGAGTGAGCTCGGCGCGGGTCAGCTCCGTTGCGGTGAGTGGCACGGGGGTCTTCTCGAGCGGCTCGACGTCGCCCAGTTCACCGGACGCGGCGCCGTGCTCCTCGAACTTTCGGGCGGTGACGAGCAGGCGCCGTTCGAGCGAGCCGGTCGCGTCGTTGTAGGCGCTCACCGCGGTGCCGAGCGCGCGACCGACCTTCGCGAAGTGAGAGGCGAACACGCCGAGCCGCTCGTAGAGCTCGCGCCCGAGCGCAGCGATGTCCCTGGCGTCCTCCGCGATCGTCTCCTGCTGCCACGCGTACGCGAACACCTTGAGGAGCCCGATCAGCGTCGTCGGCGACGACGCGAGGACGCCCGACTCGGGGCCGAGCTCGAGCAGGCTCGGGTCCGCCTCGCAGGCGACGCGGAAGAACGTCTCGTCGGGCAGGAACATGATCACGAACTCCGGCGCCGGCTCGAACTGCTGCCAGTAGCGCTTGGCCGCGAGCCTGCCGATGTGCTCGCGCACCTGGCGGGCGTGGAGCTGGACGTGTGTCTTCCTGGTGGGCTCGTCTTCGGCCTCGAGCGCGTCGAGGTACGCGGCCAGCGGCGCCTTGGCGTCGACGACCACACGCTTGCCGCCCGGCAGGTTCACGACGAGGTCGGGGATGAGCAACGCGCCGTCACCGTCCCGGGTCGTCGCCTGCTCCTGGAAGTCACAGTGCGGGATCATCCCGGCGAGCTCGACCACGCGCTTGAGCTGGATTTCGCCCCAGCGGCCACGAACGTGCGGTGCTCTCAGGGCGGTTCGGAGGTTGCCGGTCTCCGCCCGCAGACGCTCCTGGCCCTCCGCGAGCGAGCGCACCTGCTCCGTGAGCGTGCCGTAGGCCCGTTGACGCTCTCGATCGAGCGCCAGCGTCTTGTCGTCGAAGGTCTTCAGGGTGGCTGCGATCGGCTGGAGCTGCGACTGCGCGAGCCGGAGAAACGAGTCCGTGTTCTGCTGCAGCGCCTCGGCCGAGAGCGACCTGAAGGTCGCGGTGACCTCGTCGGCCGCGCGGCGATGGGCGGCGACGCGCTCGCGCAGGAAGAGCCAGGCGGCGAGGCCACCGAGCAGCGCACCGAGGACGAAGGCTCCGATCAACATCGGGCCGAAGAACGTATCGGCGCGGTCGGACGGAGCCCGGTCGTCGAGGCTCCGGCCTGCGCTATCGGCGGTTCAGCTCAGTGCTGGTGGCCGTCGTGCTCGTCGTGCTCGTGCGTCTCGGTCTCCGCCGGCGTGGCGTCGGCAGGCGCCGCCGGGGCAGCGTCTCCGGGCAGGCTCGCCGGAGGCGGTGCCGTCTGCATGCCCTCGGCGGCGTCGTCCTGCTTGCGGCCGAAGAGCTTGTCGAGGAATCCCATGGGTCTCCTGTCGTCGGGGGGCTGGACAAGTGTGTTCCCGATCGAGGCAAAAAAAATGCCAGATCCGGCGAGCCCGAAGGCCTACCGGATCTGACGCGAAGGAATCTACAACGGCCCAGGCGGCCGTGTCAAGCACGAAAGGTGCGCACGTTGCGAACATTTCTTGCATGTGGGGACGAACACACGTTCCTCCGGCCGCAGCGCTCCGTACGCTGTCGCGCGTGGAGGGGTTTTTCGAACCGGGCGGTCGCCTGGAGCAGGTCCTCCCGGGGTACGAGGCGCGTCCGGAGCAGGCTGCGCTCGCGGCCGAGGTCGAGCTCGCGCTCGCGTCGGGGCACCATCTTCTGGCCGAGGCCGGCACCGGCACCGGCAAGAGCCTCGCGTACCTGATCCCCGCAATCGAGTCGGGCCAGCGGGTCGTGGTCTCGACCGCCACGAAGGCCCTCCAGGAGCAACTCCTCGGCAAGGATGTCCCGACAGCCGCCCAGGCGCTCGGCCGCGAGGTGCAGGTCGCGGTGCTCAAGGGGCGCCAGAACTACCTATGCCGGCACGCCTTGCAGGGGTTCGAGCTTCTCGGCGGACAGCTCTTCACGCGGGCAGAGGATGCCGCCGCCTTCGACGCCATGCGCAACTGGATAGAAGGCACCGATACCGGCGATCGCGCTGAGCTCGAGATCGAGCCGCCCGACGCGGTCTGGGCGGAGATCGCGGTCGGCGCCGACCGCTGCCTCGGTCGCCGTTGCATGTTCGCGTCGATGTGTTTCTCGGAGGCAGCGCGCGAGCGCGCATCCCACGCGGAGCTGATCATCGTCAACCACGCTCTGTACTTCGCCGATCTCGGCCTCCGCAGCCGCGCCGACGCGCCGGCCGTCCTGCCGGGACACGACGCGGTCGTCTTCGACGAGGCGCACCGGCTCGAGGAAGCGGCGGCGTCCTGGCTGGGCGGGCGCGTGAGCGGCCCCGTGATCCACCGGCTGCTCCGCGATGCAGACCGCGTCTGCAGGGAGGCGGGGGTACCGGCGCCGGCGCGTGCGCTGGACCGGGTCGAGGGCGCCGGTCGGAGGCTGCTCGCCGCGGTCTCGCCGCCGGCCGGGCGCCGGCGGCTCCGTGAGGTCGCGCCCGAGCCGATCCACGAGCTCGCAACACGCCTCGAGGAGCTGGCCGCGGCACTGCACGGCGGGCGGGACGAGCTCGACATCGTCGCCGCCCGCGCGGAGCGGCTCGCCGCCGACGCGATCGCCTGCCTGGAGGACGACGGCAACCGCGTCGTCTGGTCGGAGCCCGACCTGCTGGCCTGGGCGCCGGTGGAGGTCGGCGCCGCCCTCGGCGAGCTGCTCTGGGACGACGGGCCGACCTCGATCCTTGTCTCCGCGACGCTCACGGCGGGCGACGAGTTTGGCTTCCTACGGGAACGGCTCGGCCTGCGAGAGGCCGGGGAGCTCGCGGTCGGGTCACCGTACGACTTCCGTGAGCAGGCGCTCCTCTATCTGCCCCGAGGCCTGCCCGACCCGCGCGCCGCCGGCGCACTCGACCGCGTAGTCGAGGAGGTGGCCGCGCTCTGCCGGATCTCCGCCGGCCGGGCCCTAGTCCTCACCAGCTCGTACCGTGCGCTCAACGCCGTGGCGGACGGCATCCGGGGCCGCATCCCGTACGAGATCCTCGTCCAGGGCGAGGCACCCCGCGAGCGGCTGCTCGAGCGGTTCCGCGAGGAAGTCGATTCCGTGCTGGTCGCCACGTCGACCTTCTGGCAGGGGATCGATGTCCCCGGCGAGTCGCTCTCCCTGCTCGTCATCGACAAGCTGCCGTTCGCTGCACCCGGGGACCCACTGGTCGAGGCCCGCTGCGAGCGGATCTCCGAGAACGGCGGCGACTGGTTTCGCGAGTACGCCCTGCCGGCCGCCGTCCTCCAGCTCCGCCAGGGCTTCGGTCGCCTGATCCGTTCACACGCCGACCGCGGGGTCGTCGCGATCCTCGACCCGCGCATGTCGTCACGGCCGTATGGACGGGCTTTTCTCGAATCGCTACCGCCCTGCCCGGTCACCGCCGACCGCTCGGTGGTCGCCGACTTCCTGGCCGAAGGAGCGTTGCTGAGCGCCTGATACCTTGTTCCGCCGGTGGCCAAGAAGAAGCCGCGTACCCCCCAACCGCCCCGCAAAGTGCAGGCACCGCAGCAGCGCCAGGCGCAGCGGAAGCCCATGGACCGGGACCGGCAAAGGAACATCCTGTTCGCGGTCGCGGGCCTCGGGGTGGCGGGTCTGATCGCCGCGCTGATCGTCATCTTCGCCTCCGGTGGCTCGACGAAGGACGCCGCGAGCGGGAGCGATGCCGCCGTGCGCAAGGCGATGACGGCGGCCGGCTGCACCTATGTCAGCAAGGAGCCCCTACCGCCCAAGCAGGACGTCCCGAGCGGCTACCACCTCGACGTCCCCACGCTCACGACGAAGGTGAAGTGGAGCACGTTCCCGCCTTCGGGCGGCTCCCACTACCCGCTCTGGGCGGTCTGGGGCTTCTACACGCAGCCGGTCAACCCGCGTCAGGTGGTGCACAACCTGGAGCACGGAGGCGTGGTCCTCTGGTGGGGCCCGAAGGTCCCGGAATCGACGGTCTCCCAGCTGCGGGCGTTCTACAACGAGAGCCCCACTGGGATGTTCGGAACGCCGATCGCCGGGCTCGGCAACAAGGTCGCGATTTCTGCCTGGACCGGTGACCCGGCCCGCTACTACAGGGACGGCTACCACGGGATCGGTCATCTCTCCGTCTGTCCCGCCTTCGACAAGGAGGCATTCACGGTGTTCCGGGATGCCTACCGGGGGCATGGGCCGGAAGGGACGCCGCTCGAGGCAGACCAGGAGGGAAGCGGCCCCTAAACGCTCGCGTCGTGGGAAACGGCCGGTTTCCCCCACGAGCCCCCTTCCCCCGCTCTGCCGAGCGCTTCGACGTCGGCAATCACCCTTCCGCGGTCATCGGTTTGGAGCCGCGCCGCCATGTCGGTCGCGGCGGCGAGGTTATCCTGGCTCGCGCCGGGGTGGCGAAACTGGCGAGACGCGCCTGGCTTAAAACCAGGTGTCCCCTCGGGGGCGTACGGGTTCGAGTCCCGTCCCCGGCACTTCGAAAGTCCTGCTACGCGCCTACTTCTTCGAAGCTGCCGTTCGCTGCATCGGCAACGTCTTGTAGCTCGCCAATGCTGTTACTGCCCATTACTGCCCAATTAGGCCCTCTGACGAGCCGTGCCATCGTCTCGCCGAGCCCCGGAGTCGCCCCGGCAACAACCTTTCCGTACACCTCAAGGCTGAGGCTCGCGGAGGTATGGCCGAGCGCGTTCATTACTGCTGCGGGACTGGCCCCCGCGGCGAATGCCAGGGCGCAGAACATCCGCCGCAAGTCGTGACAGGACGCCCGAGCGATCGGCGGCCGCCCCGCCTTCTCCCGAGCCTTGTTCGCACGCTCGACCGCTGGCTTGAGAACTTGCCGGGAGATGCTCGACCGTGCCTTCTCCCGACCTGTGGCCGTCGCGAACACAAGGTCGTCGGTATCGGTGTAGCGGCTTGCGTGCCGGTGCATCTTGAGCAACTCGACCAGCTCCGGGTTCAGGTCGGAGATCACCCGCCGCCCCGCGTCCGTTTTGCTCGCCTCGACCGTCACCCGGCCGCTGGCGAGATCAACGGATCGCCACCGGAGCGACGCCGCCTCCGACACGCGGAGTCCGGCGAGCGCCATCACTGCAACGAGCGCCCGACTCTTTTCGGTACAGGCGTCGAGCAGATCGGCCAACTCGTCCGGCTCCAACCATCCCCGGGCAGGCTTTCGGGCTTTCACGAGCCGCGCCCGCGTGACCGGGTTCGCCTGTAGGTAGCCGTCCTCGACAGCTTCCGCGCAGACAAGCGAAAGCACGCGGAGAGTCGAGTTAATCGAGCGGGCGCCAAGGACGCCCTCAGCCTGCTTCGCAGAGACGTAGGCGCGGACAGCGCCCCCGTCAACGTCGGACACCCGCCGGGACGCAAAGAACGAAAGGAGGTGGCCGCTGAGCGCCCACTTCTCCCAGTCGCTCGTCCTCGGCTTGACGGTCGTTTTCCGTGTTGCGTGCCACTGCGACGCGTAGACGTGGAACGTCGGGGCTTCCCTCGGCGCCTCGGCGGCGGCGGGTTCGTGTGGCGGCACCCAGATGCCGAGCTTGACCGCGGCGAGCGTCCGCTCTAGCTCCTCCTCGGCTTCCGCCCGCGTTGCCACATTCAGCGTCAGGTAGTGCCGGCGGCCGTATGCGCGGAACCGGATTGCGAACCGGTGGCCGCGTTTCCCCTGACACTCGATGACTTGCCCCGTTGGGGGCCTGCCTCTTGCCATTCCTCCTACCTCCCTTTGGTCACTTGCAGGACGCGGACATGACTTACGCCGGCTGCCTTCCCTACCTCACGGATGCTGCGCCCCTCCGCGACTGCGGCGCAGATCGACTCACGCCATTCGGCCTCTGCTTGAGTGCGTCGGCTCGTTGCGCGACGAACGCGAGCAAGTACCGGATCGGATGCCACGCGGTAAGAATAGTTACCGAATCGGCGAGTCGTCAACTTTGCCGCAGGGGCCGGGCGATTGTGAAACGTTGCGTCATGTTGCTACGCGGTGACGTACCGATCGAACAGTCTTTGCGTCAAAGAGCACGTTTAGTGCGAGAGTATTGCGTTGTGCGCTGGCCGGCTTGGACGGGCGTGGGAGAACGGCGTTGGAAGAAGACTTCGGACGAGGAAGTCCAGCCGCCCAAGACCCTCTGGGACCTACTCCAACTGCTGATCGTGCCCGCGATCCTCGTCGGGATCGGGCTGTGGTGGAACGCGCAGCAGACGTCGAGGGATAACGCGCGGGAGGATCGCCGTACAGCTGCGGATCAAGCCGCTGCCGAACAGGTACGCGAAAACGGGACGCTCAACAGCTACTTCCAGCAGATGAGTGATCTCATGCTGGACAAGTCACTGTTGTCCTCCAAGAGCGGCGACCCGGTCAGGTCGGTTGCGCGCACCGTCACCCTCACCGCGCTGCGACGCCTCGACGGAGAGCGGAAAGGCGAAGTCGTGCGCTTCCTGAACGAGGCCCAGCTCCTAGTGTCTCCAACGGTCGATTTGACCAACGCTGACCTCCGGGGCGCCGACCTCCGCGCCGCCGACCTCGATGGCGCCGACCTCTTCCAGGTCGACCTCACGAGCGCCAACCTCAATGCTCGCGGGCACCCACCTCGAATTTGCCAACCTCACGCGCGCCCACCTCGAAAGCGCCACCTTGGCGGACGCCGACCTCGGCGTGGCCAAACTCACGCACGTCAAACTCACGGGCGCCAACCTCCAGAACGCCAACCTCGCCGGCGCCAACCTCGAGGGGGCCGACCTCACTCGCGCCGACCTCCAGAAGGCTGACCTCAATCAAGCCGACCTCCCGCTTGCGGACCTCACGGAGGCCGACCTCAGGGGCGCCAAACTAACGGGCGCCTACCTCCGGAAGGCCAACTTCACGCGCGCCAAACTCAGCGGCGCCAAACTCACAGGCGCCGACCTCAGAGGCGCCAACCTCACTGGCGCGGAGGGGATTACCAAGCAGACGAAATGTCTGCTTCGCTCCCCAGGCGCAAGCGGATGCTGACGTGACGGAGGCGCCGAGCGCACTGTCAATCCCGATTACGACTCGCCAGCCAGCTTCCGCGGCCCCTCGCAGAGCGAATATGACCCTCACAGAAGCCCCACCTGGCGCTCGCGGAGCGTCCTGGGGGGACTGTGGAAGCGAGTAGCCATATGCCTGTCGCTAGGTGCGGCTAGTCCTTGGGGTTACTACGGCTCCGCCCAGTTCTGCCCCGATCAGGGACGCAAGCCGAGACGAGGTTTCAAGCGCGGTGGCCGGGTCACAATTTGCGATCCCTGCTCCTTCCTCTGGACGAGAGGGGCGGCAATGAAGGCCCGGTTCCGTGCCGACCGGGCCTTCTCTTTTCAAGCCTCAACAGCCGCACCGAGGGATTGGCAAGCCCGACGGCAGGGTACAAGGTTGACGTCCGGGGATGTGAAGGCCCGAGCGGCTTCTCGGGCCTTCGCCTTTCAGGCCTCGGCAAGCCAGGCCATCGCGGGAGTCTAGTGGGACGGGCAGCTCACGTCGAAAAGGCCGAAGTCAGACCGGCCGACACCCGCAAACGAGGTTTCGGGGCATCGGTTACTCGCACCATCGCTGGACCTCACGCCTTCACGGAGCCCCCGCTGCTGGTGATCGACAGCTAAATGACGGCTTATTGGACTACGCTCGTGTGCGGCGTCTGGCCTAGATCGCCAGGGTGGGGCAGCGCTACTGCCTCGGAAATACCGTGTACTTCCGCCCGTCAAGCTCCACGCGGGCCATGTCATTCCCCTCGTGAACGTGTTGCTGAATCGCGTCGAGGACCTCGAGGATTCGGCGGCTGTCGGCTCCGACATCGACCGAGACCGAATAGCCCTCGCTGGAACTGCCATCGAGCGCAGGGTCGAAGCGGCGCAACGCGTTGAAGAGGTTCTGCGCCGATTCGAGACTCTTGGCTTTCACCGTGAATGCCCGCACTGCTACGTCCGCGCCGAGATTGGCAGCTAGCCGCTCTTGTACGGGTCGACGTAGACGTCGTCGATCTGCCAGAAGGTGTCCGGGTCGTCCTTCTTCGTCTTGGCAACGAAGGTGAAGCTGACCACGGTCTGGCCGTTGCGCTTGAGGACGTTGTTGACCGGGCCGAGGAACTTCAGCGGGTCGGTGAACGTCCAGTCCGAGTCGCCGCGGAGATCCTTGAGCTTCTGTGTGCGCGGGTTTCCCTTGTCGTCGGTGAAGTTGAGGTCAATCTCGAGCCTCGGGTCTTTTGTTCCTGTGCTCTTCAGAGCGACGCGGAGGTCGGGGCTTTGGGCAGTCACGCAGACTTGCGCCGTGGTCACGGAACTACCTGGCGCAAGCAGGAGCGACTGGTCGTCCGTGGCTGCTCCGATCTGGTAAGCCTCGTTGCCTGTCACGACAGCCACTCCGTCGCTCAGTGTCCAGCCGGAGAGGTCACCCTCGAAGTCGCCGCCCGACAGCAGAAAATACTGGCCGAAGTCGTTCCAGGGCGCGAACGGCGTCGGCAGCGCATCATCCATCCAATCGCAGACACCGACGACCCCGCCGCTTTTCGGCGGCTTCGCCGCCGCCGTCCCGGCCGCCACCGCCGCGACAAGCACGCAGATTGCGAGTACGACCCCGAAACCCCTGGTTGAAAGTTTCCTGCCCATCGCCGCATTCCTTTCGTGCGTTCGTCGACTACTCACACATCGGTCGTCACCCACCGTGCACGTCCCGCGGGATCCTGGTATCCCCCTTCGGAGTCACAACCAGCGCAAACCCCCGCTCGAGGGACGGCCGCCCGATGTACCTCGCTGAAAAACATGTCGTTTCAGGCCGTTTGCGCAGTATC
>JBKPRA010000062.1:0-11334 GCA_046734335.1 Actinomycetota bacterium | reverse complement strand
GGTGTGTCGCGCGTCGCTTTGGCGGCGCGCTTCGCATCTCAGGCCCATCCTGCGCCGTCGGTACGGTGGCTGCGCCGTGTTCTCGCCGACGACATTGCCAGCTCGTGCGGTAGCGACACTTCCTGCGACGTGGCGCGACGCCGAGCTTCGGGCGACCCGGCTTGGAGCGGGTGAGTTCGCGACCGTCGTTGCGCAGGCGGCTGAGCTGCTGGCATGTGGCGAGCTCGATCCGTCTCACCCGTGGCCCGCGGCGCTCGTCTTGCGGCGCATCCGTGATTTACGCGGGTTTCGCGCCCGCGCCGCCGACGAGGTAATTCAACCGCTGCTTGCGGCTCCCAGCCGTTGGCATCGGTGATGATCGCTAGCCAGTCCACCGAGGAGCGCGCCATTGGCACGGATAAACGCCAGCCGAACCCAATCGAACGTCGGATGTCGCGGTTCCTCCGGGAGCCGCCCTCGGTCCGAACAGCCGCCAGCGTCATCGTGACCGCGACAGCAATGGTCGTCGTCGTCGGAGGTGTACTCATGCGCTTCCTCGACCACGACGAGTACTCGTGCGGCGAAGGAGGAAGCGCAGCCGCCTGCTAGAGGCGACGTAGCTCTCACCATGACGACGGCGGCTCAGCGGCCAGCCGAGGATAAGAGCGTCATGTCCCGGCGCCAGGTTCTGCTGCGTCAGGGGCGCCTGCTCGTGCGTGCGATCCAGGAGGGCGACGATGACGCGGTCGAGTCCGCGGTTCTCGCCCTCAGCCGGGCGCGGCGGATCTTCTCTCCACTCGTTTTCGCCATCGGTGCGTTCGTCATGCTCTTCCAGGGCGTCAAGCTGCTCGTCTCGAACTGGCGCCTGACGCTGATCCAGATCCTCCCGGCGGTATGGATCACGGTCGCGTTCGTCGACCTCAAGGCGCACGTGTTTCACGGGAAGGAGTTCCACAGCTGGTCTCTGGCCATGGTTGTCGCGCTCGTCGTCGCGATCACGCTTGTGTCAGCAGCCTGCTACTACCTGAACGCGGTCTTCGCGTTCGCGATCTCGCGACCAGGGAAGCCGCAGATTCGCCTTGGCTTCGCACTTGCGCGACGCCACCTTCCGATCACCCTCGGCGTCGGGCTGATCGTCGGCGTTGCCCTGGGGTTCTCGACGATCGTCGTGCCCCACTGGGGCCGCGGGTGGTTTGCTCTCTCGCTCGGGATCGTCATCGGCGTGATGATGTTGACCTACGTCACGGTTCCAGCACGGCTGGTCGGGATCAAACCGACTGGGTCACGACGCGACAAGATGGCGGCCGCCGCGGTCGGCGGAGTGCTCGGGGCGCTCGTCTGCACACCGCCGTACGTGATCGGAAGAATCGGGATCCTCATGCTTGGATCGCACGTCCTCTTCCCGGTCGGCGTCGTCCTCCTCTTGGTCGGGCTCGTCCTGCAAGCGGGCGCGACCAGCGCCGTAAAGGCGATCAAGATGAGTGCCAAGCTCGCCACCGGCAAGGCCTCCAGTCCGGAGACCAAATCACCGGTTACGGCTGACAGACCATGACAACCTGCAGCACGCGGTAGCTAAACCCGACTACGAGATCTAGGGAGAGCCCGCTCGCGTGGCCGAGTCGACCTTGGCGGCCAAGTCTCTATAGGCGGGTTCGAGCTCGGCGAACCGCATCTTGGTCTCGTCGCGCTCGCGACCGGCGATGTGCGCGGCGAGATCTTCGACGTGGATCTGGAGTCCCGCTCCATATGCCCAGAGGAGGTCCAAGGGCAAGCCACGCTGCTCGACGACCAGCATGGTCTGGCCGCCGTCGCCGGTCAGAGTCACCTCGGTGGAATCCTCGTTCGGCTCGTCCGCGGCTCTGGACACAACCAGGAACCGCCGCGGCGGTTCACATGCTTCCACGCGTCCGGTGCCTTCCCATCCGCTGGCATGAAGGCGTGCGCGGAACCCGCCGCCGACTCGCAGCTCGCCCTCGACCTCGCCGTACCAGCGGGCAAGACGCTGGGTATCGGTGAGAGCCGCCCACACCTCGTCGATCCCGGTGTCGAAGCGGGTCTCGATGCGAACGACGCCCACGCCGTCGGCGGATTGCAGGCTGCCCAGGGCGCGATCGGCAGTACGTGCGTGGCTCGTCATCTCATACTCCTTCGGTTCGCCGGCGGTCGTAGTGCTCTCGTCATAGACCCAGCAGGGCCGCGTGAATCATCGGTCGGCGTGACCAGGGACAGTGCGCTCGTGCCCGCCGGTGGCGAAGCTATGTAGCGCGATGGCACGTCCTGCGCGGCCCCATAGGATTGCGTCGTGTCGTTCACGCTCAGGAACCTCAAGGCGGATCTGGAGGACGTCGGCCCGAACTTCGACGGCTCGCCGGATCTGGAGTTCCGCATGGCGACCCAGGCGCTCGAGCTCGAGCAATCCGGCCTGTGCTACCAGCGCGTCCCGCCTGGCTATCGCTTTCCGTTCGGCCACACGCATAAGACGCAAGAAGAGGTGTACGTGGTCGTGCGCGGGAGCGGGCGGATGAAGCTCGACGACGAGATCGTCGAGCTCGAGGAATGGGATGCGCTGCGCGTCCCGCCCGGTACGTGGCGCGGCTACGAGGCCGGGCCCGAGGGTCTCGAGATCCTCGTCTTCGGCGCGCCCAATCTCGGTGAGGGGCAGCGCGAAGACGTCGATGGCCGGCGCGACTGGTGGGCTGGCCGGTAGAGCTGTCCGGAAGTTTGCATCGTTAGGCCCCGAGTCGGAGGTCGGGCTCGGTCGGCAGAGTGGTTATTCCCCCAGGCTGCGCTCTGGCGACTGGTCGCTCGCGCAGGCAACCGCTCCATCGCGCTCGAGTACAGATCAGGAAAGCCAGCCAGTCCCGAAGTCCCAGTCAGGGAACGTCTCTTCCATGATCGGCAGAGCTTTCTTCCAGTCTTTCTCGTCGAGCCGACTGATGGGCAGGAGCTCGGGCTTCTGACCTCGCTCGGTCGAGTATCCCCAGCGAAAGCCGGCGCACGCCTGCGAGCGTCGGCTGATCAGCGCATCGGGGCTCGCCGTCAGAAAGGAATCGGCGACGAAGCGCATGTCGCTCTCGGTCGAAGCCGGCGCGTCGAACAGCGTCGGGCAAGGCCCGAATGACACGAACGGAACACCGAGCCCACGAAGGTGAGGCGGACCGTCGACCCAGGAATGGTCGCCGGGTGGTGCCTTCTCCCCGTTCGCCACGAGCGATGTGCTCGACTCCGAGACGTGAATTCGCACGACTTGAACCCAGCCCATGACCGCCGCATAGCCTTCGAGCGGCGATGACACCTGAGCCGTCAGGACAGGCAGTCCTTGCGCGAGGCTGACCGGCCACGTCAGACCGAGCAATCCGTATCCCCAGGCTTCTGGATCCTCGTTCGACTCGTAGCTGACCGTCACCGTTCCCTCCCGGCCGTGCAGTGAGAACGGGATCGTCGTCTGCATCACGGCAATGGGCTCCTGGATCTCTGCAACGGCGATTACCTCGAGGCCGAGGTTGTTGACGAGCGGCCAGAGACTATCCGTCGGCCACGTGACATTCGCGACCACTCGCCCAGGCTGCGCATGACTTACGCCTCTGAGGCAAGGGTGCTGCGTTAAGCTCGTGGGGTGCTGCGGGAGTGGATGGAGCAGTACATCGTCGCCTGGAACTCGAACGATCCGGAAGAGATCGGCGCGCTATTCACGGACGATGCTCTCTACCACACCGAGCCGTTCGCCGCACCCTGGCGGGGCCGCACGGAGATCATCGAGCAGTGGCTCGCTCGCAAGGACGAACCGGGGCAGGCGACCTTCGAGTGGGAACCACTTGTTGTGACCCCGGAAGTGGCAGTCGTCACAGGCACGGCTACGTATAAGGAGCCGCCGACCGTCTACAGCAATCTCTGGGTGATGCGCCTCGACGCAAGCGGCCGCTGTCGGGAGTTCACCGAGTGGTGGATGCAGCATGCGGCCGAGCAGGGCTGCTCCGGCTAATCGAAGGCTCAGGTCGCAAAGACTTGTCGCCGCGCTGAGAGGTACGGGGTGAGCGAGCGGCCTTGTGCGGCAAACCACGGATGCCGCTGTTGTCGCACTGGGCAGCGATCATCGCGTCCGCGGCTCCAGGTCACGACTAGCAGAATGTCTCGACCCTGCACCAAGCTCGAAGGTGCCGTTGTCGTACGAGGTGAAGGTCACCGCTCTGCTCGCGGTATCGCATCCCAGTTTTTTCGGCCGTGAGTGAACTGCGAGATCAGGAAAGAAGGTGCTCCTCCGCCGGGGCGGCCTCGTCGAGTTCGCTCCTACGCGCGATGCTGATCGCCGACGAGCGCGCGGAGACTTTCGTGCTCTTCGCGGCAGGCTGGGCAGCCGGCGAGGTGCGCGCGCAGGCCGGGAACGGCGGCGTCTGCGTCCGCGCCCGCGACTTCGAGCTCGACGTAGCGGTCGAGCTCCTCGAAGCATTCGTCGCAGCCGATCTCCGGCTCGGTGGGTCCGAGCAGATTGCCCAGGGTTTGCTTGAGATCCCGTGGTTTCACGGCTTCACCTCTTCCAGCCATGTGTCGAGGGCAAGACCGGACTCCGTTAGGTGACGGCGTAGTTTGCGGCGTGCGTCGTGCAGGGTCTTGTAGAGCGCGCCTCGGGTTGTGTTGAGGCGCTCGGCGAGAACGTCGATCGGGACGCCGTTCAGGGCCAGCGCGATGAGCACGTGTCGCTGGTGTGGAGTGAGGACGTCATCGATCAGTTGCTGCACAGTCGTGAGCAGTTCTCTCTGTTCCGCTTCCTCGTCGGGCTCGAGGCCGACGCTCGGAAGCAGCGTCCAGGTTTCGGGTTCGAGCGGTACTTCGCGTCCTTGCCATGCCCGTCGTCGAAGCTTTACGGCTGCTTCCAGGAGGGCGAACTTGTAGACCCAGGTGGTGAAACGGCTCAGGCCACGGAAGTCATCCAGGCGAGCGAGGACGCTCATCAGGGCGTCGTCGGCCGCTTCGAGCGCGATGTCGTCGAGTTCGTTGCCTCGCAAGTGCGGGAGCATCGCCTTGCGACGGCCGACCTCGAAGCGTGCGCCTTTGAGCAGCAGCGTGTGGAGCCGGGTGATCGCGTCGTCGCGAACCGGGCCCTCGGCGCGCAGGCAGCGCAGCCATTCACGGGATTCGGGGTCGGGGAGCCCGCCGGTGAGAGGCCCTTCGGCGACCGCTGACAGATGCTCGGGACGCTCCACGCTCGCGAGGATAGTCGGGGTCGCCGTGCTCATCCCGCGTCTGTGCCGTCCTCGAGCGGGGCCAGGATGCGCACGGCGAGCCCGGGGGGACAACCGTGCTCGACCAGTTCGATCAGGGCGTGCAGGTCGAAACGAGTGTCGTTCGCGACTTGTGATGCCTGCGCCGGCGGGAAGCCGCTGCGAACCAGTTGCTCGCAGCGCCAGGAGATCACGTCGAGCGCCTTGTTCGACTGTCGTAGTTCGGTGCTCATGACCTATTGGTGACGCGCCGGGCGGCGTTCTTACCTTTGATCACGACGCAGAGGCGGATCCGTCCCGAAGCGGCGGAAACGAAGGCCGCTTCGGGACGGTGTTGGAGATGCCGAGCTTGACCTAGCGGAACCTGCCGGGGAACTGCGCGACAAGACCGCTGGAGAGCATGTCGGACATCTCGAGGATCTCTGCGTGCACCTTGTCGAAGGCGCGAATATCGGCGCCCCACTTGCCCTGGAGCCGTGCGACCGCCTCTTCGGTCGTCAGGGCAAGGTGGTCTTCCATCATCTTCGTCGTCATTGCGAGCGGCCAGCTGTCCGGATTCGCCTTGCCCAGGAACCTGGCGATCTGGTTCGCGTTCGCGGCCCAGGCATTCAGGGCCGGGGTGAGCTTCGCCTTGTCGCCCGCCTTCGCGTACGTGAGCACCGGCACTGCCTGGAGGATGTGCGTCTGCAGTAGCTTGGTAAGTACGTTGCCCGCCGCAGCGCCGTAGTAGGGCTTGATCGCGTTTCCGATGTCAACCTGGTTCCGCAGGAGCCGTAGCTCGGCTGCCTTCAGATCGGGAAGACCGGCGGCGAAGTCGACGATCACCATCCGAGTCCAGGTGATGTGATCCTCCCAGAGCTTGCGCATGTCGGTGCGGAGTGCAACTTCCTTCTGGGACATGGAGTCGGCCGTGCCGACGATCGCGTGCGTGCCGGAATGACTGCCGGCGGTTCCGTGCGCGTCGGCATCGTGGCCGCCGGAGACGGCAAGCGCGACCAGCGCGCTGAACGTCGCGATCAGCAAGGCCAGGCCCAGTCGGACCGGACGGTACGTTCCTGCTCTGTTCACGTGTGTGCTCCTTTCGTTTGGGTGAAGCTCGAGGCAAGTGCCGGCCGGCCGCGCCCAATCAGGTGCAGGGCAGCGAGCAAACCGACTGCCTCGACCGCCTTGGTGGCGAGGGCGAGACGTTCGATCGACTCCGGCTCCGGGTGGATCAGCGGGATACCTGTCGTCGCCGCGAACCCATAGCTCGCGAGCAGCCCGCCGAGCAAAGCGCCCGCGCCGGCCATCGCAACGAGTCCTGACGGTCGCCGTGTAAGGACGACCACGAGGGCGGTCAAAAGGACGGCTGCTGTGAGAAAGCCGTAGCCGGCGCCGGCGCTCTCGTTGAAATGGTCAGGCACGAGCGCCGCGTGGATCCCTGCACTGATCGCGCAGGCGGCGATCACGATCTCGCGCTCGATGGCCGCTGACCGAAGCATCTCCTTCGTTTGTGCGGCAAGCGGTCGCTTTCTTACCGCGCCAACCGAACACCGCCACGCGTCGCAACGCGCGAACGTGCGCGTCAGCCACCAGGACGTTGCCGCAGTCGATCGCGCGTGAGGCCTGGGGGCGCCGGCCCACCCGGCGTGGACGTACGCTGGTGCAGGAGGCCACATGGTCGTGAAGACGAGGACTGTGAATCTGTCGAGCCCGGATCGTGTCCTCTATCCGGAGGACGGGATCACGAAGGGCGACGTGTTCGAGTACTACCGCGAGGTCGGCCGAACACTCGTCCCGCACCTGCGCGCCCGGCCGTTCACGATGAAGCGCTACCCGCACGGAATCAACGGCGAGGTGTTCTTCCAGAAGCAGGCGCCGAGGGGGATGCCGGCATGGATCCGCACCCGCCGGTTCACCACCCACCCGCGAGAAGGCGGCTCCCGGCTCGTCGATTTCCCGCTGCTCGAGTCGGTAGAGGCCGTGCTCTGGATGGTCCAGATGAATTGCGTCGACATGAACGCGTGGTATTCGCGGGTCGACAAGCCCCACCGTCCCGACTTCGTCCTCTTCGACCTCGATCCGCCGGACGGCGGCTTCGAGCTGGCGATCGAGGTCGCGCACTTGATTCGTGGGTTGCTCGACGAGGTCGACCTGCCCGGGTACGTGAAGACGAGCGGTGCTGACGGCATCCATGTCGTCGCTCCGATCACGCGCCGGTCGACATTCGAGCAGACGTACTCGTTCGCCGAGCGGGTCTCGCGGCTGCTCGAGCAGCGGCATCCCGGCGTGGTGACGACGGAGTGGCTGAAGAAGAAGCGGCGCGGCGTCCTCGTCGACCACCGCCAGAACGGTTGGGGGAAGACGATCGCGTCCGTCTACTCGGTGCGCCCGAGGCCCGGCGCTCCCGTGTCCACGCCGTTGCGATGGGAGGAGCTCAGATCTGGGCTCCGCCCGAGCGACTTCGGGATGGCCGGGGTGCTGGAGCGGATCGCCCGGCAGGGTGATCTCTTCGCGCCGGTGCTGGAGGAGCCTCGACCGCTCGCGCCGGCCTCCCGGCATCTCGACGCGCTCTGCGACTGAACAAGGTCCTGACCTCGGCGCTCCGGGCACGGATGCACGACGACCGTGCGAGCTTCGAACGTCCGTTCGCATTCAGTGATCACGGCTTGTTTATGCACAGGCAGCTGTGGAGAGACTTTCCATGGGGAGAAAGTTGACTGCGGCTGCGTTGAGCGGAGATTTTTGTTCCGGCTGGGGCGTTTGGTGATGCGCCGGGCGATCCTGCCGATCGCAATCGCCTGCGTCGCGGCAATGGGCTTCTGCGCGGCGAACGTGCTCGCGGTGGGTCCGTCACGAGGGTCAGTGCTACCGACCGTGACGGTGCCTACCACCACCGTGGCGACGCCGGTCACGACGGTGACCGTCTCCGTGCCGACCCCGACGACCACGACGACGAGTGTGTCCCTACCGAGCGTGTCGACCCCCACAGTGCCTGCGACGACGATTACAACGGTCACGAGCGCAGTCCCGCCTCCGCCCGCGCCGGTGCCGAGCACCAGCACTTCGACCTCGACGCCTACTGCGGTCACCGTGACGGCGCCGCCCCCTGTTCCCGGTTCGACGCCAACCAGCCCCGCATCCACGCCGATGCCAACCATTCCATCGACGACAGCCAACGCCACCCATGAGTCGGCCTCACCATCCCGTACACGCCCTTCGGCAGGCACTGGAGCGACTCCCTCCGCCTCGCCAAAGGCGCCCGACAGCCGGGAGGGGGCTGGCGAAAGCGTCGGCCGGCCCAGTTCGGCAGGCTCCGGTTTTCGGGCGAGTGGCGCGTCGATCGTGATCGCTTCTTCGAAAAGAGGTGCTCATCCGGCTGTTTCTCTAGGGCGGTTCCGGGGCGATCGTGCACCCGGCATCAGGCGTCCGGCAGTTCGGCTGAGGTTCGTCTTGTCCGGCTCGGCCCGAATCACGTTCGCCGTTTTCGGGCCGGTGCCGAACTGCAGCCTTGCCGGTCGCTTTACGGTCGCCGGGCACGCCGGTCTCAACAGCGTCAGCTTCAGGGGCCGCGTTCAAGGCCGAAGGCTTCCTGCCGGCCTCTACACGATCGTGCCGCAGGGCGCGGGGCGCCTCTCAGGGCCAAGGGTCACGGTCGCAATCGACGGCCGCGGCGCCCATCCGGCCAAGCAGGTGCCCTCGAGCACATGCTCAGCGTCGACCGGCGCCGTCCGTGCCTCCTCGCTGCCCGGCTCGCCACGACACGGCGGGGTAGAGGGCGCAATCGCACGCGAGGCGGCGACCGCCGCAGATACGGCGGCGACGCACGACACCCGAACGGACACGTCACGTAAGTCCAGATCGTCTGTCTCGGCCAACCTCGGCAAACTGTGGTCGAACGACAGCAAGTCGTGGGCAGACATTGCCGTCTTGCTGACAGTTCTTGTTTCGGGGGCATTGCTCTTGCTGGCTGCGCTGCGGCCGCGGCGCGCCGCCATGCGCTTCGCGTTCATCCGTGCGCTCGATGACCACCGCGAGCACGTCGCCTTTCTCGGCTACGGGTTCCTGGTCGCTGCAGCAATTCTCTTCGTGCTCACGCGGCTGGCGATGTAAGCCCGGACGGGGGTGCTGTCGGTCGCCGCGCGATCGAGACCTACGCGAAGCCCGAACGATCCGCCGACCTTTGCCGGCGAGGAGCGGCAGCGTCGCGGCAGGAGCGGGGCGATCAGCCGGCGCTCGGGTGGTCGGCCAGGTAGCGGTCCCAGTCGAACCGACCTTCGCGGACGAAGCGCACCAGGTCGATCTCGTTCTTCGTCAGCTCGGGCGATCCACCGGTGTCCTCGATCTGGGAGCGGAGATGCTCCTTGACCGCGGTCGCCGTGAACTGTCGCAACCCGTATCTGATTCCACGCATCTGCGCAGGCTAGCGAGTGGCTCCTACGAGGTGAGTTCGCCCTCGAAGAACGTCACCTCGTAGTCCTCGAGGGCGATCCGCTTCGAGCCGGACGCCTCGGCCGCCAGCGCGCCCAGACCCTGTGCCGCCTCGGCGGACTCGAGCATTGCCGGCTCGTCCGCCCACAGGGTGATCGTGATCGACTTCGCCCGGTCCGGGGTCGCGAGTCGGATGACGCCGCGAAACCCTGTGCTCTCACGAAGCCACGGGAGGATCTCCTGCAGCAATTCGAGCCCGCGGTCATGGCCCTCGGGAGTCGTCTCCAGCGTGTGCACGCGCGCGAACACGTCGACGGAACCGTATAGGCGCTGTAGGCTTGGCCCCGATGAGGTCGAGGCTGGCGATCCTGCTCGGGCTGGCGACCCTCTTGGTCGGCGTGCCGGCGGCGCTGGGCGGGTCGTCGCACACGACCGCCAACTCGCAGACGTTCAACGACTCGGTCGGCGAGGACGCCAGCGCGCCCGACATCACCAGCGTCGCGGTTTCCAACGACGACGCCGGCCTGATCACCTTCCAGGTGAACATCAGCAACCGGCCGGCGTTGACGCCGGACATGTACATGTTGATCTTCCTCGACACCGACCGGAACGCCTCGACCGGCGCGACCGATTTCCTCGGCTCCGAGTACGCGATCGAGCTCGATCCGGGGGCGGTCACCCTCTTCCAGTGGAACGGAACGGACTTCACGCAAGCCTCCTCGCAGGCTTCGCTGACGTACGCGTACTCGAACGGAGCGACGATTCGTGTCTCGGCCGCCGAACTGGGCAGGACGAAGGCGATCAACTTCGGCGTTGTCGCCGTCTCCGGCCTGACCTTCGACGCCTCCGGTAACCCGGTCTTCGACAACGAGCACCGCGACCTCGCGCCGGACGCGGGCCACGGCTTCTTCTCCTACCAGGTGCTGACGAAGCTAGTCTTGACCGTGACGGCGTTCACGACCTCCCCGAAGCCCGCGAAGGCCGGCCGGACGTTCTCGGTGTCGCTGGCCGCGACGGAGAACGACACCAAGGGTCCGGTTCGCTCGGGCACGGTCATCTGCCCCGCTACGCTCGCCGGCAAGCGCGTCGTCGCCGTACGCCACGTGGTCGCGAACGGCATCGCCACGTGCGTCTGGCAGATCCCGAAGACGGCGAAGGGCCGGATCATGCGCGGGAGCATCACCTTGACGCTGCAGGGCGCGCACGTCACGCGCCCGTTCACCGCGCGCTTCGGTTAGCTCGAGGGCCGCTACTTCCCGACGAGGCGGCCGCCGAGCGTTCCGCGCAGGCTCGTGCCGTTGAGGCCGAGGATCCCGTTCGCTGCCGACGCGCCGCTGACTGTCAACGTGCCCTGGAACTTCAGGGGCAGGTTCGTGCTCGTCAGGCGGAGCTTGCCCGTCAGTGTCACGCCAGGTGCAGCCGAATAGCGCGTAAGCGTGAGCTCACGCTGGCCGACGGCGAGCGTGCCGCCGTAGACGCCCGGGATCACCGGCTTGGCGCCCATCAGCCAGGCGGCTTCGGCCTCCGAGATCGTCCTCGCGGCGATCGAGTACGTGATCGGCGCCGACCTAGTCTTCTTGGGCAAGGCGGGTGCAGGCAGCGCCGCAATCGGCGTCAGGAACGGTGCCGAGCGCGGACACTGTGCGGCAATCGGGCCGCCGAGCATCCACGTGCGTACCGACTGGAGCGCGCAGCCAGACGGGTCGGCGGTGACAGTGCTGTGGCC
>JBKPRA010000061.1:0-31494 GCA_046734335.1 Actinomycetota bacterium | reverse complement strand
GCGTCGAGATCCCCGGCAGGCCCTTCCAGGCGGCGAAGGCGGCCACGCACAGGGCAGGGACGACGAGCCAGCCCAGCGTCACGACCAGCCACGCGAACGCCCGGCTCGGACGGCCTGTCCTGACCGGCTCGGGAGCAGCTGGCGCCGGAGTATCGGATTCCATGACGCTCCGGTGTTCCCGAAACGCCGCTTCCCGTCACTACCCTCCGAGCGTGGTCGGCAAGACGTACCTGGAGCGAGGTCGTCCCGTGGTGGTGCTTGTGCGCTGGCTCGGCCCTGGGCCGCACAACGTGCTCGTTCGCCGCGACGACGGGACCATTGTGGTCAGGCCGTTTCGGGGGCTACGGCTGCGCTAGGTCCCGAGACCGCCGAGCACGGCGAACGGGCTCGGCTTCACCGCCTGCCAGACGAGCGCGCCGCTCGGCTCCACCTTCAGCTCCGCGCCGGCCGGCAACTCGTCGCGTACCGCCTCCGCGATCTCGTTGGCCTGGTCCTCGTCATCGGCCCCGATCAGCAAGTAGCGCCAGTGGCGCACGACCGAGACCGTGTACCCGGAGAGCAGATCGTCCGCCTCGGACTCGATCCGGTCGGCCATCCCGACCGCGTCGCGGTGCGAGTCGAGCTCGATCCGCACCTCCCACAGCGATTCGCCGAGCTCTTCCGACTCCGCGGCTTCGTCCTGCTCGAGCCGCTCATGCTCTGCCTCGTGCTGGGCGTCGGTCACGGGCAGCCCCTCGTCGGCCGCCTCCCAGCGCTCCTCCTCCGGATGCCAGCGGTGGATCGCGTACTCGGCCTCGACTCGGTGTTCGGCCACCAGCCGGCGAACGACCTTCTCCGCCTCGCGCGCGGCCTCCGGAGAGCCCGTGTACAGGAAGACGACACCGGGATCGTCGCCCCCGCCGACCACCACCCGGTCGCCGAGCGCCGCGCGTGCGTCGTCCTCGACGGCGGTCTCGGCCAGCGATGCCACGAGCTTGCCCGACTGCTCCTCCGCGGGGAGCGTGACGGTCACGCGCCAGTCGTCCTGAGCCACGAGGGTGAACGCTACCGCGTCGGGCTACCCTCATCACCGTGGGGAAGGTCATCGATGCGGCGGGGACGTTCTTCCACCACCTCGCCGACGTCCACTGGGTCGCGCTGGCGATCGCGCTGGGGTTCAACGCGCTCCGCCTGTTCGCGCGGATCCCGGCCTGGCGGAACATCGTGCGCGCCTCGTACCCGGACCTGAACGTGCCGCGTCGGACGATCGCCGGCTCGTACCTGGCCGGAGTTGGCGTCAACGCCATCATCCCGGCCCGGGCAGGCGACGTGCTCAAGCTCTACCTCGTCCACGACCGGGTACCGGGCACGACGTACCCGACGCTGGGCGCGACCCTGATCGTCGAGACGCTGCTCGACATGGTCGTTGCGGGTGCGATCCTCGCCTGGGCGCTCACGATCGGAGTCCTTCCGGGACTGGACGTATTACCTCATCTCCCCCAGGTCGACTGGAGCTGGCCGCTGAACCACAAGCGCGAGGCGCTGATCATCGCGTCGGTTTGGATCGCGGTGCTGGCGATGCTCGCCGTGATCGGCATTCGCCGCGCGCGCGAGTTCAAGGCGCGGGTCCGGCAGGGCTTCGCGATCTTCGGGAGGCGCGGGGCGTTCGTCACGCAGGTGGCGAGCTGGCAGCTGCTCTCCTGGGGATTCCGGATCGCTTCGGTCTACTTCTTCCTGAAGGCGTTCACGGTGCCGGCGACGCTCCACAACGCGCTGCTCGTCCTCGCCGTTCAGAGCCTCTCGACCCTGCTCCCCTTTACGCCCGGCGGCGTCGGCACGCAGCAGGGGCTGTTGGTCTACGTTTTTGACCGCGCCGGGACGGGCATCGCCGGAACGCTGCTCCTCAGCTTCAGTGTCGGCATGTACATCGCGGTCACGATCGAGAACGTCGTCATCGGTTTCATCGCCCTCTTCCTGATGGTCGGCACGCTCCGCTGGAAACGGGTCGTGCCCGACGAGGAAGAGGCATATGCTCGCGGTCCGTGAGCACGCACCCGCATCCTGTCCGGATCGTCGCCACCGACGATCTCGTCCGCTCTCGCCTGACCGTCTTCTTCCGCGCCGTTCTGGCGATCCCGCACTACCTCTGGGCGTTCCTGCTCGGCATGGTGGTCGCCCTGCTCGTCTTCGTGAACTGGTTCATCCTGCTGGTGAAGGCCCGCACGCCTGACGGGATCCACGGGTTCGTCGCCGGTTACATCCGCTACCTGACCCAGCTGGAGGCCTACTTCCTGCTCGCCGCCGACCCCTATCCCGGCTTCTACCTGATCGGAATGGGCTCCTACCCGGTCGACCTCGAGATCGACCCGCCGCAGATCCAGAACCGCTGGAAGACGTTCTTCCGGCTCTTCCTGGCGGTGCCGGCACTCCTGATCGCGAGTGCGCTTTTCTGGGGCGGGACGCGCGGCGGTGGTTATTACGCGGGCGGGCTCGCGTTCGTCGTCGCCTTCCTCGCCTGGTGGGTCGGGCTCTTCAGAGCTCGAGTCCCGCGGGGCATGCGCGACCTGCTCGTCTACTGCCTGGGCTACAGCGCACAGGTGTCCGCCTACATCTTCCTCCTCACCGACCGCTACCCGTTCTCGAGCCCTAGCGTGTTCGTGCGACGGCCGGACACGGAGGGCCCGACCGAGCTCGTCGTTGCACCCGAGGCCGAGACAGCAACTGCTCCGAACCCGGTCTCGATGTCGGTGACGGACGACCTCCGCCGGTCCCGCGTGACTGTCCTCTTCCGGCTGCTGCTCGCCGTTCCCCACCTCATCTGGCTGATCCTGTGGTCGATCGTGGCGCTGGTGGTCGCCGTGCTCACCTGGATCTGCGCGCTCGTGACCGGTCGGCCGCCGCGGCCGTTCCACCGGTTCCTCTCGCGTTGGATCCGCTACACGACCCACGTCTACGCGTTTCTCCTCCTCGTCGGCAACCCGTTCCCGGGCTTCCTCGGCGCACCCGGCTCGTACCCGGTCGACCTGGAGCTGCCGCCGCTCGAGCGCCAGAGCCGGTGGATCACGGGATTCCGCGGTCTGCTTGCGATCCCCGCTCTGATCATCTCCAGCGGGCTCGGCGGCGCCGGGCTCGTGGCCGCGCTCCTCGGGTGGTTCGTCGGTCTCGTCCTCGGCCGGATGCCGCAGGGCCTCCGCGACCTCGGTGCCTACTACCTCCGCTACCAGGGCCAGGCGAACGCATACCTGTGCTTCGTCACCGAGCGCTACCCGGACTCGGGCCCACGCCCGGATCCCGCATCTCCGTAGGGCCAGCGCCCGCTACACTGGTCGCCGCCCGGCGCATTCGTCTAGTGGCCTAGGACACCGCCCTCTCACGGCGGCGGCACGGGTTCGAATCCCGTATGCGCCTTCTGCTAAAACCCCTGCTAATGCGGGGTTTTCTTGTAGCGGGACCTGAGCGCGCGCAGGCCGTTCGCCCTTATTCCGCCCTCGCCCCGTCGGCTCTAAGGGGAAATCCTTCGGAGCCGGCGGAAGAGTTCTGTGCCGCTGGCGTGCAGTGTGCGTTTGAGTGAGCCCACTGGTGTACGGCCGACGGCTCGTCTGGATCTCTCTACGAGTGACGGTTTAGGGGGCACTGGGGGTGGGCGCCGGAATCCGTGCCCGTAGCCCATCCGGGCCAGATACGACATGAGGTTGTCCTGTGCAAGACGGGTGTCACCGAAGTCGCCGTCCGGAAGGTCGTACTCGACGGCGAGAGCTCGCAGTTCGGGTGCGCAAGCCTCGAGCAGCCCTGGCTCGTGATGGAGCCCACGGTAGAGCAGGCTGTAGAAGCGGTCTTCGGGAGACAGGACGGGCAGGCCCTCGGTTTCCCAGACTCGGCGTTCGATCATGTCGGACTGCCAGTCCGGGTCGAGGTGGCCGCCGCCGACCTCGTGCAACTCGACCGTCTGCGGGTTGCCTCCGATCGTCAGGTCGTAGCGGGCGAACTCCTGCTTCTCCGGGGCCAATCCGCTCGCGGCGACCGAGACCAGCCAGAGATCCTCGGTGAGGAGCGTGAGCTTGCCGCCTTCGCTGTGTTCCATGACGACGCTGGGTGTGTTGAGTTCAGTTGCGGTCAGGAGTTGCTTGCGATCGTCCCAACCCCCCATGCCTACGACGTCGACGAAGAGGTCCGTGATCTTGCGATCCCACGAGTCGGACGCTCCCACTCGATAGTGCTGCGCGCGCGGCCCGAGCAGGAGGAAGGAGTCGCGCTCGAACTCGGGCTGATCGAGAGTCGTATGGATGCGGTGGCCGCCGCCCGACCATTCGCGATACCGCTCCTTCGCCGCATGCATCTTCGTGTTCACGAATTGGCGGCCTTGGGAGACGCGTCGCACCGCATACACCGGATCGCGGTCTTCCACGACGAGTAGGAGAAACTCACCGACGCCGCAGTGCCTTTCCTTTTCCGATCCGGGGGGTAAGTCGGTGTGGTAGAAGCTCGTCAGATCGCGAGAGAATCGTCTCGGACTCCAATGGATACGCAGTACGTCACTAACCGTGAAGTGCTCTTCGACGTCTGCGAGAATCCGCTCGGCTTGATCGAGCGCGTTGTGCCAGATGAGAACGAGGTGGAGCTCTCCGAGCGGTCCCGCCGCGTCGTCTAGGGACGAACCCGGCATCAAAGTCACCTCCGGCCGCAGTAATGGCCGACGTCTACCACGCCGTCCAGGGACGAAACCCTTCGAAATAATCCGCCGCAGTAATGGCCGATGTCCTTTGGTCTGGTGTCGATCGGCTCGTCGATCGGGCCACACGTCTAGATGACCTCTACCGGCACGGTCTCCAACTGCTGACTGCCCGTCGTTGGCGCTCACTCGGACGACAACTGCCGCAGAAGCTCGTAGCCAGTGAACAGGCGGCGCAGCTGACGATCGAACAGGCGGGAGTCGTGCTCGAACGAGTGCGTGCAGCCTGCCGAGGCCCTGTCGTCCTCCTCCACGGCCTCGAAGTCGCGAGCTTCTATCCCGATCGAACGTTACGAAGCTTCGGCGATCTCGACCTTCTCGTCGAGGGCGCACCTGCAGCACGGCAAGCGCTGCTTGGCGCAGGATTCGAGCCCCTCGATCCACGTCCGGACTCTCCACTGCTTTGGGCAGAACAACCGGTGCCGGTCGAACTCTTCGACCGACCGACCTGGGTCGCCGGGATCCAACCCCCATCGGCCGCAACGCTGCTCACATACGCCCAACCGAGCGCGACTGGCATCCCGGGCATCAGCGCCTTGCCGCCACGCGAACACGCGCTGCTCGTCGCTGCCAACGCTTGGGCACACAAACCGCTCAGACGCGCGAGCGACCTGATCGATGTCGCTGCGCTAACCGCGGGTGTCGACCGACTCGGCCTCGACGCACTGTCGCAAGCCTGGGGACTGAAGCGCTTGTGGACAACGACCATTGGCGCCGCCGACGCTCTACTCTCGCCTGGAGCAACCCCCACGTCAGCTCTTCGACTCTGGGGACGTGACGTCTTGGAACTCCGCGGCGAGAGGCTAGGTGAACGTCTACTCAGGCACTGGCTGTCTCCGTTCTGGGCACTTCCCGCTCGGGACGCCGCCCGGACGGTGGCGACGACAATCGCTCACGATCTTCGGAAAGAGCCCGGCGAAAGCTGGAACGCGAAGGCCCGACGCATCCGACGAGGGCTTACCGCATCTTGAAACCGACTCCCCGCGTCGAGAACGACGGACGGCCCCGCCGTGCTTGTCGCCCAGTTGCGCACGGACTTCGCCCGCAGGACGCGTCGTCGAGTGGACGTTCACGTAGGTCGCTCCCGCTCGAATTGCCCGAACGAGGTCGTCGAAGTCGCCGTTGCCGATGCCTTGAGCTGCCCCTCCTGCTACGCCGATGACGTCCGCGGCCTTGATCGTGCCGCTAATCGTCCCACCCCCGCGGGACAAGCCTGCACCGGGACCGGCGAGTTACCGAGGTTCGTGCAGAGGAACACGACCACGGGCCCGCTGTTCGTACTGTTCTCGAAGTGGATGTGAGACTGCGTCGCGTCCGACTCGAGGTCGCCGAAGGTCAGCTCCCAGCGGATCCCGCACCGCAACCCACCCGCCCGCAGGGACAGCCCGACCCCGAACCACAGCTCGATTTGGCTAGGCCGCGGCAAGGCCGCGCCTGGGTTTATGCTTGTCTCGTCGCCCCAAGGTTTCTCGGGGAGAGGAGTGCGACGTGCACGGTTTGCGGCACTACGAGGTTCGCCTTCGGCGGAGTCGACGCACTCCCTACGTCGTCGTGCGCAGGCTGCTGATCATCGCCACGCTCGCCCTGTTCATCTTTCTCGTTCTTCGCGTCAGCTACCTCTAGGCGAAACGTTCTGGCACCGCGTCTTCGCGGCCGCCCTGCGTGTCCCGGGGTGACTGCTCACGTTGTCGCATCGAGCGACACCGTGCGTTTCTCCTGCTCTGAGGGCGGGTACTGATCCGTCGTTCGCAGGAAGCCGCCGGGCTTACCGTTTGCCGGGAGCTTCCGCTACCGAAACTGTCCACAAGGAGGCGGTTGTGGTCCTGCTCTGGGTTCTCGTCGCGCTGCTCTTGCTTTTCGCGATCGTGGGCGGCGTCGCGATCTCCAAGTTCCTGTTCTTCGTGCTGATCGTCGCTGTACTCCTCGCGCTGATCGGCTTCTTCACACGAACTGCCTGACCCGGCATGGGCGGCGGGCCTCGGCTCGCCGCCCTTTCCTTTGTCATGACCCCAGCCGATTGTGATCGGCTGATCGAGGCGCGCCGAGAACGTCCGTGGACGTGGCGGCCGTTCGGCAGAACGCAGTAGTCTGATCCCATTCACGTCGCCGGCTGCGGGTCCGGCGTGAGCTCCGGCGCCGGTGCCGGCTCGCCCGCGTCTTCGGCCTGGTAGGCGGCGAGCAGCCTGCGCTCTTCGTCGCGCTTCGGGAACTTCAGCCAGACGAGCGCCGCCCCGAGCACCACCGCGACGATCCCCGCCAGGTACGCCCATTGGTCGCCTTGCAGGAACGCCGTCTTCGCGCCGGCGATGATGTTGTCCTGGACGGAGGCGGGGTAGCGCGCAGCGGTGTCGGCGGCGCTCGCGAACGACTTGGTCAGCTCGGCCTGGGTCTGGCCGGAGAGGTTCTGGCCCGCGAGTTCGGAGCCGGCGGCAGCGGCGTAGCCGGCGGTCAAGAGCGCGCCGAAAATCGATTGCATGATCGCCCCGCCCAGGTCGCGCTGCAGATCGGCGGTTCCCGAGGCCATGCCGACGCGCTTCACCGACACCGACCCCGTCAGTGAGTGGGAGGCGGGAGTGCCGGCCAGCCCGACGCCGATCCCGACGAATGCGTACCCGAGACCGACCTTCCAGTAGGAGATGTCCTCCTTCCAGAGCAGCAGCATCGTCAGGAATCCGAGCAGGACGAACACGTAGCCGGAGAGGAGCGTCTGCCTGGCCCCGTTCCGCTCGACCAGTTTGGCCGAGCGCGGCGCGACCACGACCATGCACGCCGCTGCCGGCAGGATCGCCAGCCCCGCGTCGACGGTGGAGTAGCCGAGCACGTTCTGCAGGAACTGCTGGCCGATGAACATGGCGCCCATCAGCGAGCCGAACACGATCAGGCCGGCGCAGGCCGCCACCCAGAAGGTCGGGCGGGCGGCGGACGGAAGGTGGTAGAGCGGGTTCGGCGCCCGCCGCTGTCGCACGAAGAAGCCGACCAGGGTGGCGGCGGCGATGAGTAGCAGGCTGATCGTCAGCGTCGTCTCGTTCGGCACCGGGGCGAAGTTGATGCCGAGGATCAGGGCCCCGACCATCAAGATCGAGAGCACGCCGCCGAGGTTGTCGACCGGTTCGGTCGTCTCGTTTACGTGCGCCGGGACGAACTTCAGCGCCATGAGCAGCGCGATCACGGCCAGCGGCAGGGTGAGCAGGAACACCGAGCCCCACCAGAAGTGCTCGAGCAGGATCCCCGAGCAGAGCGGTCCGAGCGCCGAGATCGCGCCGCCTATCGCCGCCCAGAGCGCGATCGCCTTCGTGCGCGCCGCTCCCGACCACAGCGCGGTGATCAGTGCCAGCGTCGTCGGATACGCCATGCCGGCGGCGAGCCCGCCGAGGATGCGCGCGACGATCAGGATGTACTCGTTGGGCGCCCAGGCGGCGAGGCAGTCGGCCGGGATCGTGAGCACCATCCCGCCGATCAGCAGCAGCTTTCGGCCGTAGCGGTCGCCGATCGCGCCGAAGTACAGCACCGAAGCAGCAAGGCCGAGCGAGTAGCCGACGGCGATCAGGTTCAGGGTGGTCTGCGAAGCGTCGAAGTGCTCCCCGATGGACGGCAGCGCCACGTTCGCGACCGCCAGGCCGAGGTTGGCAACCGCGGCGACGGCGATCAGCGACCCGAGGACCAGACCCGCTCTCGCAGGCGCCGTATCGTCCCTCGCGACCATGCCCAGTCGATTGTCACAGTTCGCCGAGCTCCTGGGAACCGAGCAGCGCAGGTCCGTCGGCACGAACGGCGTTAGGATCGGCCGATGGCGGCACAGGCGGAAGAGCTCAAGGGAGTCCCGCTCTTCGGCGGGCTGAGCCAGCGTCAGCTGCGACGACTCGGTCGCGACTTCAAGGAACGGTCCTTCCGACCCGGCACCGAGATCGTCAGGCAGGGCCACATGAGCGGCGTGGATTTCTTCGTGATCGTCGAGGGCGAGGTGTCCGTCACGGTGGACGGGAAGGAAGTCGCACGGCTGGGCCCGGGCGACCACTTCGGCGAACTGGCGCTCATCGGCGAGCGCGAGCGAACGTCGACGGTGACGGCGGTCGTGCCGGTGCGCTGCGCCTCGATGGCGTCCTGGCACTTCCGAAGGTTCGTGAAGGCCAACCCGGACGCGGCGTGGAAGCTGCTGCAGCACCTGGTCGAGCTGCTCGGCGCGAAGGAGCGCCGGGGCGGCCCGGGCAAGCGCTAGGCATCTTCGATCGAGGGCTAAAGGTGTCGGCGGTTCCGCCGATAACAGCCCTGCGATGTTCGGCAGAGGCGAACCGGTCGAGACCCAGGTCGAAGAGCACGAGGCGGCCTCCGTCGCGCCCGCCCCCGATCGGGACGGCGAGGCGAAGGCGGTCGAGTCGCCCATCGGCAGGCTCCGCCCCTCGCTCGCGTCCCTGATGGTCGAGGAGGGCGTGGCCACGTCGGAGCAGCTCGAGCAGGCACTCGCCGAGGGCCAGCAGAACGGCGAGCGGCTGGGCGAGGTCGTACTCCGCCACGGCTGGATCAACGAGGCCGGCCTGGCCGGCCTGATCGCCCGCCAATGGGATCTGAGCTTCGTCGCGCTCAGCGCGATCTCGCTCGACGATACCGCCCGGACGCTCCTCTCGCGGGATGTCTGCAAGCGGGTCGGCGCCTGTCCAGTCTCTTACGATGACGGCGTTCCCGTTCTCGCGGTCGCCGATCCGAACGAGGACCGCTTCGCCGCGGTGCGCGAGGCGCTGGGAGTCCCCTGTTCGTTCTTCGTCACAACCGGCAGCGCACTCGCCGGACTGATCGACCAGCAGCCGAGCGTAGCGTCGGAGGTCGATGCCGTCCGCGTGGTGGAGACTCCCGTAGTCGCCGAGCACATGGACAAACTGCCTCTTCCGGCGCTCTCCCTCGCCCCCGTCGTTGCGGACGCGGAGGATCGCTCCGCCCCCGTCGTGGACGAGCTCGACCGGTTGCTCGAACGACTCCTCGACGAGCGCGAACGCGCGCGGGAAGAGCTTGCCGGCTACCAGCGCCAGCTGGCCGGCTACCAGCGGCAGCTCGCCGAGCTGGAGGATCAGCAGAGCCGTGTCCGCGAGAGCATCCGCTCGCTCGAAGCAAAGCTCGGCGACGAGGAGAAGCGCCTCGAGTCGATGCGCGCCAAGCTCACCGAGTACGCACAGTCCTTCTCGCAGCACTAGGCGGCACACCGCTCTCCCGCTGTCCCGCGGTACGCTCAGTGCATGAGCCTGGAGTCGGTCGAGGTGGTCGTTCGCGGCTACCGCGCGTTCATCGACGGCGACTTCGCGGCGATCGCGGAGCTCCTCGACGACGAGGTCGAGTGGTACCCGCTCGACGCCGGGCCGCAGTCGTTCGTGGACCACGCCGAGGTTCTCGGTGTGGTCGCGGAGCGCTACCGCGAGCAGTACCGGGTCGAGCTCGAGCGCTGCGTCGGCGCCGGCGACCAGGTCGTCGTCGGCTTCCGCGCCTCCCGCGAGACCCTGGACGCCGACGATCCGCGCCCGCTCCAGTCGCGGCGGAAGTTCAGCGTCGAGCGATACTCGGCGATCGTCACCATCCGCGACGGCCGAGTGCTCAAGGTGCAGGACTTTCCGCACCTCGATGCCGCATTCGAGGCAGCCGGGATCGACCCCGAGGAGGACTAGCGGCCGAAGAGGCGGGCGAAGAAGCTCTTCTTTTGTGCCGCCGGCACTGGCGTGTCTTGTGCCGCCGGCTCGATCGCCGGCGGCGCTGCGAGCGGTTCCGGGGGCGCTTCTTCAGCGTCCTCTTGTTGCTTCGGCTCCGGACTGGGCGTGGGTTCCGGCTCGGGCGTGGGTTCCGGCTCCGGGGTGGGTTCCGGCTCGGGCGTGGGTTCCGGCTCGGGCGTTTCCGTGGGGACAGACGCCTCCGCGGTCAGTCCTCGAGGCCCGGTGTCCGGTTCGGGCGCCTCGGAGGGGGTGGGCTCCTCCGCCGCAGTTTCCTGGCCCTGGGTTCTCCACGGATCGCCCTCGCGGCGCGCACGCGCGCGTTCGAGGTCGCCGCGGACGGCCGCCCGCATGTCCTCGAGCTGGCTCTTCTCGCGCATGCCGGCGGATTTCTCCCCCGGCGCGCGGTTTCCTACGCCGCCGCGCCCAGCTCGTGCAGGAGCGGCCCGGTATCGAGCGGATCGAAGCCGAGACGCTGTGCGACCTGCTCGCTGGACGGTTTCGTGCCCTCGAAGAAGAGCGCCCGCAGGCGGTCGCCTGTATCGGCCGAGCGCCACCAGTCTTCCCCGACCTCCTCGACCAGCTTCATGCGCAGCTGCGACGAACGGATCCACGCGCGGAGATAGTCGGCCGAGTAGAACCCCGCGTCCATGTCGGAGATGAACCCGTCGGGGCGGTAGCGGACGCCGGTCGCCGCGGTCAGCTTCTCCGCGTACCCGTCGGGCGTCCCACCGTCGTCGTTGAAGCGGCTCCAGAAGTCGAGCTCGAAGTCGAGCTTCGCCGTGTAGCGACGGTAGAGCAGCGCCTCCAGGAATGTCGTCGCCTCGGCGTTCCGCGTCGCCTCATCGTCGGAGAGGCCGAAATGGAGCGCGTGCCAGCCGGGCTCGCGGGAGATCGCCTCGACGATGTACGAGTAGATCTCGGTCAGCGCATGGTCGCGCGAGAGCCGCCGGAAGGTGTACGGAAGCGACGGGTCGCAGCCTGCGTAGTGCAACGCGTGCCCGGCCTCATGGAGGAACGCCTGGTAGTCGTGCAGCCCTCCCTGCGCACGCGTGATCAGGTGGACGACCGTCGGTGGGTCGGAGGCGATCACGCATGCCCGCGGCGCCTTTTGCGGACGATCGTCGAGGTCGGGCTTGATGTTCGGATCGCCGGCGAGGTCGAACCCGAGCTCCTTCAGCGTGCCCAGGCAGACGTCGGTGGCTCGCTCCTTCGTATACGTCGACTCCAGCGGCGAGAGGCGCCTGACGTACGCCATGTGGTACGAGCGAGGCTCATCGTCCCGCTGCGGGCCGAGAACGCGCTCGAACCAGGTCTCGCGCATGCGCAGGTAGGCCTGCTCGGAAGCCGCGGCCGCCTCGCTCAGCGCCGCCGAGAGCGTGCGCAGGGAGATGGCCTTCTCCTCCTCGTTCCGCGCGACCGGGTCGGGCTCGCCGGACAGGTCGGCGGAGAGCTCTTCTCCGGCGCGTGCCAGCTCCAAGCGATCCTCGTTGAAGGTCGCGTTCAGGTCGCCGAGCAAATCGCCGAGCTCCTCGCGGTCGCCGTACTCGTGCAGCACGGCCAGCCTGGCCTGAGCGGTTCGCAGCGGAAGCTCCTCGCCGCGGAAAGTGAGCCGCACCGCCAGCTGGCGGTTCTCGAGCTCGTCCTCTCGCTCGACCAGCTCGGCGGAGACGATTCCACCCTCGCAGACCTTGCGCAGCCGGTACAGCTGCTCTAGTTCGTCTCCCTCCGCCCCGCTCTCGGCCTCGTGCAGCGCCACGAGCTGGTCGCGGGTGAAGAGGTCGGTGTACCGGGCGACGATCTCGGCCTGCTCCGAGGTCTCCTTCTCGCCGACCCGCACCGCGCGGCCCTCTTCCGAGCTCTCGTAGAGGAACTGCTTCAGCCGCTGCTCGAAGTCGAGCGGCGTGTAGACGCCCGTGGCCGTCACCCAGCGGAATTTACCTGCGGGCTTCCCCTGCGAGACCAGCCGGTCGACCGTCGAGCGCAACAGCCCGAGCTCGAACGGCTTCGGAATCACTGCCTCGGCGAGCGTTTCCTCCTCACCGGCGGGGTTGCTGCCGGTGAAGAGCGCCGCGACCGGCCGACCAGAGCCGAGCTCGCGCAGCAGTTCGCGGCCGTCACCGTCAGCGAGATGGACGTCGAGCAGAATCGCGTCCACCGGCTCCGCCGCCAGCGTCTCCCTGGCTTCGGCGAGCGAGGCTCCCTCGAGCACGCGATACCCGTCGAGCTCCAGGTTCACCCGGCAGAGGAAGCGGAGCGACTCGTCGTCGTCCAGGACCAGGACTGTTGCATGGGTGCCGCCCCCCACGGCTGCCGGAGTCTAGCGGCCGGATATGATCGACCCGTTGCGGCAGAGCACGGACACCAGAGCCGCACGCGGCTACGCGGGCACGATGGCCGGCTTCTGGAGCGGGCTCTCCGGCACGCTGCGCGCGCTCGACGCGATCGCCGTGGACGGCAGCCGGCTCGACGAGAGTGCGCTGGGTCCGCTGCGCACGCTCCAGTACCGCCTGCACTGGTCGAGCGAGCTGCTCGACGGAGTACGACCCCCCGCCGGCGCCAGGGATGCCCACGACGAGCTGCGCGCCTCTCTTGCCGATGCCCGGGACGCGACGGCGGAGATGGTCGAGACAATCGAGATCGGCGGCAACGATGCTGCGAGCGAGCTGATCTTCGAGTGGCGGGGAGCGCTGTTCCGTGTTCGCCTGGCGCGTATGCGGCTCGGCGTCCAGCCCGAGCCGGAGCCCTCGCCCGGGAAGCCCCACTATCGGGCCGCGGCCGCGACCGGCCTCGCCGTGCTCGGCGCGGGGGCCTTCCTCGCCGGCGCGGTGCTGATCGTGTGGCCGCTGTGGGCGGCCGGGATCGCGCTCGTCGGCGGCGCGCTGCTCGTCCAGCGGAGCTAGGCCGCCGCCGTCCGGGCGTCCCGGATGCGGGCGAGTGTCTCGTCGCGGCCGAGGAGCTCGATGCTCTCGAACAGGCCCGGCGAGACGGTCGAGCCGGTGACGGCGACGCGAATGGGCTGGAAGGCCTGGCGCGGCTTCTGGCCGACACGCTCCGCGAGCGCACGCAGCGCCTGCTCGATCGCCTCCGCCGTGAACGGCTCGACGCCTGCGAGCGTCTCCTCTGCGGCGGCGAGCACCCCGGCGTCGAGCGTGTTCGGGTCATACCCGTTCCGGCGGGAGAAGAGGAAGCCGGCGAAGTCGGGAAACTGACCGAGGCGCTCGATCTTCTCCTGGACGAGCGGCACGGCCGCCCGGATGCGCGCCTCGGGCCAGTCGTAGCCCTGTTCGCGGAGGTAGTCGACGAGCACGTCCGCGTACTCCTTCGCGGGCAGCGCACGCAGGTAGGTGCCGTTCAGCCAGTCGAGCTTCTGATAGTCGAGCGTCGCCGGGCTGGCTCCGACGCGCTCGAGCGTGAACCGCTCGACCAGCTCGGCCGGAGCCATGATCGTCGTCTCACCGTCCGGCGCCCACCCGAGCAGCGCGAGGAAGTTCATCAGCGCCGGCGGGATGTAGCCGGCGGTGCGGAACTCGTCGACCGAGGTCGCTCCGTGGCGCTTGGACAGCTTCTTGCCGTCGTCGCCGATGACGTCGGGCACGTGGCCGTAGACCGGAGGCTCGTGCCCGAGCGCGGACAGGATCTGGAGCTGCTTCGGCGTGTTCGAGACATGGTCCCGCCCACGGATCACATGGGTGATCGCGTCGTCCATGTCCTCGACCGGGTTGGCGAAGTTGTATGTCGGCCTGCCGTCGGAACGCACGAGCACGACATCTTCGAGCTTCTCGTTGGGCACCTCGATCCGGCCCAGCACGGCGTCCTCCCAGGCAGTGACGCCTTCGTCGGGCATGCGAAAGCGGATTGCGCCCTCGTCCTCATACGCCCTGCCCTCGGCGAGAAGGTGCTGGGCGAGCTCCCGGCAGCGGTCCATCGCATCCAGCTGGAAGCTCACGGGCCCGTCCCAGTCGATCCCGAGCCAGGCGAGCGAGCGCTGGATCTGCTCGGTCGCCTCCGCCACCTCGCGGCTCGTGTCGGTGTTCTCGATGCGCAGGAGGCACTCGCCGTCCCGTCCGCGGGCGAAGAGCCAGTTGAACAGGAACGTGCGCACCCCGCCGATGTGCAGGAACCCGGTCGGGCTCGGCGCCATGCGGACACGGACGCTCATGCCGGGATCGTAGTAGGCGCCCCGACCCGGCCGATCCGCCAGACCGACGGGATCAACAGCATGCACGAGTTCAGCGCGAGAATCGCGCCTGCGGCCAGCCAGGCGGCGTTGGAGATGCCGATGCCGGCCGCGATCAGCCCGGCTGCGATGAAGCCGAGGGGCATCAGCACGAACGACCCGAGCGCGTCGTACGAACTGACCCGCGACTGCGCGTGCTCGGGCACCTCGCGCTGGAAGATCGTGAACCAGAGGGTCAGGTGGATGGCGAGGCCGAGCCCGGAGAAGAACGCCGCCGCCGCGATCAACCATGTCGGTGCGTGCAGTGCCAGCGCGACAAGCTGGGCACAGAAGAGCATCGGCCAGAGGATGCAGGCGACGAGCGGCAGCCTCGGCCTGTAGCGCAGCGCAAACGCGCCGCCGATCACCGCTCCGATCCCGTTCGCGACCAGGATCTTCGCCCACGCGCCGGCTCCGCCGAGGTGCTCCTTCGCGACGATCGGCCCGAGCACCGGCCAGAACATGAAGAAAAAGTTGCCGAGCCCGAAGATGGCAACCGTCGACCACAGCCAGGTGCGGGAGGTGAACTCGCGCCAGCCCTCGCGGAGCTCGTGCAGGAAATGGGTGTGTTCGGTCCGCAGCGCTCGCGGCGCGACGCGGATGCGCGTGAGCAGGAGCGCCGCCCCTGCGAACGAGGCGGCATCGATCGCGAGCGCGATGCCGGGGCTGCCGCCGACGACGATGATGCCGCCGATCGCGGGCCCGACCATGAAGATCAGGTTGCGCATCATCCCGCGCAGCGCGTTCGCCTCCTGGAGCCGCTCATCGCTGACGGTCTGGGGGACGAGCCCGGTCTCGGCCGGGAGTACGAATGCGTCGGCCGCTCCGTAGACGATCTGCAGACCGACGAGTAGGGCGATCGTGGCGTGGTCCGACAGGACGACTCCAGCGGTTGCAGCCTGTGCGAGACCCTGTCCGAGCGCGGCCCCGACGAGGATGCGGTTGCGCGGCAGCCGGTCCGAGAGCACGCCGCCGAAGAGCACCAGTGCCCCGTTCGCGAGCTGACGCCCGGCGAAGACGATCGCCAGGTAGATCGGCTTCGGCGTTCCCGTCAGGTCGAGCACGGCGAAGGCGAGGGCGATTCCGGCGACCGAGTCGCCGAGCGTCGAGATCGTCGACGCGGAGAAGAAGAGGCGGTACGGACGCTCGGCCAGCGGCGCGAGGCGACCCGACAGGGAGAGTCGCGGCACGGGCGGTAGCGTACGCGCCGTGCTCTTCGGCGCCCACTGTTCCGGCGGGATCAAGAAGGCGCTCGACCGGGCGTCCGAGCTCGAGGCGGATTCGCTTCAGCTCTTCGTCCAGAGCCCGCGGGCGTGGCGGTTTCCCGAGCACGACCCCAAGGATCTCGAGGCCTTCCGCGAGCGGCGCACCGAGCTCGGGATCGGCGCGGCTCTCGTCCATGCGCTCTACCTCGTCAACCTCGCCAGCCCTAACGACGAGCTCTACGAGAAGAGCGTGACGACGATGAGCTCGACGATGGACGCTGCCTGCGCGATCGAGGCCGACGCCGTGATCTTCCACGTGGGGTCGCACCTGGGCGCCGGGCTCGAGGCCGGCCTCGAGCGCGCGGTCCCGGCCATGGAGCAGATCCTCGACCACTGCTCCGACACGACCTGGCTGTTGATGGAGAACTCGGCCGGCGCCGGCGGAACGATCGGCCGCTCGCTGGACGAGCTCGCCGCCCTCTTCGACGCGTGTGGCCGGCACGAGCGGCTCGGCGTCTGCCTGGACTCCTGTCACCTATGGGTCTCGGGCACGGACGTCACTGACCGGAGCGCGCTCGACGTGCTTCTCGGGGCGCTCGACGAACGGATCGGTCTCGACCGCCTGCGCGCGCTCCACGTGAACGACGCCCAGGCGCCGCTCGGCTCCAACCGCGACCGCCATGCCAACATGCTCGAGGGTGAGATGGGCGAGGGGCTGGGCGTGTTCCTGGCACACCCCGCCTTTCAGGAGCTCCCGGCGGTGATGGAGATTCCGGGCCCGGACGGCCACGGCCCGGACGAGGGCGAGATGCGCAAGCTGCGCGAGCTCCACGCCCGCTCGGTCTAGGCCTCCAGCAGCGGCCCTCGATAGACGACGTTCGCGGCCGTCGGGCGGTACCCGAGCTTCTCGTTCAGCCTGCGCATCGGCCGATTCTCGTGCTGGCTCTCCGTCACGAGCCGCTGCACGCCCCGCGCGTGTGCACCCGCGATCTGGGCCCGCTTCATCGCCGACGCGACGCCGCGGCCGCGCCACTCTCGGACGACTCCGGTGAGGTTGTGGAAGCAACGGTCGCCGTATGTCTCGAGGTACGCGACACCGACGACGCGTCCGTCCGCGACGGCGAGAAAGGTCAACTCGAGATCTCGGCTCGGACGCTCGATCGCGAAGATCCGCCACTCCTCGAAGGTGTGCTCGAGTGTGGCGGCGAGGCCCGGGATGTCGCGCGACGCCTCGCGGTCGACGTGGTACATCTCGTGCTCCAGGTCGGATCGCTCGGCATACGGGACGATCTGAACACCCGGCGGGGGGTCGATGGCAGGTGGCTCGGCCAGCGCTGTCAGGTCGAGGACGACCTCGTGCTCGCGCTCCACCTCCAGGAAGCCGCGCCTCTCGACGAATCGGATCGAATGTTCGTCGTCCTCTCTTACCTCGAGCAGCAACTCCTGCTTGCCGAGCTCGCGTCCGCGCTCGGAGATCCTGCACAGGAGCTGCTCGCCGATCCCGTTGGAGCGACGATCGGGCAATACGCTTGCGTCCGACCACAGGATCGGCTCGTCTCCCATGCCGGGGAAGACGGCGCTCATGCCGCAGCCGACGGCGTCGCCGCCCTCGCGAGCGACGAGGTATTCGGCGTCCATCGACTGCCGCGCATGGCGCAGGTTCTCGAGGGTCGGCCTCGCGTCCTCGTCGACGGCGCACCGCACGTCCATCACCGTGCGCAGATCGTCGTCCGTCCGCGCCTCGGTGATGCTCAGGCCGCTCAGCGAACCTGCGCGAACACGCGGAAGGTCGGCCGGTCGAGCGGGAGCTCGGAGAACTCGGGGTTCACACAGCCGAGGTCGTCGCCCCGGTTGCGATAGGTCTCCTCGACCTCGACCCGGCACATCGGCAGCGGTTGCCGCACCGAACGCACCGCACCGAACCCGCCACGCCGGAACTCGGCCTCGTGCAAGAGGTCGACGTCGATCTCGACCTCGTAGACCTTCTGCATGCACCCGATGTACGTGTGGCCGAACTCCTCGTATGCGTACACGAACGGGCAGGCGCGATCGATGCACGCTGCCGGGTAGACGATCTTGTCGCAGTGGACTCCGCACCGCCGGCATTCGACCTCGTCCTGTGGCCTGAGCGGGAGCGACTGGGTCGCCGTCCGTCCGCGTTTCATGGAGTGATTGTGGGCACCGGCTTTCGGGCTGCGCAAGTCTTGACAAACGGCTCGTGTTCAGGCATGGCGCCGCATCGGCACCCGGGTAGGCTTGGGCGTCGTGGCGCGCAGGCTCCTCTGGGCATCGCTCGGCCTCGCGCCGATCACGATGATCGTCCGGTTCGCCTTCGACGTGGGCGACGTGGCGCTGTTTGCGCTCGCGGCGATCTCGCTCGTCCCACTTGCGTGGCTGATCGGGGAGGCGACGGAGCACGCGGCGAAGCAAACCGGGCCCGGGGTCGGCGGCTTCCTCAACGCCACCTTCGGGAACGCCCCCGAGTTGATCATCGCGCTCTTTGCCGTCAACGATGGCCTGGTCGAGGTCGTCCGCGGGTCGCTGACGGGCAGCGTCGTCGGCAACCTGCTGCTGGTGCTCGGTTTCTCGCTGATCGTCGGCCCGACGAAGGAGATCGACCGCCGCTCCGGCTTGATCTCGGTCGGACTGGTGCTGGGGGCAACGCTCCTCTTCATGGTCGTCACGATCCCCGACTGGAACGGCGGGACGAGCCCGCACACACTGGAGGTCATCTCGATTCCGGTATCGGTCGCGCTCCTGCTCGTGTACATCGGCGTCACCGCGTGGCAACTGCAACGCCACCGCCTGTTGCATGCTTCGGCCGACTACGACACGAGCGCGTGGCCCATGCGGTTCACGCTGGGCACGCTGGCCGCCGCGACGGCCGCGACGGCGGTCATCGCCGAGATTCTCGTCGGATCGATCGAGGTGTTCGCAGAGAAGTTGCACCTGAGCGACTTCTTCGTGGCAGCGGTGATCGTCGCCATCGTCGGCAACGCGGCGGAGCACGGGGGTGCAGTGATCGTCGCCCGCCGCGGCCGCGTCAAGCTGGCAACCGAGATCGCCGTGTCCTCCAGCGCACAGGTTGCCGTCTTCCTGATCCCTGCGGTCGCCGTCCTCTCGTGGGCGATCAATCCGCTGTCGCTGGCGTTCCGCGAGGTCGAAATCGCCGTCATGGGCGGAGCGGCGATCCTGGCCGGCCTGATGCTCTACCGAGGCCGGTCGAGCAGCTGGCGCGGCTGGGTGCTGATCGCGGGCTACGCGGTTGCCGCGACCGTCTTCTACAAGGCCGGGGGTCGCTAAGCGAACGTCGAGGGCGCCCGCGTGAGCGGGTACGTGGCCCAGTAGAGCTTGGTGACGGCGCCGCTTCCATCCGCGTCGCGCACGACCCGCATCAGCTCGCCGCGTTCCCGGCCCTCGGCGACCCGGAACTCGTCTGGCCCAGCCGGCTCGAACACGGAGACCGCCCGCGTCGCGTCGCTCTCCGCCGGCCGCGCGCGCAACCTGCCGTCTTCCCACCAGAAGACGAACGGCGTTCCCTCCGTCCACCAGACGCCCAGGAGCTCCTCGATCTCCGGCGGCGGCGCGCTCTCGGCACGCCACAACATCTGTTCGGCCGGAAAGAGCTCGAGCGCGCACTCGGCGAGCTCCGCGGTGATCTCCTCCACTGCGGTCGCCGGGGTCGACGCGTTCGTGACCAGCGCGGCCCCCACACCTTCCCGGCGGCGGCCGAGCAGCATCGCCAGGAAGCCCGGCATCGCTCCTCCGTGTCCGAAGAAGACCCTGTCGCCACGGCGGAAGAGCTGAAGGCCGAGCCCGTGGCCGAGCGTCCACTGGTCAGGGTCGTCCATGATCTGCACCTGGTGCAGCGCCTCGATCGAGCCGAGGCGCAAGGCCCAGCGGCACAGGTCGGATGGCGTGCTCCAGAGGCTGCCCACCGCCTCGACTCCGTCGCCCTCGAGCGACGGCTCCGGCCGCAGCGTACGTGCGTACGGATCGACGTAATAGCCGCGGGCGGCGGGATCGGTGGGGTGCCAGGTCGTCCGCCGGAGCCCGCCCGGGCCGATCAGGTGCTCGTCGACGAATCCCGGGAAGGGCGTCCCGGCGATGCGCGTGACGAGCACGCCGAGCAGCGCGTAGGCGAGGTTGGAGTAGTGCCAGCGCTCTCCGGCGGGAAGCACGAGCTCGGCGTCGGCGAGGCGATCGACCAGCTCGGCTCCACCCGGGAACTCGAGCGACTCCCAGACCTCGCCCGGAGGCTCGCGCTGGAGGCCGGAGCTGTGCGCCAGCAGCCGGCGGACGGTCAGGTCGCCGAATCGCGCCTCTGGCAGGTGCCGCTCGAGCGGATCGTCGAACGCGACCTTTCCCTCCTCGACGAGGAGCATCACGGCCGCCGCGGTGAAGGTCTTCGTGATCGAGCCGATGCGGTACTGCGTGTCTGCGGTTGCGTCACGTCCCTCCTCCGCGATCCCGACCGCGTCAGCCCAGACGATCTCGCCATCGCGGTAGACGGCCGCCGACACGCTCGGCAGGCGGTAGCGAGCCTGTCCCCGCCGCAGGATCTCGCTCAGCTGTTGCTCAGGCGGGCGCGAGGACACCGAGCGCCCTGGGGATGAGCTCGATCGCCTGGTCGACGTCGTCGTCGGTGACGCCGAGGTGGGTGGCCACGCGCAGGACGCCCGGCCGGAGCCGGCCGACGAGGACACCTTCGTCGCGGATGCGCGACTGAGCCTCTGCGACGTCGACGCCGATCGAGCCGACATCGATGCCGACGAAGTTGGTCTCGGTCGCGTCCACGTCCACCGGCAGCCCGGCGGCCGCGAGCCCCTGCGCCAATCGCTTCGCCCGCGCGTGGTCCTCCGCAAGCCGTTCGACGTTGTGCTCGAGCGCGTACAGCATCCCGGCTGCGACAACTCCGGCCTGGCGGAGCGCGCCACCGAACAGAAACTTCAGCCGCCAGGCCTCTTCGATCCGTTCGTCGGAGCCGGCCAGGACCGCGCCCATCGCGCAGCCCAGCCCTTTCGAGAAGCAGATCTGGACGGTGTCCGCCAGCCGCCCGTAGTCGGCCGCCGGGACGCCGGACGCGACCGAGGCATTCATCAGTCTGGCACCGTCGAGGTGAACGGGTAGCCCGAGCTCGTGGGCGGTGTCGATCGAGTCGGCGAGCTCGTCGAGCGGCCAGACGCGGCCGCCTGCACTGCGGTGCGTCTGCTCGAGGACGACGATCCGTGCCGGCTGGAGCCAGTCGGCGGTCCCGACCGCCTCGCGGATCTGGTCGGGCGTGATTCGGCCGGCGTCGCCGATCAGCGGCCGGGCGATCAGCCCGGAGTGGACCGCCGGGCCGCCCGCCTCGAAGATCAGGATGTGCGTCCGCTCCTCGGCAATCAGCTGACCGCCCGGCCGCGTCAGGACCCGGAGGGCGATCTGATTCGCCATCGTCGCCGTCGGCAGGAAGAGCGAGCGTTCGTGCCCGAGGAGCTCAGCGGCGCGGCGCTGGAGCTCGTTGACAGTCGGGTCCTCCTGCTCCTGCTCGTCGCCGACGTCGGCGGCCGCCATGGCCGCGAGCATCTCTGGCGACGGCTTCGTCGCGGTGTCGGAGCGGAGGTCGATCATCGATCAGGAGCCTAGCGACGGCCTTCTTGCCCTGCCCGGGGTAGTCCGCTCCACGCCCCCACCCGGGGTGGGGACGCATCCCCTCCGCCCTCCACGACGACGCTAGCGCGAATTCCGTGCATGCGGTGTGACCGCTTGGTGCCGATCCTGCGCCGATCGTTCCACCGTCCGCTCGGCTTGCCGGCCGGTGAGCGCGATCGGCCGGCGCCTCCGCGCACCACCTCGCGCACACCGGCGCGCTAGCGTGGAGACCGTGGACCTCGCCCTCCTCTCGGAGAAGCTCGCCGAGCGGGGGCAACCGGCCTACCGGGCCCGCCAGGTCTGGGACTGGGCGGCGAGAGGCGCGGCCGGGTACGAGGCGATGACCAACGTTCCCGCCGGGCTCCGCGCCGAGCTGGCGGCGGACGTTCCCTTCTCGACACTGGAGGTCGAGCGTCAAGCCGAGGCGCGCGACGGCACGGTCAAGACGCTCTTCCGCACGTCCGACGCCAAGCCGGTCGAGGCGGTGCTGATGCGCTACCGGTACGGCCGCCGTTCCGTCTGCGTATCGTCGCAGTCGGGCTGCCCGCTGACCTGCACGTTCTGCGCCACCGGCCAGATGCGATTCGGGCGCAACCTGACCGCCTCGGAGATCCTCGACCAGGCCCTCCATTTCCGCCGCATCGAGACTGTCGACCACTGCGTGTTCATGGGGATGGGCGAGCCGATGCTCAACCTCGACGCCGTGCTGGACGCAGCCATGCGGCTCCCGGACCTCGGCGTCACCCACCGCCGCACGACCATCTCGACGGTCGGCTGGCTGCCGGCGCTGCGGCGGTTCGTCGATGAGGTCGCCGAGCCGATCCGGCTCGCCCTCTCGCTTCACGCAGCGGACCCTGCCCTCCGCTCACGACTGATGCCGGTGAATGACCGCTACCCGCTCGCCGACGTCGTTGCCGAGTGCCGCCGGTATGTCTCACTGCGACGGCGCAAGGTGTTCGTCGAGTACGTGATGCTGGCCGACGTGAACGACAGCCCCGAGCAGGCAGCGCAGCTCGCCGCGCTCCTCGACCCCGAGGCGTTCAAGGTGAACCTGATTCCGTACAACCCCACCGGAGCGTTCGACGGTTCCACCCGCGCGAGGATCGCGACGTTCAAGGCCGTGCTCGGCCGGGCGGGGCTGCCGGCGACGGTGCGCTTGACCCGTGGCCGAGACATCGACGCCGCCTGTGGCCAGCTCGCGGCTCGCGCCGCAGCCTAGCCGTAGAGCGGAGCGGACGCGACCCAGGCGCGGTCCGAGACGAGCTCGGCAGCCTCCTCGAGGCGCCCGCGAGCGAGTAGCGCAGCGACCGGATAGCAGAGGTCTGGGCCGACGATCGGGAAGAGCCGCAGCGTGTCGACGGTCTCCTCCGTGATGGTGGGCTCCGGCGGGCTCTCGGCGCGCCGGAGGTGCCATTTCCATTCCATGGATAGAGCATTCGGCGCGAGCACAAGGAGGGTCAATGGGCCGTCCGGCTCAATCACAGGGCCGCAAGACCCACCCCGGTCAGGTTAGGCCGCGAGACGGTCGGAATCGTCCGGCGGAAAGCGCCTCAGCGCCCAGGCGGCGTCCAGCGGCTCGCGCCGGTACGGTTTGCCGCCGACGAGAACGAAGTCGCCCGTTCGTGGATTCATCGCGAGCCGGGCTTCGACCGGATACCAGCGGTTGTGCTTCTCGATCAGGTCGTTGACCCCGTGGAAGTTCCACCCCGCCACCAGCTCGCGCCAGCGGCGGCCGCGCTCGCGGGGATCGCGCACCTGGCGGTGGAGCTCGTCGCGCGCGGCGCGGAGCCGCTCGAGATGCTCCTCGATCTCGTCCTCGATCTGACGGAGCCGCTGCGCGTACGCAGGCGGGCCGACGACGGAGCGCGCGTATCCCTCGATACTCGGCGAGAAATTGCGCATGCGCCTGGGCAGGGGCCTGCCGGAGACCGGGCTCTCGGTCAGATCTGCCGCGAGCAGCTCGGCCTCCCGCCGTTCGCGAGCAGACAGCCCGCGCGGCTGGTGCTCGCCCATGATCTGCGCGCGCTCGCGACGGTCCACTAGACGCCTTTCGGCACGGCCGCGGCGGCCGGTTCGTCCGCGAGATTCGGGTGCTCCTCAAACGCATAGCGGACGACCGCGCGCTTGGCGGCCTTCACCTCGTCGAGCCTCCCGACCGGGCGCGTGTGGGGAGCGCCGCGGACGACGTCCGGGTCGCCCGCTGCCTCGCGGGCGATTGCGAGCATCGCCTCGCAGAAATCGTCCAGCCGCTCCTTGGGCTCGGTCTCGGTCGGCTCGATCATCAGCGCCTCCGGGACGACCAGTGGGAAGTAGATAGTCGGTGGGTGGAATCCGTAGTCCATCAGCCGCTTGGCGACGTCCAGGGCGGAGATTCCGTATTCCTTCTTGAGCGTCCGCGCAGAAACCACGAACTCGTGCATGCATAGCCGGTCGAAGGGCAGGTCGTAGGCGTCCTTCAAGCGGGCGAGCAGGTAGTTGGCGTTCAGGACTGCGACCTCCGACATCTCGCGGAGGGCCGGCCCGTACGCGCGGATGTAGGCATAGGAACGGACGAACACACCGAATGGCCCGGTGAAGCCGCGCACCTTTCCGATCGACTGCGGCCGGTCGAAATCGAGGCCGAAGCTTCCGTCGTCGCGGCGGGCGACAGCAGGCACGGGTAGAAATGGCTCGAGCCCGGCGGCAACCGCGATCGGGCCGCCCCCCGGGCCGCCGCCGCCGTGTGGCTGCGAGAACGTCTTGTGCAGGTTGATGTGCACGACGTCGAAGCCCATGTCGCCCGGCCGCGAGATCCCGCAGACGGCGTTCAGGTTCGCCCCGTCGTAGTACATGAGCGCGCCCGCGCCGTGGAAGATGCGCTGGATCTCCTCGATGTTCTCGTCGAAGAGGCCGAGCGTGGACGGGTTGGTAAGCATCAGACCGGCCGTCCGCGGGCCGACCTTCCCGCGCAGATCGCCGATGTCGATGTTCCCACGCGGATCGGTCTTGACCCCCACGAGCTCGAAGCCCGCCATCGTCACGCTGGCGGGGTTCGTCCCGTGCGCCGTGTCGGGAATGACGATCTCCCGGCGCTGCTCGAGCTCGCCCCGGTCGGCGAAGTACGCGCGGAAGAGCATCAGCCCGGTCAGCTCGCCCTGGCTGCCTGCCGCCGGCTGAAGAGAAACAGCCGGGAGGCCGGCGACCTCGGCGAGGATCTCCTGCAACCGCCACATGAGCTCGAGTGCGCCCTGCGCGCCCTCCTCCTCCTGGAGCGGGTGCAGATCGCGAAAGCCTGGGAGGCCGACCACGCGCTCGTTGACGCGCGGGTTGTGCTTCATCGTGCAGGAGCCGAGCGGGTAGAAGCCGGTGTCGATCCCGAAATTCCGGGTGGAGAGCTCGGTGAAGTGGCGCACCAACTCTGGCTCGGCCACCTCCGGCAGGCGGGGCGGCTCCCTGCGGGCGAGCTCGGGCGGCACCTGGGCGGCCGGCAGGTCGTGGGCCGGGAGGCTCGAGGCGCGCCGCCCTGGACGCGAGCGTTCGTAGATCAGCCTGGTCACGCCGCCACCTCCTCGATGACCTGCGCGAGCCGTTCGATGTCGGCCGGAGTTCGAGTCTCGGTGACCGCCACCAGCAGCGCATCGTCGAGGTCCTCGTAGTCGCGGCCGAGCACGTACCCGGGGTGAACGCCTCGTTCGCGCGCGGCGCGAACGACCTCGCGTCCGTTCCGTCCGACTCTGACGGAAAACTCCTTGAACGTTGCCTTGTCCGGAAACAAGAGTTCTGCTCCCGCGGCGCACAGCCGGTCCTTCGCGTGCTCGGCGAGCGCCATGCAGGTCTCCCCCACCTCCCTGAGTCCCTGCGGCCCGAGCCAGGTCAGGTGCACCAGTCCGGCCAGGGCGAGCAGCGTCTGGTTCGTCGTGATGTTGGACGTGGCCTTCTCGCGGCGGATGTGCTGCTCCCGGGTCTGCAGGGTGAGGACATAGCCGCGCTTGCCCGCGACGTCGGTGGTTTCGCCGACGATCCGGCCCGGCATGCGGCGGGTGTAGTCGGCGCGGGCGGCAATGAAGCCGTAGTGCGGGCCGCCGAACGACTGATAGTTGCCCGCCCCCTGTCCCTCGCCGATCGCGATCGCACAGCCGTAGTTGCCGGGTGCTTCCAGCACACCGAGCGAGACGGGGTCGACGTGCGCGACCGCCAGCGCTCCAGCCTCGTCCGCAGCAGCGGCCAGGTCTGGCGCCGGCTCCAAACAGCCGAAGAAGTTCGGCTGCTGGAAGATCGCACAGGCTGCGTCGCGACAAGCGGCGGCGAACCGTTCCGGGTCGGCCGTGCCGCCGTCGTGCGGCACCTCGACGACCTCGAGCCCGAACCCCGGCGCGTACGTCTTCACCACTTGACGCACCTGAGGATTCACCGTCTCCGCGAGGACGACTTTCGACCGGCCGGTCGCGTGCTTGGCGATGAAACAGGCGTCGGCGGCGACCGTCGTGCCGTCGTAGCCGGACGCGTTCGAGACGTCCATGCCCGTCAGTTCGCAGATCGCCGTCTGGTACTCGAAGATGGTCTGGAGCACGCCCTGGCTCATCTCCGGCTGGTACGGCGTGTACGCGGTCAGGAACTCGCCGCGCTGCAGGACGGCTTCGACGACCGCTGGGACGTAGTGGTCGTAAAGGCCCGCCCCGAGGAACGACAGCTCTGCGCCGGTGTGCGCGTTGCGAGCCGCGAGCTCTTCGAGATGGGCGACGAGCTCCGGCTCGCTGAGCGCCGGCTCGAGATCGAGCCGTCCCTGGAAGCGGACGCCGGGCGGGATGTCCGTGAACAGATCCTCCACGGAGGAGACCCCGATCGCGGCGAGCATCTCCTCGCGGTCGGCGCCGGTGAGCGACAGATGACTCACAGCGACGACAGGTGGGTCTTGTATGCCTCCGCGCCTAAGAGCGTGTCCGCCTCCGCCTGGTCGGCGACGCGAATCTTGACGAGCCAGCCCTCGCCGTATGGATCCTCGTTCACCGTCTCGGGCGCATCGACCACCTTGTCGTTGACCTCGAGCACCTCGCCGGAGAGGGGGGCGATCAAGTCCGAGACCGCCTTGACCGACTCGACCTCGCCGTACGCCCCATCCTTCGACAGTGTCGCGCCGACGTCCGGCGGCTCGTAGTGGACGAGCTCGCCGAGCGCGTCCTGCCCGTACCAGGTGATGCCGAGCACGGCGGTGTCACCCTCGATCCGCGCCCAGTCGTGCTCGGGGTGGTACCTGAGATCCTCGGGGTAACTCTCGGCTGCCACGGCTCACTCCTCTCGCTTGTAGATCGGCTTTTCGACCGTGCATGCACGTCGGTTCCGCCCGCGGACGTCGATCGTCAACTCCGTGCCCGGCTCGGCCAGCGCAGCCGGGACGTAGCCCATGCCGATCCCAACGTCGAGCATCGGCGAGTGGGTGCCGGAGGTGACCTCGCCGCCTTCGATGATCGGCATGCCCTGGCGCGGAACTGCCCGTTCCTGCATCACGAATGCGGCGAGCCGGCATTCGGGGCCTTCGCCCTTGATCCGGCGCAGCTTTTCGACGCCGGTGAAGTCCTTCTCGAGCGCGCAGACCCAGCCGAGCCCGGCGGAGATCGGGTCGGTGTCCGGGCCGATGTCGTTGCCGTGCAGCGGGTAGCAAACTTCGAGGCGGAGGCTGTCGCGGGCCCCGAGCCCGCACGGCGTGATCTCACGCTCGAGCACCCCGTCCCAGAGCCGGACCGCGTCGTCGGCCATCACCATCAGCTCGACTCCTTGCTCGCCCGTGTAGCCGGTGCGATTAACCATGCACGTGACGCCGTCCACCTCGCCTTCGGCGAAGGTGAACGGCGGTGCCGTCTCGAGACCCAGACGATCGAGCGCGCGCGGCCCCTGCACCGCGATCAGCCCGTACTCGTCGGAGACGTCGCGGACATCCGAACCGCGTAGCTCATGATCCTTCAGCCAGTCGTGGGCGTCCTGCCGGTTGGAGGCGTTGACGATCAGCAGATACCGATACGGGTCGAGCCGGTAGACGATCAGGTCGTCGAGGATGCCGCCGCGCTCGTTGGTCAGCAGCGTGTACTGCGCCTGGCCCGGCTCGATCCGCCCCAGGTCGTTCGAAAGCAGCGACTGCAGGAGCTCGGTCGCGCGCGGGCCCTCGACCTCGATCTCGCCCATGTGCGAGACGTCGAAGGCGCCCGCATCGGCGCGTACCGCCCGGTGCTCCTGAATTACGCCCTCGTACTGCACCGGCATCTCCCAGCCCGCAAACGCCACCATCCGCGCGCCGAGGGCGACGTGACGGTCGTGCAGCGGCGTGCAACGAAGCGTCTCCTGCACCGGCGCGGATGCTACTCCACCCCCTGGCGCCGGCTCTCACCGAACCCGAGGGCTCTGGCCCGCCGGTCAGAGCCCTCAATGAGCCGGCCCGCGCCTCGGGCCCGCGTGCGCTACCCGTCGCGGAGGAACGACGGGACGTCGAGCTGCGACGGCATGTCGAATCCCTGGTCAGGCTCGCGCGAGACGGGCGCCTCGGATACGCCGACGCGCTCACGCTCCGACCTGCGGGCGGTGCGTCGGTGCAGCTGTTGGCCGAATCCGGTGGCGATCACCGTCACCCGAACCTCCTCGCCCATCGACGGATCGATGACGGCGCCGAAGATGACGTTCGCGTTTGCGTCGGCGGCGGCAGTGACCACCTCGGCCGCTTCGTTGACCTCGAAGAGGCCCACCTCGGGGCCGGCCGTGACGTTGAGGAGGATTCCGGTGGCGCCCTCGATCGACGACTCCAGGAGCGGCGACGAGACGGCGATCCGCGCTGCCTCCGCCGCCCGGTTCTCGCCGGCGGCGGTGCCGATGCCCATCAGGGCCGAGCCGGCCTCGCGCATGATCGTCCGCACGTCCGCGAAGTCGAGGTTGACGAGGCCGGGGACCGTGATCAGATCGGTGATCCCCTGGACGCCCTGACGGAGGACGTCGTCGGCGAGCCGGAACGACTCGAGTACGGATGTGTTCTTCTCGATCACCTGGAGCAGCCGATCGTTCTCGATCACGATCAGCGTGTCGACGAACTCACGCAGCTCGTTGATCCCGACCGCAGCCCGCTCGGAGCGGACCCGGCCCTCGAACGCGAACGGCTTGGTGACGACGCCGACGGTCAACGCGCCGAGCTCCTGCCCGAGCGCTGCCACAGTTGGAGCGGCACCGGTGCCCGTCCCCCCGCCTTCCCCAGCGGTGACGAAGATCATGTCCGCGCCCTTCAGGGCGTCCTTCAGCTCGTCGCGCGACTCGTGCGCGGCGGCGTTGCCCACCTCCGGATCGGCTCCGGCGCCCAGACCGCGCGTCACCTGCGAGCCGATGTGGATCTTCACGTCGGCGTCGCTCATCAGCAGCGCCTGCGCGTCGGTGTTGACCGCGATGAACTCGACGCCGGTCAGGCCGGCCTCGACCATGCGATTGACCGCATTCGTTCCCCCACCGCCCACGCCGATGACCTTCAGGACGGCGAGGTAGCTCCCTGACTGATCTCTCATGCTCATGGTGGCGTCCCGTCTCTCAGTCTCGATGTCTACTTCAGGATTGGGCCCGAAAAACCTGCTCGACCTCCGCAGGGTAGGCACTCATGCGGGGCTTGTCAACGCGATTTGCAGGCACAAACACTCAACCTCAACTTCCGACTTGAGAGTTGTATCCAGCAACAGGCCGCTCGGGCACGCTGACGTCGACGTACGCTGCACCGCCCGCCAGCGGCAGGATCTGTTTGGCGATCGACAGCTTCAGTCGCAGGTCGCCGCTGTCTCCGAGGCGGAGCTCCGTGCCCGATCCGAGCACCAGGGTCAGCTGTCCCTCACCGGCGAGAACCTGTCGCACGCGTCCGGCCAGGTGGAGCGGACGGAGGGGCGCGACTGCGGCCACCCCACGTGCTGCGATGCCGCCGAGCGTCGAGTTGACCGAGACGTCTGTCCCGGCGGGCAGCCAGACCCGCGGCAATCGTGGATAGGGCCGCCTCTGCAGGCGTTCGAGCACGCGCGCGGAGGAGGAGACGATCCAGGCGTCCGGCCCGCGCCGGAGGACGGCGACCGGCCGTTCGAGACGAACCCGGATCCGAAGGGTGTGCGGGAAGTCGCGGTCGAACCGCGCGTCGGCGACCTCGGAGACGGCGGCGAGACGGCGCGCGGCGTCGTTGCGGTCGAAGCGAACCAGGCTCTTCCCCAAGTAGCTGCCGAGCGCCGACCGGATCCTGGCGGCAGTGGACGGCGGCGCGCCGGTGACCTGGATCCGGTTCAGGGAGAAGATCCCCGTCTCGCGGGCACCGAAGTAGGCACCGAAACCGGAGGCGACCAGCACGAGCGCGACCGCGACGACGAGCAGGGGCCGACGGGCGCCCGACGGCGGCGGAGGCATGCTCGACAGGCGCGTGGCCATGTCCGCCTCGGTTCGCCGCGGACCGGCGCGGTCCTGCGGCGGCTAGCCGGGCGGCGTGCCCACAGGCGGCAGCTCGAGCTCGCCGAGAAACTCCACCTCGCGCTCGAGCACGACCCCGAACCGGTCGAGCACGCGAGCGCGGGCCTCCGTCATCAGCGCGATGGCCTGGTCGGCGGTCGCGCCGCCGGCGTTCTCGATGAAGTTGCCGTGGCGAGACGAGATGGTGGCACCGCCGACACGGTGTCCTTTCAAGCCGCAGAGCTCGATCATCCTTCCTGCCCCGAACTCGTGGTCGGGGTTCTTGAACACGCTTCCGAACGTTCGCTTGTTGGTCGGTTGCGTCTCCTTCCTACGGGCCTGCATGGCGGCGACTGTTTCCTTGATCTCGGCGCCGGCGCGTGCGACGAGCTGGAACTCCACCTGCGCGACGACCTGGCCCGGAACGAGCGCGGAGTGGCGGTACGAGAGCTCGAGCTCGGCGGCGGTCCGCCACCGTGCCCCGCTCGCGTCGACGAGGAGCGCCCGCACGAGAATCGCCTTCCAGTCGCTGCCGTAGGCGCCTGCATTCATGCGTACGCCCCCGCCTGCCGTTCCGGGGATTGCGCAGGCGAACTCGAAGCCGCCGAGGCCCGCGCCGCGAGCGCGGTGAAGGCACACCGCGTTCGATGCGCCGCCGCCGGCGACGAGCATGCTTCCGCGCGCCTCGACCGCCGCGAGCTCGCCCTCGAGCCGGACGACGAGCGCGTCCACGCCGGCGTCGGCCGCAAGCAGGTTGGAGCCGAGCCCGATCGGCCGCACGGCCACACGCTGCTCGTCGGCCCACGCCAGGGCCTCCTCGAGATCCGCCATCGTGCGGGGGCGGGCGAGACCGCGTGCGGGGCCGCCGATCCCGACGGTCGTCATCTGCGAGAGAGCGACACCCTGCTCGATCTTCACACGGCCTCGTCGGACGAGTCCGCTTTGGGACGCCTGTGGGAACGCCCCACCTCCCCGTCCCATGGCGCGAGCCTATCCGCCGAAAACGCACGGGTGGGTGTCGGGAGTGCGTCAGGTATGTGACACCGGCCGGGAACGGAGGCGAGGGCGGGCGCGGATGGCGTCATGAGCGCTCCAGCTGCTCGAGGATCGCGCGCGCGGCTCGGTCGACGTCGCCCGCCCCGGCGGTGAGCACGAGGTCGCCGGGACGCGCCCGCCGGGCGAGAAAACGGACACCGTCGTCCAGCCGCGGGGCCCAGCCTGGCGCGAACCCTGGCCGTGCGTCGCACAGGGCGTCGATCACCAGCTTCCCGGTGACGCCCTCGAGCGGCTGCTCCCTGGCCGGGTAGATGTCCGTGACGGCGACCACGTCCGCGACAGCCAGCTCCCTGCCGAGCTCGGCCCCGGAATGGAGTGTGCGCGAGTAGAGGTGTGGCTGGAAGAGCACGAGCACGCGGCGGCCGCTCCGCCGGCGCGCAGTCTCGAGGGCAGCGCGCAGCTTCTGTGGGTTGTGCGCATAGTCGTCATAGACGGCAACTTCACCTGCTGTGCCGACGAGCTCGAATCTCCGGCCAACCCCCTCGAAGGATTCGAGAGCCGCGATCGCTTCTTCGCGCGGTACGCCGACGAGCTCGACTGCCGCAACCGCGGCCGCGGCATTGC
>JBKPRA010000060.1:0-24494 GCA_046734335.1 Actinomycetota bacterium | reverse complement strand
GAGGGATGCTCGAAGATCTGCTCAAGGGTGTCCCGGTGACGGTGGGCGAGCTGCATGGTCTTGGCTGGAACGCGTCAGGCGCCGAACTCGAAGCGGACGAAGCGCGTCTGCGCCGAGTTCTCGCAGTGTACGAGGGTCAGTCCCTTGCCGGCCGCGCCGAGCAGGCAGGTGTACGAGTGCATCCGAGAAGGCTGAGGCCGGGAGGGACCGCCGCATCTGAGGAGGACAGGACTACCTCCTCGTCCCGGCGCTGATCGCCGTACTGGCCGGAAGAGTCGCGAATTCCTGGCTGATCCTCACCAGGCATTCACGACTCTACGGCCACAGCCGACTACGCAACGTTCTTCGCACCAGCGCGCATGCGTCTTGCGCCTATTCCGCAGGGGCGAAGAAGTCGATAAGCAGTTGGTTGACGCGTTCTGCCTCGTCGTGATGCACCCAGTGCGACGCGTCTGCCAGGCGCTCCACGCGGTCGAGGTTGGGTACGTCGTCGTGATCGGGCTCCGCGAGGTCGGAGCCGAGGTTGGAATCGTCCTCCCCCCAGATGACCAGTGTCGGCGCCGAGATCGGGCGAAGCTTCGCCACGGCTTCCTTCTGGGACTGTCGTACGGAAGCGCGGTAGTAGTTGACCATTCCGGCTGCCGCCCCTGGCTGCGACCACGCCTCGACGTAGCGTTCGATTTCCTCATCGGTGTACGGGGGGCGTGCCTCGTCCAGGAAGTGCCGGAAGAAGTGCCAGTCTCTGAGGTGCACCACCTCCTCGGGCAGGCCCGGCACCGCGAAGAAGAAGAAGTACCAGGACTTCGCAAGCTGGCTCGGGTGGTGCAGTCCCTCTGAGAGCTTCCGCGGATGGGCAGCGTTGAGGATGGCGAGTCTGTCGACCACCTCCGGGTGGTTCATCGCGGTGGCCCAGGCGATGCTTCCTCCCCAGTCGTGACCGACCAACCTTGCGGACTCGGAACCCAGTTCGCCGATGAGAGCACGGATGTCGGCGGCGAGCAGGTCGACGCCGTAGGCCTCGAAGTCTTCCGGCTTTGATGACAGGTTGTAGCCACGCGTGTCGGGTGCGACGACCCGAAAACCCGCCGCCGCGAGCGGCGCGATCTGGAGCCGCCAACCGAACCAGAACTCGGGGAAGCCGTGCAGCAGAACGATCAGCGGGCCTTCGCCGGCCTCGACGTAGTGGAGCCGCACGTCATCGCCCACCTCGGCATAGTCCTCCCGGAGCTCGATCCCGATATCGGGGAGCAGGCTTGTGGTGGACATGGGAACCTCCTTTGGCTAGGGAATCAGCGCAGTGCGCTGAACGCGGCGCGGAGCTCGGACGAGAACAGCTCCGGCTCCTCCCAGGCGGCGAAGTGGCCGCCCTTGTCGACCTCGTTGAAGTAGGTGACGTTCGGGTAGCTCGCCTCCACCCAACTGCGCGGCGTGCGCCAGATCTCGCCCGGGAACGTCGTGAAGCCGAACGGGATCGCCGACGGCGGCAGCGGCTGCTGGCTCGCGGCCGGGGCGTCGGGGCCGTAGGCCTCCCAGTACGAGCGTGCCGCCGATCCGCCGGTGCCGGTCAGCCAGTACAGCGTGATGTTGTCGAGGATGTGGTCGCGGGTGAGATTGCCCGACGGCTGCCCGTCGACAAAGGCGCGCGCGATCTTGTAGTAGGCATCCGTGTCGTGGTCCGCCATCCAAGCGGCCAGAGCAATGGGGGAATCCAGCAGGGCGTAGCCGATCGTCTGCGGCCTGTTGGCCATCTCGACGAAGTAGCCGTTTCCGGACAGCCGGAAGGTCGCGATCTGCGCGGCCGCGGCGCGTTCCTCGTCGGTGTCCGTCGGCATCGGGCCGTTCAGCGCCGGTACGAGCAGGTTCGTGTGGATGCCGATCAGCCCCTCGGGTGCCTGACGGCCCATCGCATCCGTGACGCCCGCCCCAACGTCGCCGCCCTGGGCCACGTAGCGGGTGTAGCCGAGGCGGCGCATGAGCTCTGCCCAGGCCCGTGCGGTCCGGCCCAGGTCCCAGCCGAGCTCGACCGGCTCACCCGAGAAGCCGTATCCGGGCAGGGAGGGCAGCACGAGGTGGAAGGCATCCTCGGCGCTGCCGCCGTGCGCGGTCGGGTCGGTCAGCGGGCCGATCGTCTCCAGGAGTTCGATCACCGAACCCGGCCAACCGTGGGTCATGATCAGCGGCAGCGCGTTCTCCTGCGACGAGCAGACGTGGATGAAGTGGACGTCCACGCCGTCGATCTCTGTCGTGAACTGCGGCAAGGCGTTGAGCTTCTCCTCGGCCCTGCTCCAGTCGTAGTTACTCGCCCAGTAGCGCGCCAGCTCCTTCAGCGTCCCGCGCTGGACACCCTGGGACCGATCGATGACGAGTTCCTTGCTCGGCCAGCGGGTTTCTGCGATGCGCCGGCGGAGGTCGTCCAGATCCTCTTGCGCAACCTCGACCTGGAACGGCCGGACGTCGGTGGCGACGTCTCCCACCTGAATGCTTGCCACCATTCCCCCCTTGTTCGTGGCCTCGACCCCAAGACGCACTCTAAAGCAACTTATGTAACGAAGCGGTGACCGGCGGTTTCTTCGCATCGGCCCAGCCAACCCCGGAAAGGAGCACGTCGTGATGGAGCAATCTGAGCGCGTTCAACGAACCTCGCGACTTCCACTCGAGCCCAACCCTGTGCTCCTGGCGCACGCGCGGCAGCGAGCGGAGAGCCTGAACAACCGGGTCGCGGATCTGATCACGGCCTTTGCCGGATCAATGCTGTTTGTCTACATCCACCTGCTCTGGTTCGGCTGCTGGATCGGCTTCAGCGTTGAGGGATACCCCTACGGCCTCCTCACGATGATCGTTTCGCTCGAGGCCATCTTCCTCTCGACCTTTGTGATGATCAGCCAGAACCGAGCCGATGCGAAACGCCAAGTACTGGCCGATCAGCAATGGCAGACCGTCAAGGAGGAGGACACACAGAACCGGGAGCTACTCGACCTCTCCAACCAGATCCTCGAACTGACGAAAGCGATCCACGCCCAGACGACTTCACAGCCAAGAGCCACGTAACAGTGGCCATCTGAAAAGTCCGATCGAAGCCACCGGCCCGTGCAAAAGCGCCGGGCCACTGCGGATCTCCTCACTGGCCTTCGCTTCGCGAGCGCGCGGCAACCGCGTATTCGGCGCGCGACGCTACCCCCCGTTCTACATGGGCGGCTGCATATGCGTCGTCCTCGTCGAGTGTCTCGTGCTCGAGCAGCGCCGCGACCAGCGAGTCGAGCCGGTCGCGGTTGTCCTGGAGCAGTGCGACGACGTCCTTGTGCGACGCGTCCACGATTCGGCGTACCTCGTCGTCGATCAGCTTCTGCGTGGCCGGCGACACCTCGGCGACTCCGGGGAGCAGCGGTCCGGCGCCGTCTCGTGGCAGAACGGCGACGGGGCCGATCGCCTCGCTCATGCCCCAGCGGCCGACCATCTGGCGCGCAATCTCTGTGAGCTGCTGGATGTCGGATTCGGCGCCGGTGCTGATCTCGCCGTACACGACCTGCTCCGCAGCGCGGCCGCCGAGCGCGACCTTGATCTTCGCGTACACCTCCGGCTCGCGGTAGTTCAGGCGGTCGCTCTCCGGAGCCGAGAACGTGACGCCGAGCGCGAGGCCGCGAGGGATGATGGAGACCTTCCGCACAGGGTCCGCGCCCTCCGTGAGCATTCCGACGATCGCGTGTCCGCCTTCGTGATACGCGGTACGCCGCTTCTCGTCCGGGCTCATCATCACCTGGCGCTCCGCTCCGAGGACGATGCGCTCCAGCGCGTCGGTGAAGTCGGCCTCCTGAACCAGGTCGTGACTGCGTCGTGCGGCGAGCAGTGCAGCCTCGTTGACGAGATTCGCGAGATCGGCACCGACCATCCCCGGCGTCGCCGACGCAATCCGGCCGAGATCGACGTCCTGCGCGAGCGGCACCTCGCGTGTGTGCACCCGGAGGATCGCCTCCCGCCCCGCTCGGTCGGGCGGCGACACGGTCACCCGCCGGTCAAACCGGCCCGGGCGCAGCAGGGCCTGGTCGAGCACGTCCGGTCGGTTCGTCGCACCGAGGACGATCACGCCCGTCGACGAGTCGAAGCCATCCATCTCCGTGAGGATCTGATTCAGCGTCTGCTCGCGCTCGTCGTTGCCGCCGCTGAAACCGCCCACACCCGTCGTCCGTGACCGTCCGACCGCGTCGAGCTCGTCGACGAAGATGATCGCCGGCGCCGCCTCCTTCGCCTCCTTGAACAGGTCGCGCACGCGGGAGGCGCCGACCCCGACGATCGCCTCGACGAACTCCGACGCAGCCATCGAGAAGAACGGCACGTTCGCCTCCCCCGCGACCGCGCGGGCGAGCAGTGTCTTTCCCGTTCCCGGCGGCCCCGACAGGAGCACGCCGTGCGGGATCCGGGCGCCGAGCCGCCGGTATCTCTCCGGGTGACGGAGGAAGTCGACGACTTCGGACAGCTCCCGCTTCGCCTCGTCGATACCGGCGACGTCGGCGAACGTGACCCGGTCGCCGGTCGCCTCGTACCGCCGGGCCCGGGAGCGGCCGAATGCGCCGAGGACGTTCTGCACGCTTCCCGCTCGTCGCATCAACCAGACGAGGAGCAGCACGAACAGGATCGTCGGCCCGAATCCGAGCAGCAGGCTCTGCCACCACGGCGGTCCGGTGTCCAACGGCTGGGCGTTAACCACCACACCCTTCTGCTCGAGCAAGGCCGAGAGCGCGTCGTTGTTCGCGAACGCCGGGATCTCCGTCTTGAACCGGGTCGCGGGCTTTCCCTCGAACTGCACCTTCTGCGTGAAGGATCCCTGGATCGCCGTCCCCTTCGAGGTGATCTCCTCCACGTGGCCGGCACGGACCTGCTGCAGGAAGAACGGCGTGTACGGAACCCGAACGCGAGCAGCCGGCTGTGTCGCCCGGCTACCGAAAAACATGTTGATCGCCAACAGGCCCAGGAAGAGGCCCACCCACACGATCCAGCCCGGCCGCCCGAACCTCGGTGTGCGGGGCGGTGAGGGCTGCTGCGCGGGGCCACCGGAAGACGGAGCACCTTGCTGATCACGTTCGCTCTTTGGAGCGTTGGCCATGCGACCGATTCCGAGCCTAGCTAGCGCAGCTTGTCATTCGCCTGAATCCATGTCCCCGCATTATCAGGTGCCGCCGGAAAGAACGCCCGGTCACGTCAGTGCCGTGATCTACCCGAAGGTGAACACGCTGACCTCGATCCCCGGCTCGAGGAAGGTGATTTCGAAGGTGCGGTCTTCGACCTTGCCTGGCTGCCGGATCAGTTGGTAGAGCCGCGGCTCGGTCGCCAGCCCGTTTCCAGATGAGTCAACGTCGTCTCCGTGCGAGGCGTCTGGCGCCTCGCCGCCGACACTAATGCGGAAGGGCACGGACGTCGTGCCCGGATTCATCGCGAGATGGAGGTCGCGCGCGTGGAACCTGTACGCGATCCCTCCACCCGCTTCGTTCAGCACTGCGCCCGCTCCTTTCACCGTCCAGTCGCCAAGCAGCGACCAGTGGTTCGTCCGGAGTGATGCCGGCGGCTCGTCCGTTCGCCGTTCCGCGCGTGCGTGGCCGACGTAGGTCTCCGGTGATTCGAGGTCGTCCCAGTCCGCAGGCGCTTCGACTCCGGTGCCGACGACGGCGACGGGTTCCCGGTCGATCCCGAGCAGCTCCTGGATCACGCGCTCCGAATGTTCGTAGCGCCCCTCGCCGAAGTGCTCGTCGCGAATCAGGCCCTCCCGGTCGACGAAGTACAGTGCCGGCCAGTAGTTGTTCGCGAAGGCGTTCCAGACGCGGTAGTCGTTGTCGACGGCGATCGGGTACTCAATGCGCATGGCCTCGATCGCCTGCCGGATGTTGTCCAGGTCGTGCTCGTACGGGAACTCCGGCGTGTGCACGCCGATCACGCGTAGGCCGTCGTGCTCGTACGACTCCGACCAGGCGCGGACGTAGGGGAGCGTGCGCAGCCAATTGATGCACGTGAAGGTCCAGAACTGGACGAGCACGACGCGGCCGGCCGTATCCTGTCCGGTCAACGGCCCCGAGTTGAGCCATCCGGTTGCGCCGTCGAAGCCCGGCGTCCGCACGCTCCTGGCGGCGCTCATTCGACCACTACCAGGAACGGGTTGCCCTTTTCGACCACGTACGTCGCGAGCTCCGCCGCGGTGGCGACGTCGCCTACCTGGATGGTTGCCATTGCTCCCCTCTCTGGTCGGACGTCGACCCCGCGACGGACTTTAAGCAACCTATGTAACGAAGCGGGCGACGGTCGCTTCATCGTGAACCTCGGCGAGTACCGACTGCCCCAGACCTGGAGGAGGGCAAGGGGTGACGTTGCTGAGGGCGCAGCTCGTGGTAGTGGCGCTATCGGCGCTCGGTGGTTCCTGCCACGACCAAGCCGTTTCGGTGCTCGCCGCGTTTGTTGGAAGAGACACGACCAAGGCATAGGATCGCCCGGTTCCTACCGAGACAGGGAGGCGGGCACCATGGCTGGTTATCGGATTGTGCTGGCGGCAGTCGCCGCGGTGATGCTGGTTGCCGTTGCTCCGGAGGCACGCGGTGGAGGAGGCACGCCGATCACGTTGTGCGGGCAGACGGTGACGACGAATGCGGTGTTGTTGCTGGACTTGGCTTGTACTGGGGATGGCGTGGTCGTCGGTGCGGCAGGAATCAAGATCGACTTGGGTGGTCACTCGATCCAGGGTGACGGCGTTACGGAGGACGTCGGCGTCGACGTGGCCGGGTTCAGCAACATCACCGTCAGCAACGGAGTGCTGCGCAACTTCAACACCGGTGTCTACAGCAACGGGTGCCAGCCACATGACTGTCTCGAAGATCATCGCCACCGGTAGCAACTACGGAATCTGGGCGGTGGGCGGGGAATCCGTGTCGATCTTCTCATCGGTCACCTCGGGAAACGGCACGGGCGTCTTTATCCAGCAGGCGACTCCCTCTGTGAAGTCCTTGAACTCATCCGGAAATACGTTCGAAGGGCTCCAGATCCAAGGGCAAGGCTTAAAGGTTGCCTCCTCGACGAGCTCTGGCAACGGCCGCAATGGCATCAATGCTTCTGGCGACTTCGGCTCGATCAAGTCAACCGTCGTCTCCGGCAACGGCGCGGTTGGCATCAGTTACTTCTTCCAAGCGGAGGCGGTTCAACTGAAGGGCAACAAGGTCTGGGGAAATGGCTTTGCGCCCAGCGATCTGGCTGGCCTCGGGATCAGCGTCCAGTACACCACCGTTCCCCCGATCGGCAAGAACACCGTTCGTGGCAACGACGACCCCGCCGAATGCAGCCCGGTGTTTATCTGCTAGCCGTGGCCGCAGAACATCAACTCATCTGTGCCTAGTGCGCTGCGGGGACCGATCCAGAAGCTCGCGGTGACGGGCCTACCTCGACTGCGACGACAACGTGGTGACGTTCTGCCCGGAGTGCGCCGAGTGCGAGTTCGGATCGTCGCGTCTAAGTCACCAGTATTGACAACGCGATCGGGAGCGTGGGAGACTCGCCGCGCTCCCGGTGCGTGACGCCTCTCCCCTAGTGCCGGGTAATCCGTGCGGCGCGGGCGACTCTGGTGACTCCCAAGGTCCGCGCTGCACGACGTGAAAGAGGCCGCTAGGCGCTAGCGCCGCGACGGAGAATCTCGATCGCGCCTCGCGCAGATTCAACGGCAGTCGGCCGTGTGCAAATCGGCTGCGCCGTCGTGCTCGACGGAGGCTTGCCAAGCATCGGCAGTGCAAGAGCCTCGAACCGCCCATCGCCGTTGGGTTCCACCCTGAGCGTGACGTTGAAATCGTCGGCGGCCTCGTCCTGGTAGCGGGTGATTTCGTCAGCGTCGGTCATCGTTTGCGGGCGGTTTGTGAGTAGAAGCCGCTTGAAATGGCCATGCGGATGAGAGGACTTGAACCTCCACGAGCCGAAGCCCACACGGACCTGAACCGTGCGCGTCTACCAATTCCGCCACATCCGCGGGATCGACAGTGTAGCCGCCGACCCGAGCCCGTTCAGCGCGCGACGCGATAGCTGACGTGCGCCACGCCGGGCGCGGAAACCACCCGGATCTGCTCCACCCGCGGGGTCGCGGTGCCATCCGCGAAGAGCGGCGTGCCACCGCCCAGCAGCAGCGGGGCGATCGAAACCGTGAATTCGTCGACCAGCCCGGCGTCGAGGCACTGACCGACGACGCTCGCGCCGCCCGCGATCAGGACGTCGTGGTCGCCGGCCGCGGCGCGCGCCTGCTCGAGCGCCGCCTCGACACCGTCCGTGACGAACTCGAACGTCGTGTCCTGCAACTCGAGCGGCTCGCGGGCGTGGTGCGTGAGGACGAACACGGGTGCCTCGAACGGCGGGTCGTCACCCCACCAGCCTTCCCAGGGGTCGTCACCCCAGTCACCGGGTCCGCCGCCGAACATGTTCCGCCCCATCAGGTACGCGCCGACGTTCTCCTGCGTCGCCTTCATGACGGGCGTGCTCTCGTTGACCTCGCCTCCTTCGAGACCGTGGGGCCGACGCCACGCCTCCAGCTCGAGCGCCCACTCGTGGAGCTTCTCGCCGCCCTTGCCGAGCGGGTCCTCGAGGCTCGGGCTCGGGCCGGCGACATAGCCGTCCATTGACATCGTGATGCTGAACCGCACCTTGCTCATCGATCCCTCCTCGGTCGCTCAGCATACGGACGCCGAAACCGAACGAAACTCATCGGTGCCGCCGGTAGGCTGCCGCGATGGTCGAGGAAGGCAAGCCGGCACCCGATTTCGAGCTGACGACCGACTCCGGCGAGACGGTCCGGCTCGCCGACCTGCGCGGGAAGCAGATCGTCCTCTACTTCTACCCCCGGGACGACACCCCCGGCTGCACCAAGCAGGCGTGCGGAATCCGCGACACCTGGGACGCCTTCCCGGCGACCGGCGCCGAGGTCTTCGGCATCAGCCCGGATGGCGAGGAGTCGCACGCGAAGTTCAAGCAGAAGCACGCTCTGCCCTTCACGCTCCTCGCCGACCCGGACCACGAGGTCACGGAGCGCTACGGCTTCTGGGGCCAGAAGAGCTTCGCCGGCAAGAAGTACATGGGCGTCGAGCGCTCGACCGTCGTGATCGGCGCGGACGGCACCGTCGAGAAGGTCTTCCGCCGCGTCAAGCCGGCCGACCACGCGGCTCAGGTCCTGAACGCGCTCGGTAGCCGCTAGCCTGTTCTCCTTGAGGCGCGGGGTCCTGATCGCTGCGGCGCTCGCCGCGCTCATCGCCGCGCCCGTAGCGCAGCCGGCCCGCGGCGACGCGCTCATCGAGGTCGTCGTCACGATCGACGGCCCCCCGCTCGCGTACGCGATCAGCAAGAGCCGTGTCCTCACGGGCCGCGTCAGGGCCCAACGCCTGAACGTGCGCGCGCCGACGAGTCTCGGGTACCTGGCGTCGCTGGCGACGACCCAGCACGCCCTGGCCGCGCGGATCACGACCTCGATCCCGGACTCCCGAATCACCTGGCGCTACGGCGTCGTCCTCAACGGGCTCGCCGTCGTCGTTCCCCGCTCCCAGCTCGGCCGCCTCGGTTCGATGCCGGGAGTAGACCGGGTCTGGCCGAATGTCACCTACAGGCCGCTGCTCGACCGCAGCCCCGGTCTGATCGGCGCCCCGCAGATGTGGGGCATGCCGTCGTTCAGCACCGCCGGAAACGGGATCAAGATCGGCATCATCGACGACGGCGTCGACCAGGCGCACCCGTTCTTCGATCCGGCCGGCTACACGATGCCTCCCGGCTTCCCCAAGGGCGACACGGCGTATACGACGGCGAAGGTGATCGCCGCCCGCGCCTTCCCGGCCCCGGAGACGCACTGGCCGTACGCCAAGGTCCCGTTCGACCCGAAGCAGTCGGAGCACGCGACGCACGTCGCCGGGATCGCGGCCGGGGATTACACGCCGAACGCGATCGCCGGCCGCGGGCCGCTCTCCGGCGTCGCCCCGCGCGCGTACATCGGGAACTACAAGGTGCTCACCTATCCGACAGAGAACTTCGGCCTGAACGGGAATGCGCCCGAGATCGCCGCCGGCGTCGAAGCGGCGGTCAAGGACGGAATGGATGTGATCAACCTCTCGCTCGGCGAGGCAGAGATCGACCCTGCCCGCGACCTCGTCACCACGGCGATCAATGCAGCGGCCGACGCCGGAGTCGTGCCGGTGATCGCGGCCGGCAACGACTTCGACGACTTCGGCCGTGGCAGCGTCTCTTCGCCCGGCAACGCCGCGAAAGCGATCACGGCGGCGGCCGTCACGAAGCAACTCGCAATCGCCTCCTTCTCGAGCAGCGGGCCAACGCCGATCTCTCTCGGGATGAAGCCCGACGTCGCCGCCCCCGGCGTCGACATCACCTCGTCGGTCCCGCCGTCCGACGGCACCTGGGCCTCGTTCAGCGGAACGAGCATGGCGACGCCGCACGTCGCCGGCGCCGCTGCGCTCCTGCTCCAGCGCCATCCGGACTGGACGGTCGCCCAGGTCAAGTCTGCGCTGGTCCTCACCGGGAAGCCGGTGCCGTCCGCGGCCAACGAGCTGCCGACCACCCGGACGGGCGGCGGCCTCGTCCAGGTGCCTGCCGCGAACGCGCCGCTGATCTTCGCTGCCCCGGCCGATCTGTCGTTCGGTCTCGTCCGCACGGGCTCGCAGGCAGCGCGCGCGGTCACGCTCACCGACGCCGGCGGCGGAACCGGGACCTGGACAGCGTCCGTAGCCCTGCAGCAAGGCTCGCCGGGGGTGACGGTGACAGTCCCGCCGGCCGTGACGGTCCCTGGCCGACTCGACGTCGCCGCGTCGGCGTCCGCCTCCGCGCCGGAGGCCGACGTCACCGGTTTCGTCGTTCTCACGCTGGGGGCGACCACGCGGCGTATCCCCTTCTGGTTCCGCGTGGAGAGCCCCAAGCTCGGCACCGAGCCGGCAACTGCCCTGACGGCTCCCGGCGTGCAGAAGGGCCAGATGCGAGGCAAGCGGTCGCTCGTCACCTCCTACCGCTACCCGGCCGACCCGCGCTCGGTTCCCGCCGCGGCCGGCCCGGAACAGGTCTTCCGCGTCAGGATCACGCGCCCGGTCGCGAACTTCGGCGTCGTTCTCCTCTCGAGCACCAGGGCCACGCGGTTCCGGCCGTCCCCCCGCGTCGTCGCCGCGGGCGACGAGAACCGCCTGACCGGAAACGCGGGCCTGCCGCTCGTAATCAACCCGTACCTCGACTCATTCGGGGCGCCGCGTCCGGTGGCGGGAGCGATCCGGCCTGTTCCGGGATCGTACGACGTCGTCTTCGAGACGCCCGTCGCGGTCACCCCATCCGGCGCCGGGCCGGGCGCGTACACGTTCCGTTACTGGGTGAACGACATCTCCCCGCCGAGCGTGCGGCTGCTGACGCGCACTGTGAAGCCGGGCGCGAGGCTGCGGCTGGCTGTCACGGACTCGGGGTCCGGGGTCGATCCGCAGTCGCTCGTAGCCACTGTCGACGGCAAGGCGGCGGCGGTAAGGTACGGCGCCGGCCGCGCGACGGTCATCCTCGCGGGGGTCGCAGGCGGCAGGCACCGGGTCGCATTCAAGGCCGCCGACTACCAGGAACTGAAGAACATGGAGAACGTGCCGCAGATCCTCCCGAACACCAGGAGCTTCACGGCGACGTTCACCGTCCGCTAGCTACCGGCGCGGCTCCTGTTCTTCGATCGTCGGCAGACGCTCCAGGTCGCGCTGCACGCTCGCCGCGAACTCGTCGCTCTCCTCGCGGATCAGCCGCAGCTGTGCCTTCTGGGCCGCCCGGGCACGCTTCTGCCGCGACCGCGTGCCGAGATGCTCCGAGAGCCGCGGCCATTCTGCAGCCAGGAGAACGACCACGGCCGCCGCGAGCAGGGCGATGAAGAGCCAGCTCACGTGGGCATTGTAGACGCCGCTCTCGACCCGGGACCCGCCTCCGTGGATATCGGAACCACGTCAGGCGGTGCCGCCGACCGGCTCGTCTTCGAGCTCCCGGTCGGCGAGCTTGGCCTCGAACGACCGGCGAAGATCCTCTCCCGAGACCTCCAGGTCGTACCGTGGGCGCCGCGGCTCGAGCTTGACGATCCGCACCTCCGACTCGCGGGTGCCGTGGCAGCGCGCATATGCCTCAGCCTCGGTCAACGGCCGCAATCGCTGCCTGCGAATCATGTGCCGATCCTAACCACCCCGCCCCGGGCGGGCCAGGGTGGGGGCGGACAAAGAGCGTCCCGGCGGGAGGGAGAGGCAGATCCCGCCTGGGCCGCAGGCCGCTCCCCACGAACATGTTCACAATCGGGCCGGTGCCTCCTTCGCTTTCTGCAGAGCGCGACTAGCTCGAGTGCGAGTCGACCTTCTCCGCCACCGAGGCCTCGTATGCCGCCCGGGCCTCGGCCTCGGTCATGAACGCACGAACGCGCCACAGCAGGCCGTCGCGGAACTCGTCGAGCCACCAGACCCGCGAGTTCGAGATGCCGCCGTCCTGATGCGCATAGCGCGCCTGGCCGGAAAGGAACAGGACGCTGTCGTCGAGCCACTCGTCCCGCTCGATGTGCGCGCGGTGGTAGTCCGCCTCCCGACCGCGCTCGAGCGCGGCCATGATCGCCTGCCGGCCTCGCAGGGGCTGGAGATGGTTGATCAGCAACGTCATCTCGGCGTCCTCGTGAACCAGCTCGGCCAGGTAGCTGAGAGGATCCTGCGTCTGATGCTCATGGAACCGGCGGGCTACCGTCTCCATCACGTTCCTCGAAGCCACGTGCCTCCTTCGCCCTGCGATCAGATCGAGCAGATTTCGACGTCCGGATTCAGGGCGTCTACCCCGCAGCTAGTCAAGACACAGTCTGGCACGGGGGAAGGTACGCAGCCTTCGCAGCCTCCTTGCGAGCCTCACAACCTCGATTGGCCCGCTTGACCTATTGACTTGGGATCGATCGCGCGCAAAGTGAGAAAAGCGGCGGCGATTGCGGCCTGGGCGGGCCGTAGGGAGAGGTGACCGTCGCCGACTTCTGCCTCTCCTATCCCCAAGGGGGGCGGTGGCTAGCCGCCCCCCTTTTGCAGTCGACCCGGATTTGCGGACCCTCGCGCGGCGCTTGCTGGAACTTCTGTCCACCGCGCTCGATCAGGAGTGAGCCTAACGGCGCCGCTCAGGGTCGCGGCGCGTCGTCGGGCTAGGTGGTGACGGGCTGGAGCGGCGCGCGTATGAGGACGTACTCTGAGCTGTCGCAGCCGTGACACACCGGCCACCAGTCATTGCGGGTCCACCAGAGCGGTGGAAGCTCGTCCACCCAGTCGCGGCGTTCTGGGCATTGCTCACAACCATAGAGCGCATACTGCACGGGCCATCCTCCTCGGTCTCTCCCTCATGATGTAGCAGCGGAAACGCTCCGGATCCACCCCGGCGATCCTGCATAAGCGTCCGCGCGATCTTGCGAGAAGGGCTGGGGGCGGTCGACGCTCGCGCCGCGAAGCGGGGAGGCGGCGGTGACGAGCAGAAAACGAGCAAGGGTCTAGGGGCGGATCCCTGGGTGAGAGTGGCCCGTCCAGACAAGGGGGTTGCCCTGACCGGCCGCAGCGGGCACCCGCATCGCCCCGCGGGCTATCTCGCACTTGCGCCGCTCCCGCGCCGGGAACGCTGGCGGCAAAGGTAAAGAGGGCGGGCGCGGAGGAAGGGCTCCGGGTTTCGGCCCACTGCCAGTGGCGATGCCCGGAGCCACATCGACGCAGCCCGCCCCCTCGGCCGAGTATGTCGACGGCAGCTGTGTCCAGGCGGTGACCGGCTTGCTTCTATCCGGCCGCCGCAAGGTTTCAGACCCGACGGGCAGGCAAACTCGAACTACTGCTTCGCCAAGAGGGTCACGCACCGAAAACCGTTCTTTTCTTTGAGAGGGACAGGTGCGTAGGACATATGGGGCGGGCGAAGCGGAGAGAGGCGGAAGGCGCTATGTGGCTGCGTCTTTCCGCACGCCCCACGTCGGCCCTCCCTTTCCCCTCGGAACTCGCGTCTCAGTGTCGTCGAACTCCCGCGACACGCAGCGAGGGCAGAGGCAGGCGACCGTATCGTCGATATCCAGGTAGACCAGCCAGCCTTCGCTCCCGCCTCACTCTCGCCTCTCGCACGCCGCACAAACGAGTGTGTGATCAACCTCGGACGGAAGAGCGATAAACGTCCGCCGTCTTGGCCGTGTTCCCACCGCCGGAGAAACCGAGACTACGCGGCTCGAGCAATCACGCGCGGCGAGCAGCGGCAGGCCGCGGACAGCGCCCGCGAGCGACTCCCGATCTCAGAGAAGGCTCACGGTTCGCGAGGCTTTCGTCCGGGCGCGTTTCAGTCACCTAAGAGTAGGAAGTCGCTTTCGCTCGCTCGAAATTTGGCCGGTCACGCTGGCCAGGCCCGCTCTGCGGCCCTTTATTGCTCCCCGGGTTGGACTCGAACCAACAACCCTCCGGTTAACAGCCGGATGCTCTGCCAATTGAGCTACCGGGGATCGGCTGCCGAACTCGGCTTCGGCATGGTAGCGGAGCCCTTCAGACCAGAGCCCTGCGGAGGGCGGCGGCCGCCCGCTCTGGATCGGCGGCGTCTCCGATCGCTCGGACGACGGCAATGCGGCGCGCGCCGGCGGCGACGACGTCGGCGACCGTCGAGTCGTCGATGCCGCCGATCGCGAACCACGGCACACGGGCATTCGCAGCGGCATAGCGGACATACTCGAGGCCCACGGCCGGCCGTCCCTCCTTCGTCGGCGTCTCGAACACGGGGCCGACGCCCGCGTAGTCTGCACTCGTCGCGTCCAACTCGCCCGGTGCATGGGTGGACTGCCCCACGCCGACGCCGAACAAACGGGCGGCCTCGACCGGCACGTCGTCCTGGCCGACGTGGACGTAGTCGGCCTCAGCGAGCCGGGCGAGATCCGGCCGGTCGTTGACGACGAGCGGCACGCCGAGCCTGCGTGTCACCTCCCGGGCTCGCTGGAGCGCCGCCAGGAACTCGCCGTCGGCGAGCGACTTCTCGCGGATCTGGACGATGTCGGCGCCGCCCCGCACAGCCGCCTCCAGGAACGGCTCCAGGTCGGAACGCGCATTGGTGATGAGGTAGAGGCGGCTATCCACCCGCGACCGGGCGTGCGACGACGAGCGTGTCGCCGTCCTCGAGGGCGATCTCGCCGTAACGGTCGCGCTCGACCGGCTCGCCGTTTCGTTCCACGAGCGCGTAGCGGGCTGCGAGGCCAAGACGCTCGAGCAGCGACTCGACCGTCTCCTTCGGGCCGGTCTCCTGAACGCGGCCGTTGACGGTCACCGTGACGCTTTCGGCGTGACGACATCGCCCCGCACCACCCTCGACAGCTTCCCTGTCGGATGTGTGCTCGGCTTCGTCTCTCACGAACGTGTGGCCAGACCGCCGGCGGGGCTGGAGGCCTCGGCCGTCTCGCGTTCATCGATCAAACCGGCGTGACGGGCGGCCCGGCCGGCTTCGACGGCGAGCCGAAACGCCCTGGCCATCGCGGCCGGATCGTCCGCGCGCGCGATCGCGGTGTTGACGAGCACCGCGTCGGCGCCGAGCTCCATCGCCTCCGCCGCCTGAGAAGGCGCCCCCAGCCCGGCATCGACGACCACCGGCACCTCAGCCTGCTCGACCATGATCTCGATGGCATGCCGGAGCTTGAGCCCGCGTCCGCTGCCGATCGGCGACGCCAGCGGCATCACCGCCGCACATCCGACCGCCTCGAGCCTCTTCTGCAGCACGGGGTCGGGAAAGACGTAGGGCAGCACGGTGAACCCCTCGTCCACGAGCTGTTCGGCCGCCCGAAGCGTGCCGACGGGGTCGGGCAACAGCCAGCGTGGATCGGGTATGACCTCGAGCTTGATCCAGTCCGGCAGACCGCCTGCGCGCGCCAGGCGGGCGATCCGCACGGCCTCGTCCGGAGTCGCCGAACCGGCCGTGTTCGGGAGCAAGGTGACGTTGTCGGGGAGGTGGTCCGTGATCGCCTCCTCGACCGTGTCGAGGTCGATGCGGCCGACCGCTACCGTGACGAGCTCGCAGCCGGAGGCGATTACCGAGTCGCGCATCGCCTCGGGCGACGGATACTTGCCGGTGCCGGTGATCAGCCGGGAGCGGAGCTCACGACCACCGATGACGAGTGCGTCGTCCACGTGAGGTCAGCGTAGCTAGCCGAGCTCGCTGATCGCCTCGCGGATCCTGGCGCGCTGCTGCTGGAGCTCAGTGGTGCGGCGCGAGTCCTCCCGCGCCTCGACCAGCTCCCGCTCGAGCCCACGCTCGCTGAGGCGGAGGAGCGCCTGTTTGGCACCGACCTCGTCGATCGCTTCCTGCGCCGCACGCGCGTCGAGCTCGGCGAGCGCACCGACGAGCTCGGCGTCGGCCGGGCCCTGAGCGACCAGGTGGTCCCGTACCCGGCGGTGCAACTCGACGTCGAACTGCTCGGGCGGCACTCCGGCCAGCATTGGGACGAGCTCAGGGTGCACAAGCACGCCGGCCAGGGCGTTCCGTTCGAGGCGGACGCCGGCTTCCAGCGCCTTGTGAGTGAGTGCCCCCGTCCGGGCCTTCGTCGCCGGGGCGAGCCCGGCCTGGAGCTCGGCGGGAAGGCCGAGCCGGTCGGCGGCGAGCCTAACCGCATCTTGCCGTTCGGGCGAGTCGGCAAACGGCGCGAGGATCTCGCGCACCCGCTCGAAGGCGCGCTGTCTGTCCGGCAGCGTGCGTTCGACCTCCACGCGGACCCGATAAGGCAGGTAGCCCTCGGCGCTGCGCAGCCGTTCCTCGAAGCCGCTCGGATCGTCGGCGGGATCGGTGCCGGGCGGCAGTGAGACAACCTTGATCTCGAACCCTTGTGCGATCGCCAGCTCCATCCCGCGCAGGGTCGCCTCCTGCCCGGCGGCATCGGCGTCGAAGCAGAGCGAGAGGTTGCGTGTGAGGTTCTTGATCTCGGCCAGCTGCCGCTCCGTCAGCGCGGTTCCCATCGCTGCAACCACCGGCTCGAACCCCGCCTGGCGCAGCGCGATCGCATCCGGGTTCCCTTCGACGACGAGCGCCCGATTTTGCTTGGCGATCGCAGCCTTCGCCAGGTCGAGCCCGTAGAGCAGTTCGCCTTTGCGAAAAAGGTCACCCTCAGGTGAGTTGACGTACTTCGCCCGGAGCGGGTCGTCCTCGTGCAGCTGTCGTGCCTGGAAGCCGCGCACCCGTCCGCGCGCGTCGGCCAGCGGGAAGAGCAGACGCCGGGAGAAGTAATCGTTTCCGCGCCGGTTCGTGAGACCTGCACCGCTGAGCTCGTCGGGCGTGAAACCCTGTTCGGCGGCGCCACGGGTGAGGGCAGCGCCGCCGGGGGCCAGCCCGAGGCGGAACTCGCGGCAGATCTCCTCGCGTAGCCCGCGGCCGGTCAGATACTCGCGCGCGAACGCCCCCGCTTCCGATTCCCACAGATATCGCTCGTAGAAGGTCGCCGCCCGATCGAGCAGCTGGAACAGCCGCTCACGCCTTTTGCGCAGCCGGTCTTGCTCCGGGGAGGTCTCCTCGTACTCGAGCCGGACGCCGAAGCGGTCGCCCAGCCACTCGATCGCGCCGACGAAATCGACGTTCTCCTTCTTTTCGACGAAGGCGATCGCGTCACCCCCTTCGCCGCAGCCGAAGCATTTGAAGGTGCCGCGCTCTGGTGAGACGCCGAAGCTCGGTGTCTTCTCCTGGTGAAACGGACACAACCCGGTGTAGCGGCTGCCGGACTTCCGGAGCCGCGTGTAGCCCTCGACCAGGGTGACGATGTCGGTCGCGGCCTTGACGGCCTCGACCGACGAGTCCTTGATCCGCGCCATCTAGCTGTGCCCCTTTGAGGGACCGGGGCCGGCAGGCGAGGACGCAGGGAGCGCCAACATCGAAATCGGATTTCGGCGCGACCGAGGAGGCCGCATGGCGGTTCTGGGCGCCGCCAGAGATGCCCTGACTTTTGCTGGAAGAGGCACTTACAGCTGCTCAGCGTAAGCGAGCGCGAACCGGTCGGTCATCCCGGCGACGTACTCGACGATCTCGTCGGGCGCGTCGCCGCGGTCGACCAGGTGCGCAACGATTTGCTCGATCGTCTCGTGCGCGCGGCGGTGCTCCTCGCGGGAGGCATCGGCGAGATAGACACGCTCGAACATGAAGTCGCGCAGGCGGTGCATTGCCCCGCCGATCTCCTCGCTCTGTCGGATGTCGCCGACGTCCGCCGAGGTCTCGACCAGGTCGTGGACGAGCCGGTCGATCCTGCGGCTGCCGGTCGGACCGAGCAGCTCGATCTGGGCCCGCGGCAGGTCGCCCTCCTGAAGCAGGCCGTAGCGGAGTGCGTCGTCGATGTCGTGGTTGATGTACGCGACCCGGTCGACGAGACGTACGATGCGGCCCTCGAACGTCTCCGGCTCGACCGGCCCCGTGTGCGTGAGTATCCCTTCGCAGACCTCTTGGGTCAGGTTGAGCCTCCGCGCGATCCGGTGCGACTGCTCGTTGTGCCGGAAGCGCAGATCGAAGCGCGACCTCAGCGCCGTATCGAGCGCGTCCTCGCCCGCGTGGCCGAACGGCGTGTGCCCGAGGTCGTGCCCGAGCCCGATCGCCTCGGTCAGGTCCTCGTTCAGTTGGAGCGCCCTGGCCACCACGCGTGAGATCGCCGCCGTCTCCAGCGTGTGCGTCATCCGCGTGCGGTAGTGGTCGCCCTGCGGGTCGATGAAGACCTGCGTCTTCCCCTTCAGCCGACGAAACGGCTTCGAGTGCACGATCCGGTCCCGGTCGCGCTGGAAGGGTGTGCGAACGGCGCACGGCTCCTCGTCGCCGTCGCGACCGCGGGTCTCGTACGACCGCACCGCGAGCGGCGAGAGCCACGCGTCCTCCTGCTCGCGAACGCGAGCCTCGAAGGCGTCCCCGACTCTCCCTGCCAGCTCGGGCATTCTCGTCTCAGACTAGTCGGTTGCGCGGCGCGAGCCGCTTACTCGCCGCCGTTGCTCTGCGGCCACACCCCCACCCAGGGTGGGGAGCCGTCCCACCGCCCTCGCGGCCGACGATACCGACCCGGAAGAGACGCACGAGTGACGAAAGTAAGCCAGTTCGGTGCCAGGCAGTTCGGCAATGCTCCCGGAGTCGATCCTCGCGGCCCGGAGCGTTCCCGATCTCACCCGGGCCGGGCCGGTCAGACGATGATCGGCACCGTGCCGCCGTCGGCGCTCCACGCGGCGCCCGTCACGTACGACGCGCGATCCGAACAGAGGAACACGACCACAGCCGCGATCTCTTCCGGCCGGGCGAGACGCCCGAGCGGCCGCCCAGCTCCGACCTTGGCGAGCACCTCCTCACGGTCGCCCTGCTGGTCAGCGAGACCACCGTCCCCGAGCCAGGCGTCAGTCGAGGTCGGCCCGGGCGTGACCGCGTTGCAGCGAATCCCGTCCTTCGCGTACAGGTCGGCGACGAGCCGGGACAGTGAAAGCATCGCCGCCTTCACCACCGAGTAGTGCGGCATGCCCGTCGACGGACGCTTGCCCGCAGACGACGAGACGTTCACGATTGCGCCTCCCCCACGCTGGCGCATCGCAGGGAGTGCGGCCCGGATCGCGCGGACGTGGCTCATCAGGTTGAGCTGCCAGTACTCGTCCCACTCGTCGTCCGAGACGTCCTCGAACTTCGCTTGGCGTGCAACACCCACGTTGTTGACGAGGGAGTCGATTCCACCAAGCTCCGCAACCGCACGCTCCACCACCCGCTCGGGCTCGCCGGGACGCGAGAGATCGGCCTCGACGTGAAGGGCCGCGCCGATATCGGGTGCCCCCCGACGACCTGCGGTGACGACTCTCGCGCCCTCGCTCACGAGCAGGCGCGCAGTCTCCAGGCCGATTCCGGCCGTGGAGCCGGTGACGACGCAGACGCGGTCGCGGAGCCCGAGTTCCATCGGTCGCTAGCGTATCCGCGAGATGACCACGATCCTGCTCGCACGGCACGGAGAGACGGACTGGAACCTCCATCGGCGCATCCAGGGTCATTCGGATACGCCCCTGAACGACACCGGTCGCGCCCAGGCCCAGGCGCTCGCCGACGAGCTGTCGGGCGAGCGAATCGACGCCGTCTATTCCAGCGATCTGAAGCGCGCGCACGAGACGGCGCGCCTGGTCGCGGCTCCGCGCGGGCTCGAAGTGACCGCCATCCGGGATCTGCGGGAACGTCACTTCGGCACGTGGGAGGGCCTCACCGACGAGGAGATCTTCGCCCGCTTCCCGCAGGCGCGCGAGGGGGCGCCTTGGGGTGATGCCGAGACCCCGGAGGAGATGGGAGAGCGGGTGCTGGCGGCCCTCAGGCGACTCGCCGAGGCGCATCCGGACGAGCACGTACTCGTCGTCTCGCATGGCGGCCCACTTCGTCGCGTTCTCGCCCGGTGCGGCGTGGACAACGTTGACCGGATCGACAACTGCCACGTCGTCCGGGTCGAGATCGTGAACGGCGTCCTGCGCGGAGTAGCCTGAACCCAACGCTTCCTCGAGGCTGATCCGGCCGAGCTCCCTCGCGGTCGCCTCCGCCATGACGATGTTCCCACGGTTCGATCGCGGTGGTGAAGATCCCCCGGGTGGGTGAGAGAGAAAGACACCGTTACCTGTAAAGACGTTGGCCGCACCGAAAGCTTGCGCCCCGGCAGTCTTCACTTCGAGTACGGCGGCGGATCACCAACCAGCAGTGCCTCGTCGACCCGATCGAGCGCAGGCGGCATCGGCAGCGCGGCAGTTTTTCTCGCGGAACGGGGCGCGGTGACGGTCGCGGGGTGAACGTTCGAGGATGGCCCCTCCCTCCGCAGCCCCTCCCTCCGCAGCCTCGCGGCTCGGGTCGCAGCGTGATACGCACGCGCCTTCTCCCGATCACACTCCAGGCAGATGCTCTTCAGGCCCGAAGCCTTCGACGCATCGCGCCCGAACAACTCCCGCAGAAGCGTTCGATCACAGGTCGCGGAGTAGCGCAACGGATCCGTCTCGATCGTCCTGCGCGAGAGCGAACTGCGGCTATTACGCCTCGGCCTCGCAGACATTCTCTCGCCGGAGGGGAAAAATACCCCGGGGCTACCTGCTTGCCGGAAGCTTAAAAATGGCTTAACCATACGGTTTTCGGAAGGTTCGCTGTGAAGCGCGGGTCGCCCGGTTTGACCGCGCCGTGGCAAGGGGCGTAAGTTCGGCCGGCAAGTTGTCTAGGAGAGGGGAGAGCATGTGGAAGAAACTCGTGGCCACGCTCGCGTGCGCGGTGGCGGTAGCGGTGCCGACCGCGTCAGCGGCTAGCCCGCCGCCAGTGCCGGGAACGCCCAGCTGCGGCGGATTAGTCGTTGCTCAGACGAACCACAACAGCGGCCCCTTTGGTCCGTCGGGCAACCCGAATGCTTCAGCGGGACCTGGGTCGTTCCTCGGTCCTGACACGCACGCCGCGATCGCCGGTGTGCGTGCCGCAGAGTGCTAATCCGTAGCAATTTGTAACTCCGCCAAAGAGGCCCGCTGGGGGGGATGTGGGGCGGCGCGGAGATGAGATACGGGAGAGGAGTCGATGCGGCGGTCTCCTCTCCCTCGCCCCAGGGAGGGGATTCAGCGGACGCGGCGGGAATCGAACCCGGGAAGGATTCCGCCCGGGTGGTTCTGAGGCGACAGCACTCTGGGGCATGCAGCTGTGGTGTCGCCCCGGGGTTGGCTTTGTGCTTCAGCGCGATTGCGCTAGGGGTGCCCGTTTCGCGAGACTTCCCGCGTGGAGCCGTCTGAGGAGATCCGGCGGATCGTTGAGCGGTTTACGAAGGCGACTGTCGCGGGGGACCATGAAGCGGCTCTCGGGCGCTTGTCGGGACACGCGGGCACTCTGATCATCGGAAACGATCCGGGCGAGTGGTGGCATGCAGGCGAGGCCCGCGCCATCTGGGCGCGTCAACTCGAGGAGCTGGGTTCCTTCCCGGTTACAAGTTACGAGGTCGAGGCTTGGGAAGAGGGAACGGTCGGCTGGGCGAGTTGCAAGGAGACGATCGCCTCGTCGGAGGGGATCTTTGACGCGCGAGCCACATATGTGCTGCGTCTCGAAAGCGATGAGTGGAAGATCGTGCAGATCCACTGGTCACTGCCAAAGCCGAACGTCGAGTTTCTCGGCCGGGCGTTGACGACAAGTCTCGAGGAGCTCGAACAGGCCATCCAGCTTGAGCAGCCTGACCTTTCCGGGGCCCTTGCTGCGGATGGAACCGTAACCATTGTCTTTACCGACATCGTCGATTCCACGGCCGTGATCGCTCGCATCGGAGACCATGCATTTCTTCCGCTTCTGCGACAGCACCATGCGCTGATCCAGGAGCTGAGCGCAGCGCACGGCGGCACGGTCGTCAATAGGCAAGGCGACGGTGCCATGCTCGCCTTCGCGAGTGCGCGCCGCGCGGTTTCATGTGCGAAGTCGATCCAGCACCGTGTTGCCAGCCAGCTCACCGACGGGTCGCCGCCGCTGCGTGTTCGGATTGGCATTCATGCTGGTGACGCGCTCCGAGAGGCCGACGATTTCTTCGGCACGACTGTCCACTACGCGGCCCGGGTCGCCGGCCACGCAGTCGGCGGCGAGATCCTCGTATCCAGTGTCGTGCGCGACCTTGTGGCCGGCGGTAGTGATGTGACCTTCCTCGAGGGCAGGGAGGTGGAACTGAAAGGAATCGAGGGGTCACACCGACTCTTCGCAGTCGATCTCGCATGACGGGAGTGACCACGTGAAGACCACCACAGTCGACTCCGCGGAGCGCGGCCGCTCGCCACTGGGAGCTCATATCCGTTTCCTCATGGACGGACCGCACGGCAACATGATCCACTCGACCGTGCCGCCGGGGATGGTTGGCCGCGCCTGCCACTTCCGGACCATCGACGAGTATTGGTACGTCCTCTCGGGCGAGGGAGAGATCTGGCGCAGCGCGCCGGACGGCCATGAGAGCATCACCCGGCTCCTCGCCGGCGTGTGCATCGACATCCCGCTCGGCACGGCCTTTCAGTATCGCTGCACCGGGAGCGTGCCCCTTGTCTTCACCTGCACGGCCCTGCCGCCCTGGCCGGGCGACGACGAGGCCGTGATCGTGGACGGGCCCTGGGTACCCCGTGTGGACCCGGAGCCCGGGACCCAGCGCTCGGATTAGCCTCAGCCCGCCTGACCTGCCGCCCTCGACTGCTCAAGGAACATTCCCGAACGCTCGCGCACCCGACCATCGTGTAGCTGGAACAAACCCGAGTTCTTCAGGAACAATCGGCCGGTGGAGATCCTCCGGTTTGGCTCAGGCGTTGCCGAACGAATCGGCCGGCGGCCGTACGACGTGAAACTCGCCTCCTCGATCGAGGTGGCCGAGGGGGAAGGCGAAGCGCACGCGTATGTCATCTACTTTGAGCCGGGTGGCGTCATCGGCCCACACGAGGCGGGCTTTGGCCAGATCTTCCTCCCCCTTGCTGGCAGTGGTTGGGTTGCGGGCGATGACGACCAGCGGATCGCCCTAGCCGAGGGCGAAGCGGCCTTCATCAGTCGAGGCGAGGTGCACTCGAAAGGCAGCGAGGACGGGATGGCGGCATTCATGCTTCAGGTGCGCGACCTGACGCTGCCCGGCCAGAAGCAGTAAGACGACACGGTCAGTCTCACGGAAGATTCCTGAGCACTCGTGCAGCCTGGCGGTCTCTCGCTAGAGGTTGATGAGTAGCCCAGCAACGTCGATCATTCGAGCCCAGTTCGTTTCAGTCATTTCAGGCCTCCCGGGCGAACAGTCGCGGACGGTGCGGTTACGGACTGCGTTGCGCCAATCTCCGTTGCCCGCGTCCGTCGGCGTTCATGACGTAGACGCCATAGTTGCCGTCGCGGTTGCTGACGAAGGCGATCTTCTGTCCTTCGGGCGACCAGGCGGGATCGGCGTCGTACGCGCGGTTGCGCGTCAGGTTCCGTTGCCCTTTCCCGCTGGCGTTCATCACGTAGACGTCCGAGTTGCCGTCGCGGTCGCTGACGAAGGCGAGCTTGCGCCCGTCGGGCGACCAGGCAGGAGCGGCGTAGGCCCCCACCGGCTTCGGGGTCAGGTTCCGCAGCCCGCTGCCGTCGACCTTCACGACGTAGATCGGTTTCCCGAGGCCGGCGGTAAGTCCCACAAGTCCCACGAATGCGATCATCTGCCCGTCAGGCGACCAGGCAGGATCGAACGTGGGACCGCCACCAGAACCAGCGCCGGCGGCCCACAGCTTCCCCGTCAGGTTCCGCAGTCCGCTCCCGTCGCTGTTCACGACATAGAGCTTGAAGCAGATCGGGCAGGGGCCTCCCTTGTCGAAGAAGGCGAGCTTCCGCCCGTCGGGCGACCACGCAAGAGAGCGCCCTCCCCACATCGTCTTCGTCAGTTGCCGGTGCTCGCTCCCGTCGGCGTTCATGAGGTAGATCTTGGAGTCGCTGAAGAACGCGATCGTTCGCCCGTCAGGAGACCAGGCAGGAGCGCGCCCGTTGCGCGCCAGCCTGCGCTGACCGCTCCCGTC
>JBKPRA010000059.1:0-5310 GCA_046734335.1 Actinomycetota bacterium | reverse complement strand
CGGACGGATCGTGATCACGTCATCGATCACAGGCCCGATCGTTGCCCACCCTGTCGGCGCGCACTACGGGGCTTCGAAGGCAGCCCTGCTCGGCCTCATGCGTACGGTCGCTCTCGAAGTTGTCCGTGAAGGAATAACCATTAACGCAGTGCAACCAGGCAACGTACGAACTCCGGCCTTCGAGCGGCTGCCGGAGAGCAACCAACAGGAGATGGTCGAGTCAATCCCGCTCGGGCGACTGGCCGAGCCCGAGGAGATCGGCTGGGCAGTCCGCTACCTCGTCTCCGACGAAGCCGCTTACGTCACCGGCCAAACGCTCATCCTGGACGGCGGGCAGGTGCTCCCCGAGGGCAAAGCCTGAAGTCGAGCTCCCATTTCCCGGTCGAGCTTCGAGGCGCGCTGAAACGAATGTGGAGGCCACCTTCGGGTGGCAGACCAGGAGGCATCGGGCGACCTGGGAACCCACCAAGCAACCGCGTTATCCGGCGGTCTTTCGGTCCAGATACTGCAGGAGCTTGTGTGCTGCCAGCTCGATTTCCTTGTGTCGCCACTCTGCGGCACGGTAGTGGCAGGCGATCAGCCCCATCCGGTGCAAACGGCGAAGGTCGCCATAGACGAACGCGTATCGCGCCTTCGTCTCCTCGGCCGCGCCCTCAGTCAGACCGAGATGCCAGGAGGCGTACTCCTCCCAAGAGTGCGTCTTCAGGAACGCGTTCTTTTCCTTCGCGCGGGGCTGCACGTCCTGCCAACGCGAGCGAAGCACGTATTGGCGCGCGTCGATCAACTGCTTCGCGTGCCTAATCGCCTCCTCGTTCACCGTGTACGCGGCCACCCGAACATTCTCGCCGACCCGAGTGGAGTCACGACGTCGGGGTTGGCCGGCGGGCGTCGTCGTGGCGAGATGGCGGTTGCGGACGTAGCCGCAGATAGTCGAGGAGACGAGGACTCTAGAAGGTGGTGACGTCGATGTAGGCGCGACCGTCGTCGCGAACACGAGGTTCACGCCGGTGCCCTTCGTACCCATCACCGCCGACTGCACCTCCTGATTCGCGGGTCCGCCGCCATGGGGTGGAAATTCGAAGCCGCATTGGGGCCAGAAGGCGGCGTCGAGGACATACTCCCTCCCCTCCGTGAAGATCCGCGTCTTGACCTCCGCGATCTCAATCGGGGCCATGTCGTCGCTCCTCTCTTTCGGGATCGGTGCGTCGAGTTTGAACAATGCGAACCACCTCCTCTCAAGCCATCCGACTGCTCTTGATCAGGTCTCGACCGGTCTCCGGCACGTTGGCGCGCCGACGGAAGCTATGAGTCCGTGAGGTCAAGCTCCGCCGAGTACTTGACAACGGAGCAGGCCGGAGGCCAGATCACACCGGCCGGAGCGGTCGATGATCCTCCTGGGGCCAGACCAGGAGGTCGGCCTCTTCAATAAACACCACAAGACCGACCTGAGAGACGAACAAGGTGGCGCGGCCGCGATGGGATTCGTAGTGCCACTCAGGGAGAAAGACAAACAGAGGGCGGCGGCGCGCGCGCTAAGTCGTCCGAATTGCTGAGAGCGCCGCGACATCAGCGCGATCTTTGGCGGCATCGTTTGGCGCGCCGCGCAGTCCCTGTTTGCCAGTCCTTAGTACGTCTAGGGGAATGACACGCGCAAGCAGTCCTTGTAATTCGCAGCGCTGGTCTCCGAAGGGCTTGGATGTCCACACGATCTCGCTGTGGGGGAACGGGATCACCACCGAGCCGTCATCGCGTGCTTCGACGAAGGTGAACTCCACCTCTGTCGACTGCCAGGTGTAGCGCGTTCCGACCACCTCGTTCTCGGCTGGGGTGTGCCGCCAGCCGGCAGCGACGAGTGCGACCCTGATCTCGTCGTAGTCACGCCGCCACGCCGCAACGTCAACATCGTCGTGTTCTCGGGTCACCCGGCCAACCCAGAAATCAACGGCCCAACCTCCGAAAAGCCAGTAGTCAAGGCCAGCCCCCCCAAGGGCGAAATCGAGATGAGCAATTGCCTCGACCTGCGCCAAGGCTCGTCCGGAAGGCTCGCTAGCCACGCGGCGAGCATAGAGCGAGCGATAGCCGCGAGGCCTAGCGCCCGTCTGGGCGCAGGGTCGCGCTAGGGCTTCTCCATCGCGCGATACAGCGCGGCGGCGATCACGTCGCCTGCATAGACGACGGCCGTCGCGATCAGTTGGGCGTCGAACTTGTCGGAAGCCTTGAACAACTCCTCGAACGTCTTTCGCGCGTCACTTGCCTGCTGTTCGAGTGAGTCGGCGCGTTCGGAGTAGAGGTTTCTCATGCGAGTTCCTTTCCGCAGGACGGTGCCTGGCGGGAACCGACTACTTTCGCCCGAACCAGTTCCCGTTGCGCTGCTGTCGCTGCCTCCCACCTCGAAACAGGAGGCCAAGGGGCAGAACGAGGATCAACGGCAAGAAGAGCACGTGCCCGCTCGTCGCCAAGAAGACGATGGCGGCAACCGCGACTCCGAGCAACAGCAGCTTCACCGAAACCTTGTCCCGTACGGCCTTCGAAACGAAACCGTCCCTGGCTGAGGCGACGTTCACACACGTCATAGGCAGGCGGACTCTTTCGAGATTCCGAGACCTCCCCAACACCCCACTGCTCCGAAGTCGCTGCTACGCCGCACGACTGTTGGATCAATACGCCCTCTTACCGGCGAACCCGCCCTCTCAACATGGCCGCAGCTTCTCGCTCCCGGCTCGCAGCTCGGGTCAGTCTGCTTGCGATTTCGTTCGCAGGCGATGCAGCGTCCAGCCGGCAGCGGCTCCCACCACCACGCCGATCTCGGGTGCGAAGGGAACATCGGTTGTCACGCTGACGAGGATGCCCAGAGCCAGACCGACAGCCAGGAACTACGGCGACGTAGACCCAAAGGGCCCGAGTGCCTGCCACGGCGCCATCCTTTCGAGACGGGCGTACCGGGTCAAGAAGGTCGTGCGTCATCCGGCGGCTCCTCGAGTTCCTGGGTTTGGCGTAAATGCTGCCCTCCACTATTCGTATTGCAGGGCCGCCAGCAGCCTGCCTTTTAATCCCAAGGTCGCGGTTCGATCCCTGCCCGGCCCACTCCTGAAGTGCGACCATCCATGCGATCTTTGCGTGTCTGACCGAAGCTTCTTCGAGCAGCTGCGAGCTGCCGCTCGTAGGGCAACACGGAGCAACGCAACCCACCGAAATCGGCCGACGTTGACACTCGCCGCGAGTCAGGAATCCGCATGAAACCCAGCTAGACCGAGGGCGAGCGCGAGGCGGCCTGTTTCAGCAGAGGGAGCACGCGGTCGCAGAGGAGTTCGATGCCGCGAGCGGTCGTCAGGCCCTGAGGCGTTCCGAACTCGACCCGCTTCACACCCGCTTCGTAGAGCCGGAGAGTGTGCGCTACCACCTCCTCGGGCGTACCCGCGATCGTGAACTTGTCGAGCGGCGGCGGGCCTTCGATCGTCGCGTCCAGGCCCCCAACCACCTCTAGGTACATCGCCACATCCCGTCGGGCGCGCTCCCGCGCCGCGTCGCCGTCCTCGTCGACCACGGTCACGGCCCCGACTACGATGCCGACGTCGTCGTTGCCGATCCAGCTGCGCATCAGCTCCACCATTTCCGGATTTGCGCAGCCTCCGATCTTCACCTCGTTCGCGACCTCGCCGGCCAGTGCAGCCATGCGCGGCTTCCAGGTGCCGATCATCAGCGGTATCCGCTTTCGGAGCGGCTCGTACTCGAAGCCCACACCGGGCGCGAGGGAGAAATGCGAGCCCGCGAAGCCCGAGCGGTCACCGTCGAACAGGCGCCGCACGATCTCGACCGCCTCTCGCATCCGCGCGACCGCGGCCCGCCCGTCCAGCCCCAGCCGGTCGAGCCAAGCGCCTGTCACCAGCCCGAGATAGGCGCGACCGCCCGACGCGAGATCCAATGCCGCCGCTTGGCCTGCCAGTTCGACCGGATGCAGCGTCGACGGATTCAGCGCCGCCGGCCCGAGACGCATGCGCTCGGTGGCGCCCGCGATCACGAGCAGTGGAAAGATCGCCGGCTGGAAGAGCAGGTCGTGGTAGACCGAGATCACGTCGAAGCCGCCCGCCTCCGCCCGCTGCGCGAGCGCCGAGTACCCGTCCGGCCGCTTGTCCGACTGCAGCCCGAGCCCGACCTCTCTCAGGTCAGCTCCTCCGTCGTCAGCGGGCGCTCGCCGATCCGTTCGATCCGCATCACCACCCGCTCCTCGGGATCCGGGCAGCAGACCAGCGAATCCTGTTCGAGCCAGTCCTCCGCCGGCAGACGACGCTGCTTCGCCGGGATGAGCGGCAGCACAGACTGCAGCGCATACAGGCAGAAGTGCCGTCCCTCCGGGATCCGTACGCGACTCGACTCCGTGACCTCGAAGTAGTCTCCGACCTGAAGCCCGCAGACCGAGCGGCCCTCGATCCGCTCGACGGTGACGCGGATGTCGTAGAGCTTCATCTCCGTCATCTGCCGGAGCATAGAGCGCCGCTTGCGTCGGCCCGGTCGATCGTTCACTGTTGCCATTCTGAGCCGTGCTGCGAAGGAGGGATCGTGAAGAAGACGAGAGTCATCACCGTCGTGGTCGTTGGCGCCGCAGCTGCTGCCGTCGCCGTCTCGGTCGGCTCGGCGCGCGACACGCGATCGGCCGTGAAGACCTGTGCGTTCACGCTCCGAATTGGCGACGTTCTGCCGTTCACCGGCGACCTCGCCGCCTACGGCGCCAACCTCGACCGTGCCGTCAAGGCGACAGTCGCGCTCCAGAACGCGGCGCTGAAGAAGGACGGGCTTGCGCCGAAGATCCAGGTCAAGCTCGTCGGCTCCGAGGACGGGCAGACGCAGGCCGCAGCGTCGGTCGAAGCGGCAACGAAGCTGATCAAGGCCAACCACGCCAACGTGATCATCGGCGAGATGGCGTCGAGTGCGACGATCCCGATGGCGCAGTCAGTCACGATCCCCAACCGGATCGTCCAGATCTCCCCCACCTCGAGTGCGCCGCAGCTCTCCGACATCAAGGACAACGGCTATCTCTGGCGCGTGTACCCGTCGGACACGCTGCAGGGGAAGGTGCTCGCTCGGGCAGCGATCGATGCCTTCGGCAAGGGCGCGACGCTCAACGTCGGCGCCCGCAACGATGCGTTTGGGACGGCGCTCAAGCAGCTGTTTGTCGCCCAGTACGAGAAGCTCGGCGGCAAGATCGGCGTCAACATCTCCTGGAACCCGACCCAGCCGAACTTCGATAGCGAGGCCGGCCAGCTCGTGGGCGGCAGCCCGGCCGGCTGGGTGATCATCGACTTCCCGGACACG
>JBKPRA010000058.1:0-29758 GCA_046734335.1 Actinomycetota bacterium | reverse complement strand
TGTATAAGAGACAGCGTCTACACGCTGCCGGCCCCGATGAAGCTCGCCGCACAGTTCGGGGCGGCCGCAATCGCGCTCTCCACCGGGCTCTCGGTCGAGATCGTCTCCAACGACGTCCTCGCCTGGGTCATCGGGCTGCTCTGGCTCGTGGGGATGACCAACGCCTTCAACCTGCTCGACAACATGGACGGTCTCGCCGGAACGCTCGCCCTGATCGCCGCGGTCTTCTTCGCGATCGATGCCGTGACCGTTCACGAGGAGCGGCTCCTGCTAGTCCTCTCACTCAGCCTCGGCCTCGCCTGCGTGGGGTTCCTGCTCTTCAACTTCCGCCCGGGCAAGCCCGCCCTCGTGTTCATGGGCGACTCGGGGAGTCAGGTGCTCGGCTTCACGCTCGGCGCGCTCGGGCTCGCGACGAGCTGGAAGGTGGCGGAGACGACGGTCGCGACCTTGCTGCTGCCGATCCTGGTCCTCGCGGTGCCGATCCTCGACACCGCGCTGGTGACGGCGGTGCGCATGCGCGAACGGCGCCCGATCCACCAGGGCGGGAAGGACCACACCTCGCACCGACTGGTCCGCGGCGGGCTCTCGGAGCAGAAGACCGTCGTCCTCCTGGCGGCGATCGCGGCCGGGCTCGGGGCGACCTCGCTCGCGTACTCCGTCCTCGGCGACTACCGCATCACGCTCGTCGGCGTGCTCGTCACCTTTGCGCTGCTCGTCCAGTTCGCCGGCTTCCTGGTCGACCTGGAGCGCGGCAGCACGGCCCAGGCCGAGGCGGTCCCCGGAGGCTGGATGCTGCGGACCGTCGTGCTCCACCGGCGACGGCTGCTCGAGGTGCTGCTCGACTTCGTCCTGATCAGCGCCTGCTTCACGGTCGCCTACCTGCTGATCGTCCAGGGCACGGGCACCCAGTACCAGCGGCACGTCTTCACCGTTGCGCTCCCCGCGGTGCTCGTCACCCGCTACATCGCCTTCATCCTGCTCGGGCTGTACCAGGGGATCTGGCGCTTCGCCGGATCCCGCGAGGCGGCCTCGATCGTCCTCGGCGTCGTCGTCTCGGAGCTGGCCGCGGCGGGGTTCGTGGTCGCGACCGTGCCGCTCGGCGACTTCCCCTTCAGCGTGTTCGTGCTCGATGCGCTGCTCTGCATTCCCGTGATCGGAGCCTCGCGGTTCGGCGAGCGCGCGCTCTTCCGCGCCCGCTCCACCCTGCGCGAGCGTGACGCCCACCGGACGTTGATCGTCGGGGCAGGCCGCTCTGGGCGAAGCCTGCTCCGCGAGCTCCGCGAGACGCCCGGCGAGCGCGTGGTGGGTTTCGTCGACGACGATCCGCGCCTGCATCGCCGGCGGCTGCTCGGCGTTCCCGTCCGCGGCGGGACGCTCGACATCGACCGGATCCTCGACGCCGCGCGGCCCGACACGGTGCTCGTAACGATCCCGAGCGCGCCTGCCGACCATCTCGACGCGGTCGTGCGCGCCTGCGCTGCGGCCGACGTTCCCTGCCGCTTCGTCCGGCGCGAGACGGATCTCGACCCCGTCGCAGTGATGGGCGCCGCACAAGGCCCGTCATGACCGCCGCAGCACCCACTGCCACGTCGCTCCCCGCGGCCGAGCGGACGTGGGCCGACCGGCTGACGAATGCCGTCCCGGTCGTCGTCGCTTTCCTCTGGATGTGCGTCCTCTATGGGTGGCAGACCCGCGGCCACGTCACCCCGTGGCTCTTCACCGACGAGCTCAAGTACACGCAGCTCGCCCGCAGCATCGCCGAGACGGGCCAGGCCTCGGAACGGCACCACTCGGTCTCCTTCGACACGCTCTACAGCTACTTCATCGCGCCGTTCTGGTGGATCAACGACGTCCATACCGCCTACTCGGCGATCAAGTACTTCGGCGTGATCGCGATGAGCTCGGCGATCTTCCCGACGTACCTGCTCGCCCGCATGATCGTCTCGCGCTTCTGGGCGCTCTTCGCCGCGATCGGCGCGGTCGCGGGCCCGGCGCTCGCGTACGGGTCGTTCATGATCGAGGAGCCTCTCGCCTACACGGCCGCGGCGCTGTCGTTCCTGCTGATCGCCAAGGGGCTGGTGACACGCTCCTGGTGGTGGAACATCGGCGCTGCGCTGTCGGTCGGCTTCGCCTGGGCGATACGCGGCCAGCTGGCGATCCTGATCGTCGCGTACATACTGGCGGCGCTCTTCCTCGCCTGGACGAGCGGGCCGGTCACGCGCTGGCGCTCCGGTTGGAGCACGTGGGACTGGGTCGGTTTCGTCGTCCTGGCGATCGGCGCTGTGATCGTGTTCAGCGCCAGCGTCGGGGCCTTCTCGCAGAGCTGGCTGGTCGCCACCGGCTACTACCGGCACCGGATGATCGAGTTCGGCCTCTGGGCCGGCGGCGCGTTCACGATCGGGGTCGGGCTGCTGCCGGTGATCTCGCTCGCTGCGCTCGTGCGACCGAAGGGCGAGCCGTGGACGCGCGAGCTGCGCGCGTTCGTCGCCCTCACCTCCGCGTCCGTTCTCGTCTTCGGCATCTACACGGCCGTCAAGGCTGCATATCTGTCGACGGTGTTCTCGACCGTGGTCGAGGAGCGCAACCTGATCTACCTCGCGCCGCTCTGCTTCGTCGCCACGGCACTCGCCTTCCAGCGCCGCCGGTTGAACCTCGTCGCCCTGGCCGCCAGCGCCGGCCTCGTCCTCTACATGATCCTGACCACGCCGTTCCAGCTCGACCTCTTCCCGTACGCGGACGCGCTCGGGCTCGCGATCGTCCAGATGGCCAACCGCGACCTCGCTTTCGACGCCGGCGACGTGAAGATCCTGCTCTCGGTCGTGCTCGTGATCTCGGTCGCATTGCTGCTCCTGCCCCGCCTGCGCGCCGTCGCGCGGCGGCACTGGCTTGGAACCGCGGTCACCGTCGTCGGCGCCGTGCTGCTGATCGCCTGGAACGTCGCCGGCGAGGTCTCGGCCTCGAACGGGGTCAACAAATTCTCGAAGAACCTGCTCCGCAACTTCCCCACTCCGGCAACGTGGATCGACGACAGGACCGGCGGGAAACCGACGATCTACCTCGGCCAGAAGATCACCGACCCGCAGGGAATCTGGCTGATGGAGTTCTGGAACCGCGGCCTGACCTACGTCTGGAGCCTGGACGGCACGGCACCGTCGCCGGGCCGGCGGGCGCCCGGCTACGTCACCCCCGACGCCGGGCCGGACGGCCTCCTGACCGGCCAGTCGATTCCCACCGGGGCGCCGGCGGGGGTGGACTACATGGTCGCGGACGCGAACATCGCGGTCCAGGGGAAGGACCTCCTCCGCCCGCAGGTGCAGTCGGTCATCAAGCAGGACGAATTCGGCTTCCCGATCCACAAGGTGGTCGTGACGCCGGCGCAATGGCGGCTGCTGAAGATCGACCGGCCGCTCCGGCTCGCCAGCACTCCCGTCGGCATCACGCCCGACGGCTGGATGACCCCGCCGCTGGGCGCTCCGGAGGGCACACCGGCCTTCAGCGCTTACAACCAGTTCTCCACGCCGCAGAACAAGCCGGGCGTAATCAAGATCACGGTCTCGCGCCAGGGCTGGCAGGGCACCGACAAGCCGGGACACGTGACGATCAAGGTCGGACGCCTCGTCCGTGGGCCGGACAAGCAGCCGGCACTGGGGAAAGTCTCGCAGGTGCTGCGCTGGACGGTGCACAGCGGGAAGACGAGGGTGTTCCGGGTTCCCGGCGAGCCGCGCACGCGGGTCGAGGTGACCGTCTCGCCGACCTTCTCCCCGCACGATTTCGGCGGCAGCGACCGTCGGCAGCTCGGCGCACAGGTCTCGTACGGGTTCGAGCAGAAGTGATCGCGTCAGCCGGTTGAGTCAGGCCAGGCCGCGACCAGGTACGTGAAGCGGTAGCGCAAGGCGAGCCGCGCCGCCGGCCCGCCTCTCTCGGCGAGCATCAGTGCGGCCCCGACCGGCCCCGGCAGGGCGCGCGTCTGCGACACGAAGAACGGACGCATCGCGACCTCTGCCCATCCGGCCGCCCGCAGGTCGGAGTGAACGTCCTCGACCCGGTACTGGCGCGGGTTGAGGTCGAACACGACCTTCTTGGTCGTGTAGCCCGCGACGTGACGGAAGAATCGGCTGCGATCGCGCGCGTAGTACAGGGCACGGAAGAGGGACGTCGCGGAGACCGGGCCGTCTGGCGTGAAGTCGTTCAGGTCGGCGTGGACGATCGCCCGGCCCTTCACCGCCGCCTCCTCGACCATCCGTGGATCGGCGTCCACGCCGATGTACTCGAGTCCCGGCAGGAAGTCCGCCAGCCCGCCGTCGCCGCAGGCGAGGTCGACCAGCCGGTCGCCGTCCTCGAGCGGCGGGCCGAGCGAGCGGATCAGCTCGGCGCGGTGGCGGAGGTACGGGACCGGGTCGGCGTACTCGCGATCGGTCCACGTCTCGATGGTCAACGGGCGAAGAGCCGCTCGGGATGCTTGCGCACGAACCGGATGATCGAGCGCCAGTGCCAGATGGTGCGACGCGTCCAGAAGGTCTGGTCGGTGAGCGCGTCCCAGCGGTGACGGACGACCGCCCGCGGGACGTACCAGCGGTCCCAGCCCGCCTTGGCGGCCCGGTAGCAGAGGTCGATCTCTTCCCCGTACATCCGGAAGCCGGCGTCGTAGCCGCCCAGCTGGTCGAGCATCGCCCGGCGGAGGAGAAGCGAGCCGCCCAGCATCCAGTCCGCCTCGACCGGCTCGTCCGGCCGCTCGTCGAGCTCGTAGTGCGCCCGCTGGCGCTCGAGCGGCGGGAAGACCCGGCGCAGGGGCGTGCGGCGCACGAGCGTGCCGCCAACGGTCGGAAAGCGCCTGCGCGACGCCTGCCACGAGCCATCCGGATTCACCAGACGCGGGCCGGCGATTCCACAACGGGCGTGCTCGTTCATGAACTCGGCGAGGACGACGACGGCGCCGGGCTCGGGGACGGCGTCCGGATTGTTGACCAGGACGAGCTCGCCGGTCGTCTCCGCGATGGCTCGGTTCAGATTGGCGGCGTAGCTGAGTGGCTCGGCGTTCTGGACCACACGGGCGCCGTGAGTGTCGTGGGGGAGACTGCCGAAGACGTTCGCGACCAGGACGATCTCGTCGACCTGAGGGGCGAGGGCCGGCAGAGACTCGGCCAGCTCCGCGTGGTGCCGGTGCGATACGACGATCGCGGAGATCACGCCAGGGCCTCGCTGTAGACCTCCAGCGTCCGGCGCGCCGTTTCCTCCCAGCTGAACGCCTTCGCCCGCTCGAGCCCGGCCGCGACGAGCCGGTCGCGCTCGGCGAGCCCCGTTCGGATCGCAGCGGCGAGGTCGCCGTCGGAGTAGACGGCGGCGTCAGCCGCGACCTCACGCAGCGCAGGCTCGTCGGCGACGACGACCGGCACACCCGAAGCCATCGCCTCCAGCACCGGGAGCCCGAAACCTTCGTAGCGCGAAGGCAGGACGAGTGCAGCCGCGCCGCGGTAGAGGCCGGCCAGCTCGGCCTTGTCGACGTAGCCGCGCAGGTCCGCTCCGAGCGCCTCGAGCTCGCGAGCCAGCTCGGGGTCACGTGCCGGCCCCGCAACGACGAGCGGGAGGCCAACCTCCTGCGCAGCGCGCGCGGCCGCAAGCGGGTCCTTCCGCGCCTGCACGGCGCCCACGAACAGCAGGTAGCCCTCGCCTGCGACCTGACCCGGCCCGAACGCTGGGTCGACGCCGTGCGGCGTAACGGTGATCCGGTCAGGCGGGATGCCATAGAGGTCGACCAGGTCGCGCTTCGTCCGCTCGCTCACGGCGATCACGCGCCGCGCGCTTCGAGCTGCCCGCGGCACAACGCGCCGGAAGACGAAGCGGTCGCGGCGACTCATGGCGCGCGGATCGCGCTCGAACGAGAGATCGTGGATCGTCACCACCGCCGGACACGGACATCGAAGCGGCATCGCGTGCTGGAAGTGCGCCAGCGCCGGTCGCAGACGGCGGAGCACGCGCGGCACCGACCAGGCCATCCGCAGCTCCTGCGAGCCGGTGGCGACATGAATCGGCTCCACGTCCGCGGGCACGAGCTCCGGGTGGCGCGTGATCGCGGCGAGGCGGAACTCGTCGGCGATCGCAGGCAGGAACCGCAGCAGGTTCTCGACGTAGGTCTCGTCTCCGGTGCGCTGCCGGCCGAGCACGTCGGCGTCGATGACGACGATCGGCCTCGGCGTCATGCGGCCGCCTGTTCGTACACCGCGCGGGTCTCGGTCGCCACTCGCTCCCACGTGAATCGGGCCGCCCGCTCGATCCCGCGGGAACGCAAGTCGTCGCGCCGAGCCTCGGCCTCCTCGATCCCTGCCGCGATTGCCGCGACGTCGTGCGGATCGACGAGCACCGCGGCGCCGCCGGCGACCTCCTCGGTCGCGCCGCCCGCGCTCGTGACCACCGGAGTCCCGCACGCCATCGCCTCCAACACCGGGATCCCGAACCCTTCGTAGAGCGATGGATAGACGAGGCAGCGCGCCCCGCGGTAGAGGGCAGCCAGCTGCTCGTCCGGCACCTGACCAACCCACCCATCGATCTGGACATCGCCCCAGCCGCGCGCGCCCACCACTCGCAGCTCGACCGCCAGCGCTCGTGCAGCCTGCTGCACGAGCGCCTGGTTCTTGCGCGGCTCCAGCGTGCCGACGGCGAGCACATAGTCACCCTTCGCCGCCGGGCCGTCCGCGACGAACGGCGGCCCGACCGCGTTCGGGATCACGTCGATCCGCTCGCGGGGCACGCCGAGCAGCTCGACGATCTCGTCGCGCGTGAACTCCGAGACCGCGATCACGCGCCTCGCCGCCCGCGCCACCCTGGGAACGACAAGGCGGCTGTAGTGCCGCGTCCACTGGTTGAACGTCTCCGGGTGGCGAAGGACGGCGAGGTCGTGCACCGTTACTACCACCGGGACGCCGCTCCGTACAGGGCCTCGGAAGGTCGGGCAGTGCAGCACGTCGACGCCGCGGGCCGCGTGCGGGAGCCCGTGTGGGTACCACAACGCGTCGCGGACGATCGTCGCGAGTCGCGTGCGCCCGCCCCAGGACAGGCGCTCGTACTCGTTGTGGGCAAGCAGGCCACGGATGTAGCGGGCCGTGCCGGCCTGCGTCTGGACGAGCGGCGACGTGTCGAGGCCTACGCGCATGCTGAAAACGCCTGCAGCATGACGCGGCCGGTCTCGTCCCAGCGAAAACGCGCCGCCTGGGTCAGCCCACGCGGAACGAGCTGGTCGCGACGGCGGAGCGCCTCCTCGAGCGCAGAGCCGATCGCCGCTGGGTCATCCGGGTCGGCACGCACCGCGGCGTCGCCGGCGGCCTCGTCCATCGACGGGTGGCCAGAGGCGACCACCGGCACGCCGGCTGCCATCGCCTCGACGATCGGGATCCCGAAGCCTTCGAAGCGCGAGGGGTAGACGAAGGCGACGGCACCCCGGTAGAGGCACGCGAGCTCGTCGTCGTCGACGTAGCCCAGCCGGATCACGTCGGGCCGGTCGAGCGACGGTTGTGGCCCCCACCCCTCAGCACCGACGACGGCGAGCGCGAGGCCGTCCGGCAGCGGCGCGTCCAGGAGCGTCTCGAGGTTCTTGCGCGGCTCGAGCGTCGCGACGGTGAGGACGTAGGGGCGGCCGAGATCGGCGCTCTCCCCGTCCGGTGAGATCTCCACCCCCGGATATGCGACCACGACCTTCGCCGGCGCCACGCCGAGCAACTCGACCACCTCGCCTTTCGTGAACTCCGAGTTGACGAAGATCACGTCGCACGTGCGAGCCGCGTTCCGGTACTTGGCGCCGTGCATCCGCTTCGTTCGGCCCTGCACCCACTCCGGGAAGCGCAGCGGTATGAGGTCGTGCACCATCGTCGAGCGAACCCCGCCACGCTGCGGCGGGTACATCCAGTCGGAGAAATGGAGCACGTCGACCGGCCCGAGGAACTGCTCGACCGGCGGCCGTCCCACCCGGCTCCAGGCCTGGCGCCAGTGGTGCGCGAACGGCAGGAAGCGAAGCCGCGGCTCCACGGGAATGCCGACGAGGGCCGCCGGGATGCGCTTCTTCCCCTCCGGGCTGGTCGGAGCGAACGGGACGACCTCGTGCTCGGAGCCTGCCGCCGTGACCAGCCCGGCGAGCGAGCCGCGGATGTAGTTGCCCACCCCGGTCCGTGGATGCGAGAGCGGCGAGACGTCGAACGCAATGCGCACTACGACGGCTCGTAGGTGAACTGTGTGAAGTGGACCCCGAGCTCACGCGGGTCGGGGTTCTGCCCGTTCGTGACCACCTTCGGCACCGCGGTCGGCGAGACCGTGAAGCGAACGACACACGACTCTCCGTGCCGGACGAGCGGCACGGTCAGCAACTCGGTCGCCGTCGGCGCGACGCTTGCCCGCGCCATGCGTCGTCCGCCGACCGACGCGATCACGGTGGTCGGCTTCGTGAACAACCCCGGGTCCGACTGCAGCGTGACCGTGACCGATCCGCCGCGGCAGCCGAGACGCGTGTACGTGACCTCGGGCCCGGACCACGTGTCCTGCGGATAGAGCCCGTCCACCCGCGACACCTGCCGCAGCGGGCCGAAGATCCGCCGAAGGACGATCCCCTTGCGCGCGTCCTGCGCCACGATCTGCCCACCGACGTCGACGGTCCCGTCGGTGAGGACGTAGTCGGCGCGGACGACCTTGCCGTCGGGGCCGCTCATCAGCCCGGTCTCGCGATCGGTAGTCAGCGGTTTCTCGGGGAGGTCGCCCTGGAGCGGCGAGCTCGTGTAGTAGAAGTGCCGCACGCTCCGGTTGAAGAACTCGTTCTCCCACACCGAGTACTTGTCGGTGTTCCCCGACCAGATCAGCGACACCTGCGCGTCGCGGCCGACGGCGCGGTCGACCCAGTCGGGATGGGCGGCGGTGATCCCCTGGAACAGGTCGAGGATCGACGCCTGCCGGTACTTCCCCTCGATGGGCTTCTGGGAGATCCCGAAGTAGACGAACACGAGCAAGGGTACGACCAGCGCGTAGCGCACCGGTACGAACAGAAAGAGCAGGCAGGCGCCCACCGAGGCGACGAGGACGACCCAGTACAGGTTTCCGATCCCGCCGAACGACGGCGCGATCGACCAGAGCGGAAGGAGCGCCGTCGTGTCGGAGACGGCCGGCAGGCCGATCAGCTTCGTGTAGGGCAACACCGTCACCGCGGAGACGGCGATCGCGGCCGTGGGGACGGCGACCGCCCACGGACGCGGGCAGCCCCGCTCGACCCAGAGCATCAGCGCGGTCAGGAAGAGCGGCGCGACGTAGAACATGTTCCGCTCCTCGACGCGGAGTGACTGCTCGGACGCGAACGTGGCCACGAGCAGCACGAGCCAGAACGAGAGCGTCACCGCCGTGGCCAGGAAGGCGCGCTCCGGGCGCGGCCGCCCGGGGGCCGTCAGCGCGAGCACGACGAGCGCGACGAAGGGCACCACACCGAGCGACAGGATCAGCTCCTCCCAGTGGTACAGCCACCAGTGGAAGACACCGCCGGCCGTGTAGCCGGCATGCCCAGCGACTTCGTAGGCACCGAAAACGCCGAAGATCGAGGCGCCGCGCGCGACCTGGACGACCAAGACGAGCAGGACCGCCGCCGCGCCGGCCGCGAAGAACCAGCGGAACTCTCGGAGCGCCCGTCTGCCGGAGACGAGGAACGGCGCGGTTGCCAGCGCCGGCAGGATCGCCACCGCCTGCGCCCGAGTCAGGTACGCGAGCACGAACGTCACGAAGAGAAAGAGCGTGCGGCGCAGGTCGGGCCGCTCCAGCCATAGGACCATCGCCAACGCGGCGAGCAGGAACGCCGGGTAGAAGGCGTTCTCGGTCATCAGCATCCCGGCGAAGAGCAGCGTCGGCACCGACATCGCCAGCACGGCTGCGCCGAAGGCGAATGGGCGCGAGCACACGCGGCGGGCGAGCAGGTACGCCGGAATCGCCGCCAGCGAGACGACCACGGCGTTGATCGCCTTCGCCGCCGCGTAGGCCTGCGGGACCCGGTCGAAGAGCGCCCACGCGGGGCTGAGGATGGCCGGGTAGACGAGGCCGTAGGCTGCGGTGTGCTCGCCTCGAAGCAGGAAGCGACCGGCATCGGCGAAGCTCTTGGCGAGCTCCGAGTAGACGAGCTCGTCGACCATGATCCAGGGCGCGACGATCCGCCGTGCGAGCGCGTAGCGGATCCCGGCCGAGACGACCACGAGGCCGACGACCCAGGCCCACATCGGGACGGCTCGGACGAGCTCGACCGTGCGCGTCCGCGGCGACTGCGCCGCGGTGCTAGTCGCCAAGGCCGACCTCGCGGAGTCGCGCCGCGAGGACCGCCGTGTCGTCCGCGTCCATCCCGACCTCGGCGGCCGCCGATGCTACCTCGTGCAGGACGCGTTCCTCCACGACTGCGCCGCCGGCAGCAGTCTCCAGCGCGGCGGCGTAGGCCTCGGCGACGCGATCCACCTGGTGCTCGCGTGCGACCAGCTCGCGCGCGCGCCCGCCCATCGCTGCGCGAACGTCTGGATCGGCGAGCGCCTCCAGTGCGGCCGGCAGCGTGTCCTCCTCACGCTCGTCCACCGGCACCTTGATCACGGCGTCGGCGGGCAGCTCCGAGAACCAACCGACGTCGCTGACGACGAGCGGCTTGCCGAGCGACAGCGCGCGAATCGCGCTCCCCGACGTCTCGCCCATCGTCGGCGAGCGGAGCGAGACGATTGCGTCGCAGGCTGCCATCAGCGACCACAGCTCGTTCTCGGGGACGTAGTCGCGGTGCTCGACACCCTCGGGCAGCTCCAGGCGGTCGAGCCGGACCGCCAGCGAGCCGACCAGCAGGAGCCGCGCGCCGGGCCGCCGCTCCCGCAGGCGCTCGAACGCCGAGACCAGCTCAGCGATCCGCTTGGTCTCGTTCAGGTGGCCGAAGCAGCCGTAAAGCGGCTCGCCCTGTACCGCGACCGGCGCGAGCTCGGGCAGTGGCCACGCGGGGTGCGGAATCCGGGTGATCGGGCCGCCGAAGCCGGCCTCCCGCGCGCGCCGCTCCACGTGGTGCGAGTGGACGATGAGGCCGGTCGCGTGGTCGAGCACCTCGCCCGCGAGCGGAAAGTCCTCGGGCCGGGTCTCCCAGAGCGGCGGCAGCTTGTTGTCGAGCACGGCGTAGGCGAGCAGCCGTCCGACCAGGCCATCCTCGCGCTCCATCGCCGCCAGGTAGCCGGCGGCGTCGCCGCGGGCGAAGGTCAGGCCGACGACGAGATGGTGGAGCACGAAGTCGTGCAGGACGACCACGCCTGGCCTGCGGCGGAGCGCCTCGACGATCCAGCCGTGCGCCTCCGCGTCGTTGCCGACGTGGTACAGGGCGATGTCAGCCTGCGGGTCGCGCCGGAAACGTCCCGGCCGCGGGAGGACGACGTCGATCCGTTTCTCGAGCTCCGGCAGCAGCAGCGCAGAGTAGTCGGCGATGCCCGAGCGGGAAGGCGGCAGCGGCGAGTAGTACGCGACCCTCATGCGGCCACCGCGGGGATCATCGAGCGAAGCGCTTCTGTGTAGAGATCGGCCGTCCGGTCGAGGCGGTGTTCCGTCGCGGCGACACTGCTCGCCGCCTCGCTCATCTCCTGGTTGCCTGCTGCCCGGCGCATCGCCTGGACCAGCGCATCGATCTCGCCGTCACCGACCGGCACTTTGATCGCGACTTGGTCCGGCAGCTCCCGGAAGGCGCCGACGTCGCTGACGACCAAGGGCCTGCCGACGGAGAGCGCCCGGACCGCAGCAGCGGAGGTCTCGCCCATCGTCGGCCAGCGAAGGGACACGACAGCGTCGCAAGCGGCCAGCAGGCGCCAGAGCTCGTCCTCTGCGACGTAGTCGCGACGAATCACATTCGGGGGCAGCTCGATCCTGGGCAGGCGCGGCGACCAGGAGCCGACGAGCAGCAATCGCGCATCCGGCCCCAGCCGCACGAAGGCCTCGAGGAGCTGGGGGATGCGCTTGCTCTCGTTGACGTGCCCGAAGCAGCCGATCACCGGTCCGCCCGCGATCGGCTCCGGGACGATCGGCGGCACAGGCCACGCAGGCATCGGCACCCGCTGGATCGGGCGGTCGTAGCCGGCGTCGCGGGCGAGGCCCTCGACGTACCGGGAGTGGACGATCAGGCCCGTGGCCGCGTCGAGCACGCCGTGCGCGAGCGGGAACTCCTGGGCGCGCGTCTCCCAGAGCGGCTCGATCCTGCCCTGCTGGACGGCGAGACCGAGGTCGCGACCCTCCGCGCCCGCCTCCCGCTCGAGCGCGGCGCAGTAGCCCTCGACGTCGCCGCGCGCAAGGGTGATCCCAGAGACCAGATGGTGCAGGACGAACTCGTGGAGGACGACGATCCCGGCCCGCCGCCCGAGCGCCTCCACGACCCAGCCGTGCTCAACCGGGTCGTTGCCGACGTGGTACAGGTTGACGTCCGCCTTCGGGGCTCGGCGGAACCGTCCGGGGCGCGCAACGACGACGTCCATCCGCTCCCGGAGTGCGGGAAGGAGGAGTGCCGAGTAGTCGGCGATCCCCGACCGGGATGGGGGCAGCGGCGAGTAGTAGGCGACGCGCATCAAAGCAGCAGCCTGTCGATGGTCGAGTCCCAGGTGACGCGCCTGGCGAGCTTGCGGCCCGCCTCGCCCCAGGCGGTCGCGTCCTCCCCGTTGAGCCGCGTGAAGGCGGCCGCGACCGCCTCGGCCCGCGGCTCGACGACGAGCCCGGTCACTCCGTCGGTCACCACCTCCAGCGGCCCGCCGGCGTCGGTGGTGGTCACGACCGGCTTGGAGGCGAGAAACGCCTCATAGGGCACCATCCCGAAGTCCTCGTCCACGGGGGCGTAGAACACCGCGAGACACCGGGCGTAGAGATCGGTGAGCTCCTCGTCCGAGACGCGGCCCATGAAGCGGATGGTGCCGTCGGCCAGCGACTCGAGCCGCTCCCGGTCGGGACCGTCGCCCGCGACCACCACGGGCGTGCCGGACTGCCGTGCCGCCTCGATCAGCAGATCGATCCGCTTCGCGCGGTCGAGCCTCCCGACCGAGAGGACGAAGTCGCCGTATTCGTCGCAGCGGTACGGCAGCTCCTGCGGCGGGTGCGGCATCACCTCCGCCTCGATCCCGGTCGAGCGGCGCAGGCGCTCGGCGACGTTGCTGGACGTCGCGAAGACCTTGCGTGCCTCGCCCAGCGCCACCCTGTCGAGCTCTTGGACCTTGCGGCGAATCGCGCGCTCCTCGGGCGACTCGCCGAACTGGCCGAGGGCGGTGCGGTCGAGCTCGTAGGCCTGGCGGAACTGATGGACGAGCCAGACCACCTTGTTCGGGTGGCGGACGACGTACGAGGGGAACTTGGTCGCGATCGCCAGGTCGATGCGGCGGCCGTCGGCCTCCTCGAGGTCGAGGAGCCGCCAGAGGAACGTCTGCGTCAGGACGCGCTCCCCCGGATACCACTTGAAGGGGACGCTGACGAGATCGGCGTCGTGCCCACGCCGCTGGAGCTCCGCGACGAGGTCATCGGTGAAGATCTCGACTCCGCCCCGGGCGAAGGCGACCTGTGGACGGCAGACGGCGATTCTCAAGTTCTGGCGACGAGCGCGTAGTCGAGCGGCGCGAAGAGGATCTCGCGAATGCGCTCGTCGACGTCGTCGGCGTGGCGCGGCGCGTTGAGGAACCGGATTTCCGTTTCGCGGAACCCCGCTTGCTTCGCCAGGAGCTCGAGCGTCTCGGGGACGAGCGGCTGGGCGTGCGTCAGATCGGCGAAGTAGGAGCGGAGGGCGAGCGGCGAGAGCGGGTTGATCGTCTCGGCGACCAGCAGCCCGCCGGGGCGCAGCTTCAGCGCGGCCAGCTCGAGGAACCGGAAGAGAGTGGCCGGCGGCAGGTGCTCGACCACCTGGCCGGCGAAGATCCCGCCGAGGCCGCCGTCCGCGATCTGCTCCAGGTGGGCGATCGCGTCCGCCTGCTCGACGTCGAGGCCCTCGCCGCGAGCGTAGGCGGCCATGTCCGCGTCCGCGTCGACCCCGTGCGCCGCGATCCCGGCGTCGCCGAGCAGCCCGAGCATCTCCCCCCGGCCGCAGCCGACGTCGAGCACGGGCGCAGCGTCGCGGAAGTCGTCGACATACGACCGTTGGCGTTCGCGGACGTCGGCGGTCGAGCCGCGCATTCTCGCCTCGAAGGCGAAGTAGTCGGGGACTGCGGCAGCGGCCGGCTGGCCAGCGACCGTCGCAGGCGCCTGGCCAGCGCCGCTGCCCCCGCGTCGCTCGACCCGGGTCAGCCGTTCTTCCAACTCGCCGAGCGTCCTTGCTGCCTCCTCGCGCGAGCGCTCACCGCGGTCGACCTCCTCGAGGATGCCGTCGACCATCTTGAGCACGACGTCGTTGAACATCCGCTGCTCGTGCGCGAGCGGCTCGACGTACCAGCGGAGCAGTGGTCGCAGGAGCTTCTTGACGGGGTAGGCGACCCAGCCCTTGAGCCCGGGCCGACGCTCGAGCGGCCGGTCGGCCGAGACGGCCCAGAGCCTCTCTGCCCGATGGCGCGCGGCCAGCAGTTGTCCGCGCCCCTCGCCTGCCCCATTCGGCCCGCCTGCCAACTCCTCGCGAAGCCGGGCGACGAGCGCCTCGACGTCGACCTCCCCAGGCGGAGAAACCGCTGCAGAGGCACGGTTCGACGACTTGGTCCCGGGCATCGAACCATTGTAGAAGCGGTCGATTACGGCTCTGTTAGCTCGTGGCACCGGCTCCGGCGCCTGCTTAACTCGGCTCGTGGTCGGGATCTCGCTGCTGACCCTCGTCCCCGGGGTGGTCGGGGGATCGGAGACGTACGCGCGCGAGCTCTGCAAGGGGCTCGGCCGCGTCGGGCGGCTCGAGTATCACGCCTTCGTACCGACGATCGCCGCCGACGCCGGCGCCGGGCTCCCCACGACCATCGTCCCCGAGTACCGCGCCTCGCAGTCGATGCCGGGGCGGATGGCGGCGATGTCGCTCGCCGCCGTCGCGCCCGGTCGGCTCCGCCGCGCGCTCCGCACCGGCGAGCTGGAAGCGATCCACTTTCCGCTCTCGGTCATGTTGCCCCCGCTGGACAGGCCGCCCGCAGCCACGACCGTGCTCGACATCCAGCATGAGGTGTTCCCCGAGTTCTTCTCGCGCGCGGAGCTCGCCTACCGCCGGCGCGTCTACGGCTGGACCGTCCGCAGGAGCCGGATCGTGATCACGATCTCCGAGCACGCCCGGCAGGCGTTGATCGAGCGGCTCCACCTCGAGCCCGGGCGTGTCCGCGCCATCCACCTCGCCGTCGACCACGGCCGTTTCACTCCCGACGGCCGCGCCCGCGAGCCGTTCCTGATCTACCCCGCGAACGCCTGGAAGCACAAGAACCACGAGCGGTTGTTCGCCGCCTACGCCGAAGTGCGTCGCGAGCGACCAGACCTCCGACTCGTGCTCACGGGCGCCGGTCACGACCGGCTGACGCTGCCGAACGGAGCCGAGTCGCGTGGTCACGTGACCCTCGACGAGCTGGTCGAGCTCTACCGCAGCGCCTCTGCACTCGTCTACCCGAGCCTCTACGAGGGCTTCGGCATCCCCTGCGTCGAGGCGATGGCCTGCGGATGCCCAGTGGCCGCTGCAAACGTCGCCTCGATCCCCGAGGTCTGCGACGACGCCGCCGTCTACTTCGACCCGCTCGATCCGGGGTCGATCGCCGAGGGGATCCGCACCGTCCTCGACCGGCCGCCGTCAGGCGGGATCGAGCAGGCCGCCCGTTTCACCTGGGACGAGTGCGCCCGCCGCCACGAGGAGGTCTACGAGGAGCTGGCGGGTACCGGCTGACCACGGAGACGCTCCAGGTCGGCCTCGACGAGCAGCCGGACGAGCCCCTCGAAGTCGAGCGTCGGCGTCCACCCGAGTCGCGCGCGCGCCTTGGAGGAGTCGCCGACCAGGTCGTGCAGCTCCGCCGTGCCCCTGCGCAGCGACTCGTCGATATGGACGTACTCGCGCCAGTCGAGGCCGACGTGGCCGAATGCCAGCTCCACCAGCTCCTGGACGCTGTGCGCGACGCCGCCCGAGATCACGAAGTCGTCCGGCTCCTCCTGCCGGAGCATCAACGCCATCGCCCGGACGTAGTCGCCGGCGTACCCCCAGTCCCGGCGGGCATCCAGGTCGCCGAGCCAGAGCTCACCGGCCAGACCGAGCGAGATCGCCGCCGCCGCGTGCGCGATCTTCCGGGTGACGAAGTCGAGCGGCCGCCGCGGGGACTCGTGGTTGTAGAGGATGCCCGAACAGGCGTAGAGGCCGTACCGGCGCCGGTAGGAGCGGACGATCAGATGCCCATACGCCTTTGCGACTCCATACGGGGTCACCGGTGAGAGCGCCGTCTCCTCCGTCTGCGGCACCTCGCGGGGCTCGCCGAAGATCTCGGACGAGGAGGCCTGGTAGAAGCGGATCTCCGGATCGACCAGCCGGATCGACTCGAGCAGGGCGGTCACGCCGACGGCGGCGAACTCGGCAGTCAGCACCGGCTCCTTCCATGACATCGGGACGAACGACGGCGAAGCGAGATTGAAGACCTCATGCGGCCGGAACTCGCGCAGCGCGTCGACCAGCGAGAGCTCGTCGAGCAGGTCTGCCTGGACGAGCTCGACCCGGTCGCGGATCGCGGCCAGGTTGTCGAACTGCTCGGAGGTCGCCCGCCGCACGATCCCGAACACCTCGTACCCGTCTTCCAGCAGCAGCTCCGCGAGCAGCGAGCCGTCCTGGCCGGCGATCCCGGTGATCAGCCCACGCCGCGCAGCCATCGGGACTAGACGATAGCTTCCGCCCATGTCGCTGACCGACGAGCTGCGCTCGGCCCCGCCCGGGCTCCACGGGCAGTCGGAGTTCTGGGGTCTGGCGTGGGAGGCACTCGCGTTCATCGAGCGAACCGTGCGCCCGGGGATGGCGACGCTGGAGACCGGCGCCGGCGCAAGCACGATCGTCTTCGCAGCCGGCGGTACCGAGCACGAAGCGGTCACGCCTTCGCAGGAGGAGGCCGACCTGATCCTGGCCGAGTGCGAGCGCCGCGGGATCTCGACCGAGAAGCTCACCTTTCGAATCGGCAGCTCCGCCGACGTCCTCCGCGACTGGAAGCCGCGCGGGCTCGACTTCGCCCTGGTCGACGGCGCCCACGCCTTCCCGTACCCGACGCTCGACTGGTGGTACCTGGCACCGCACCTGAAGGTCGGCGGGCTGATGCTGCTCGACGATGCCTACATGCCGCCGGTCACCGCCGTGGTCGACCATCTGCGGAACTCGAGGGCGTGGCGGCTCGAGGAGCCGGTCAGCTTCCGCACCGCCGTCGCCCGCAAGCTTGCGGACGAGGTCCCCGACGGCGAGTGGAAGGGCGAGCGGGTCGCCGGACGGATGAACTTCCGGTATCTGCCGCCCCGCCGACGAGCCGTCGCCGCGGTGCGTCAACGAGTCTTCTCGACGGAGATCGGGCTGAAGGCGGTGGAGCTCGCCCGCCCGTTCATAGGCCGATCCGGCGGCAGCACGGGCTAACCTAGGCCCTCGATGGCCCCCGGTGTGTCCGACGCCGCCTGGACGGAGCAGGCGCTCGCAGACCTGACGAACGAGTTCGGAGAGACCTACTCCGGCCGGACCGTGCTCGTCACCGGCGCGGACGGCTTCATGGGCTCCCACCTGACCGACGCGCTCTGCCACCTCGGCGCCGACGTCCACGCCTTCGTCCGCGCGACCTCGAGCGGCGCGCTGAACAACATCGGCCACCTGCGCCGGCAGCTGACGGTCCACTTCGCGGACTTGACCGACAAGACATCGGTCGACTACCTGATCCGCGACCTCGACGGGACGAGGCCGTTCGTCTTCCACCTCGGCGCCCAGGCGCACGTCGGCGAGTCGTGGCACCGCCCGTACGAGACCGTGATGGCGAACACCGTCGGCACGCTCAACCTGCTCCAGTCGATCGTCGACCACGGCCTCGAGATCCAGGTGTTCGACACGGCGGGCACCTCCGAGGAGTACGGGAACCCGCGCGAGTCGGTCGCCCACCACCACGACTACGACGAGCAGGGCAGCCTGATCCTCCACGAGCGCTCGCCGATCAACCCGAAGTCGGTCTATGCGACCGCGAAGGTGGCCGCCGACTTCCTGACCATGAACTACCACGACGCCTTCGGGCTGCCCGGCGTGGTCACGCGCATGTTCAACAACTACGGACCGCGCCAGAACCCACGCTACGTCACCGGCACGATCATCACCCAGGCGCTCGAGCGCCCCGAGATCGAGCTCGGCCAGCTCGATCCCCTACGTGACTTCTGCTTCTGCACCGACGGCGTCCGCGGACACCTGACCGTCGCTGCACAGGGCATCCCCGGCGACGTCTACGTGTACGGGCAGGGCGAGAACATCTCCATGGGCGACTGGAGCGAGCTGATCATCCGCACCGGGGAGGAGCAGGGCTTCTGGCCGGCCGGCCGTCACGTCGTCACCACCGAGGCCCGGTACCGGCCGGGCGCGAGCGAGGTCATGGCCCTGCGGGTCGGCTACGAGAAGCTGAACCGCGAGACCGGCTGGGAGCCCAAGGTCAGCTGGGAGGAGGGCGTTCTCCGCACGATCCGCTGGTACGCCGAGAACCGTGACCGCTGGATCGGCCGCGTGGACTGGATGCTCCCCGAAAGTGCTGCGCACTTTCGGGGAGCAAAGACATGAACATCCTCATTACCGGCGGCGGCGGGTTCCTCGGATCACACCTCGTCGACCGGCTGAGAGAGCAGGGCGAGGATCCTTTCGTCGGCCGCCGTGCCGACTACGACCTGACCCGCTGGGACGACGCGAGCCGGCTGTTCACCGATGCGCGGCCGGAGCTCGTGTTCCACCTCGCCGCCGAGGTCGGCGGCATCGGCGCGAATCGCGCCAACCCGGGACGGTACTGGTACGCGAACCTGATGATGGGCGCCCAGGTACTCGAGCTCGCCCGGCAGCACGGCACCGCCAAGGTCGTGCTCGCGGGCACGGTCTGTGCCTACCCGAAGCACACGCCCGTGCCGTTCCACGAGGACGACCTCTGGAACGGCTATCCGGAGGAGACCAACGCGCCGTACGGGGTCGCCAAGAAGTCGATCCTCGTCGGTGCGCGGTCGTACCGCGAGCAGTACGGCACGAACGCGATCTTCCTGCTCCCCGCGAACCTGTACGGACCGCGCGACAACTTCCATCCGACGAACGCACACGTGATCGCCGACCTGATCCGGAAGATGCACGAGTCACCGGAGGAGATCGTCCTCTGGGGCGACGGCTCGCCGACGCGCGAGTTCCTCTTCGTCGAGGACGCTGCGGAGGCCTTCGCGCTCGCCGCACAGCGCTACGACGGCGAGGAGCCCGTGAACGTCGGCGCCGGCAAGGAGATCTCGATCAGGGAGCTGGCCGAGTTGGTCGCCGAGCTCAGCGGCTTCGACGGCGAGATCCGCTGGGACGAGTCGATGCCGAACGGCCAGCCGCGCCGCAGCCTCGACGCTACCCGCGCGAAGGAACTGTTCGGCTTCGAGGCGAGGACATCGTTGCGCCAAGGGCTCGAGCGAACGATCGCGTGGTACCGGGCACAGGCGCCCGTGCATGCCGCTCCGTGAGCGCGCGCGGCCGCTCGGGTCGCTGATCGTCCGGCACCAACCCTGGAGCGTCCTCGGCCCGCTGCTCGTCGTGCAGTGGATCGCCCTCGCCGTCTTCGCGGTTGCGGCGACGCACAACGGCTGGCTCTACTACCAGGGCGGCGACCAGTCCTACTACTGGACCGACGCGCATCTGCTGTCGCAGTGGACCCTGCCCGTCGCCCTGGTCGGCTACGCGTGGTCGTACCTGCTGGTCCCGATTGCGTTCTTCGCCGGCTCGAATGTCCTCTCCGGGCTGCCGGTGGTGATCGTGCTCAACGCGCTGATCCTGCTCCCGGTCGCCCTGCTCTGCGTGTACGGGATCGCCACACGGATCGCCGGACGCGTGTTCGGCTACTGGGCGGCCGCACTCTGGATCGGCATCCCCTACGCCACCATTCCGATGTTCGACCAGCGCTACCACGAGAAGTACGTCGACATCACGCTGCCGCAGTCGCTCGGCCTGACCGTCCTCGCGGACTTCCCATCGACCGTTCTCGTGCTCGTCACCGCCTGGCTCCTCGTCCGAGCGCTCGACACACGCGACTGGACGGATGCCGTCCTCGCCGGGCTCGTCGGCGGCTTCGTGATCGGGCTCAAGCCGTCCAACGCGCTCTTCTTCGGCGCCGCCGTCCTCTGCCTGCTGGTCGCGGCACGGTGGACCCAGACGGCCGCCTTCCTGGCGGCGCTCGTGCCGGGGCTCTTCCTGCTCGCGCTCTGGAAGCAGCGCGGACTCGGCGAGCTGCCTGCCTTCGCGTCGACGGGCGGAAGCGGCGGGAACATGGCCGCGATCGGCGCCGACGTCCCCGTGGGATCCCTGCTCTCGCCCGTGCACCGCTACATCGACCTCGACTGGCACCACCTGCACCAGAACATCGACGGAGTCCGCGAGTTCTTCTGGGCCGTGCGGCCGCTCGAGTTCGTCCCGCTGGCCGGCCTGCTCGCGATCGGCCGCCGCTCCTGGCCGAAGGCGGTGCTCGTGTTCGGCTGGTTCATCACCTTCCTCCTGATCAAGGGAACCGACAACAACGCGAACATCGATGACGCGAGCTTCTTCCGGCTGCTGATGCCGAGCTTCCCCGCCTTCCTGCTGTTGCTCGCGTCGATCCCACTCCTCGTACCGGCGTTCTCGTGGACTCGGAAGGTGCTGCCCGACCCGCTGCCCGCCCTGCCGACGCCACGCGTCGGACGGCGCGCGCTCGTGGCCGCCGGCGTCGTCCTGGTCCTGCTGCCGTTGCTGTTCGTGGCCGGCACGACGCCGCAGAGCACGCCCGAGGCTGTCTCCTACCCCTTCCAGGACGTCTTCGTGCCCGTCCGGGATTTCGGCCTCGAGGTGACCCACGACGGCGGGCGGCAGGTGCTGACCTGGAAGCGGCCGTACGACGGCGCGACGAAGGTCTTCTACTCGATTCTCCGTTCCCGCCCGATCGCGCCGGACCCCTCGTCGAACGGCGACCGCAAGGCCATCAATGGGTTCGCTTGCCGTGACCGTGTGAACGGCGCCCCGCTCAACTGTCTCCTGTACATGGACCACCTCTCGAGTGTTCAGCAGCAGCAGTTCATCGACCGTGCACCGCCGGGCCGCTGGACGTACCGCGTCGGCATGACCGCCAACTGGAAGAACGACCTCTCGCTCGGCGACATCATGATCGTCAGCAAGCCGGTCACGGTGACCGTCGCAGAATGAGCGGCAGGCTCACGCTCGCCTATCGGCTGGCAGCCGCCGGAGGCTGGCTCGCGTTCGTCTGGGCGACGACGCACTGGTACTCCTGGCAGCAGACGATCGACCTGCTGTTCGGCTCCGACGCGCAGGAGTACGAGACGATTGCGAAGGCGGCGCCGGGCTTCCCCGACCAGGCGCTCCCCTCGCAGCACGCCAACCGCTTCGTGCCCCACTATCTCGTCGGGCTCGGCTCGGACGCGTTCCGGATCGGCGATCGGCATCTCTATTACGTGTGTGCGTTCATCCTGCTGCTTGCGATCCTCGTCGTCCTCGACCGTTTGCTCCGCCCCTTCCGACTCGACCGGATCGAGTGGGCGCTGTGCATCGGGGCGCTGATCACGAACCCGTACCTGTACCGCTTCCTCGCGCTCGCGCCGGGGCGGCTGGCGGACTCGGTCTTCATCATCGGCGGCGCGCTCGCGCTGCTCGGACTGCTCCGGGCGAGCCCGTGGCTGCTGGTCGGCGGGCTGGTGGTGGCGACGCTCGGGCGCAGCGAGTCGGTGTTCTCGCTCGCGCTGCTGGCCCCGATCGGGGTGCTCGTCTCGCCCGACTGGCGCCCGCTCCCACGCGGACGACGCTGGAGCAGCGCCGCCGCCTCGCTGCTCGTCCCGCTCGGCGTCTACGGGCTGATCGTCATCGCCGACGACAGCTTCTCGCGGCGCGACCATCCCGGCTTCTGGGGGCTGACGATCTTCGGCGACCTCCGTGACCTCCCGGGGAGCGCCGGCACGATCGGGCTGCACGGTTCGCGGGTCGTGATCGGAGTGGTCGGAGCGGCGGCGCTGATCGTCGGCGCGCTCGTCGCCCGCCGGCTCGCCCGAACACCGGGGAAGCTGCCGTTCGCGTTCTGGGCCTCCTTGGTGGCCGGCATCGCCGTCTCCGGTGAGGCATTGATCCTCAGTCCCGGATTCATCCACGGGAACTCGCCGCTCCTCTCCGCCCTCGGCGCCGTATTTTTCGTGGTCGCGGCCGGAGCCGCCCTCCAGGCGTGGACTCTGAGCCTTCGTGCCGGCGTGGTCGGCGTCGTCGGTCTCGCGGTCGTCTCGCTGCACCACCGGTTCAGCACGATCAGCCCGGTGTCGACGCCGGGACGCTACGCGGGCCTCGCCGCGATCGCGGCGCTCGGCGTGGCGGTTGCGGTCGCGGTCGGCGCCCGGCCGCGGCGCCCCGTCTAGCCGCGCTCGCGAAGCTGCTGCTCGAGCAGTGCCAGCCGCTGCGCCAGAACGGTGTTCTGGTCGTGCAGCTTGGAGATCACCGTCGAGTAGTGCAGGAGCACGAGCAGGACGAAGAGCGCGCCGACCGCGAACAGCACAGCGGGCGGGTACGTCTCGATCCCGACCCAGCCGGCGATCGTGTTCAGCCCCGAGCGCCAGACCGAGAGCGCAAGCAGCACGACCCCGGTGAGCAGCCACAACAGTGCGTAGCGCTCGCGCAGGCGCCGCGAGCGGATCAGCTCGAGCACGACCAGGATCAGCACCACCGAGGCGATTGCGGCGACGATGGAGACGACGAGCGGGGTCATTTCACATCCTCCAAGGGAGTCACGTTCTTGCGGAACAGCCCGACGAACAGGGCGAGCATGACCTTGACCATGTAGTAGACGGAGGCGAGCGCGCCGATCGAAGACTGGCCTGCTGCGCGCTCGCGCATCTGCACCGGCACCTCGGTCATGCGCAGCTCGTGCTTGTGCACCATCAACGCCGCCTCGACCTCGGGATAGTCGTGGGGGTAGTCGGCGGCGAAGAGCGCGATCGCCCTCCGATTCATCGCCTGGAAGCCCGATGTCGGATCCGTGATCCGCCGTCGGACCAGGATCGAGACCGTCCAGGCGAGAATCGAGATGCCAAGCCGGCGCGTTCGCGATGACCGGAAGCTGTCCCCCTCCAGGGTCTCGCGGAAGCGAGACCCTATTGCGATGTCGGCCTCGTCGGCGAGGATCGGTCCGAGCAGAAGGCCGAGCTGGGCGGGATCGTGCTGACCGTCGCCGTCTACCCGCACCGCCAGCTGGAAGCCGTTCTCGAACGCGTACCGGAAGCCGGTCTGCACGGCGCCGCCGATCCCCAGGTTGAACGGCAGGCGGACGACGTGCGCGCCGAGCCCGGTCGCGGCGGCGGTGGTTCCGTCGGTCGAGCCGTCGTCGACGACAACCACCTCGAAGTCCGGGTCGAACGCGCGGATCTCGTCGATCACCGCCGTAACGCTCTCCTCCTCGTTGAAGGCGGGGACGATCGCGATCCGCTTGACCGCGAGCGGGGGCGCCGTGCGGCGCCGCGTCTCGGTGGCGACTTCAGCCACGTACAGCCTCCGGCACGCCGAGACCGAGCAGGTCGAGCAGGCGCCGCGCCCGGTGGAGGTAGGTGTGCTCGTCGAGTGCGCGTTCGCGGGCGGCGCGGCCCATCTCTTCCGCCTGCGCCGGATCGTCGAGCAGCCGCGCGTATGCGTCGGTCGCCTGGTCGGCGTTCTCGACGACGAGCAGCTCCGAGCCCAGGTCGAACCAGCGCTCGACGCCCTCGTGGGGATTCGAGACGATCGTCGCCCCGGACATCGCCAGCTCGAACGGCCGCGAGGTGGACGATGCATAGACGGAAGCGTGGGCGCGACGGGTCACGTTGAGGTTGATCCGCGCGGCCGAGATCGCGCGCGAGAACACGTTGAAGGGAACGTCTCCGGCAAGACGGGCGCGGCCGATGTCGCCGCGAAAATCCTGTCCGCCGAGCGAGAAGTCGGCGTCGAGGCGACGGCTTGGCTCGCCGATCATCGCCCCGGTCCATTCCTGTCGAAACTTGTCGCCGTAGCCGTAGAAGAAGACGTCCGTCTCCTTCTCGACCGGATGCGACTGGAAGAGCTCGGGGTCGGCGCCCCAGAACACTGCTTCGGCACGCCGGGCGCCGAGCTCCCTGAGGCGGTCGAGGCCGCCCTCGGAGTTGGAGACCACGAGATCGTACTCGGAGGGGTCGGCGCCGAAGTAGTAGTTGAAGCCGGTGTCGTGGCCGCCGAACTCGGGCAGGCTCATCGGCACGTCGCCGTCGTAAAAGATGACCGGGACGCCGAAGCGCTCGCGCAGCAGCGTCGGAATCCCGCGGATGTGACTCATCGGGACGGTGAAGACGACGACCGCGTCGACGTCGCGCTCCCGCTCCAGAAGCGCGATCAGATGGTTGCGCCAGCGTGGCGTCACCCAGCGCCAGATCGCCTGTCGGACCAGACGATCGGTGTCGCCGGGGTCGCTCTCCGCCCGGCGCAGGTATCGGTCGCCCTTGAGCCGCGCGGCCAGGTCGCGCAGGCGGGCAAACGCCTCACCCTCGTGGTAGCAGGGGTTCGGCGCCGTACGCCACCACGGCGACTCGACCGGACGTCCGCGGTACGGCGTGACGATCAGGTCGCAGCCGGCCTGGTGCAGTCCCTTCCAGAGCTGCCACCACGCCGGCGTGCACCCGTACCGGAAATCGAGGTCGACCGCGGACGCGACCGCGAGGATCTTCGGCGCCTTCGCCACCGCGTTACAGGGTAGTGGCCGTCACGGCCTGACAGACGCGTGCCCGCGTCCGGTACCGGAAAGCGAACGGCGAGCGGGGCTGCTCCCCGCCGAGCCTCCTGACGCGCGCCAGGACGTCGGCCCGCTCCTCGTCGGGGAGGCGCGCGATATACGAGACCGTGCCCATCCGCTCGGCCAGACCGTCGGCGTCGAACCACTGCTCGTGTGTGGTCGAGAACTCCTCGAGCGAGCCGAAGAGCGGGCTCGCATCGACCACGTCGATCCAGGAGAGGAGCTCGCCGGCGGCCGGGAGGTAGGGGCTGACGATCGCCTGAATCTCCTGCTGGAGGGGATCGTCGAGGTCGCGGCCGTTGCCGACGGTTGCGAGCCCGCCGCCTGGCCGCAGGACCCGGTGGATCTCGGGCAGCGCGCGCTCGGGATCGAACCAGTGGAACGCCGAAGCGGCCACGACCGCATCCGCCGAGTCGTCCGCGAGCGGCAGCTCTTCCGCCGAGCCGGCGAGCACTTCCGCAGCCGGCACTGCTGTCTCGAGCTGTCTGCGCATCTCCACGAGCGGTTCCACCGCGATCACGCGCGCGCCGGTCGGCACCAGGTCGCGCGTCAGCTTGCCCGTTCCCGCACCTACGTCCACCACCGTCGCGCCCGCGCCGAGGGCGAGCCGGTCGGCCAGCCACTTGACCACGTCGGCCGGGTAGGTCGGCCGCCGCCGCTCGTAGCTCTCGGCAACGGTCGCGAATGCCGCGGACGAGGAGCGGTCGAACCTCAATACGCGCCGCGGCTCGCGATCACGGCGGGGACGGTCTTTGCCAGGATCGAGATGTCGAGCCAGATCGACCAGTTCTCGAGGTAGAAGAAGTCGAGGCGAACGAGATCGTCGAACGACAAGTCGGAGCGTCCGGAGATCTGCCAGAGGCCGGTCATGCCGGGCAGGACGTTGGAGCGCTTCCGGTGCCAGTCCTCCAGCAGGGCGTGGTCGCGCAGCGGAAGCGGCCGCGGACCGACCAGGCTCATCTGGCCGCGGACCACATTGAGCATGTTGGGGAGCTCGTCTATCGAGAATCGACGGAGCAGCCTGCCGACCGGCGTGACCCGCGGGTCGTCGCGGATCTTGAAGAGTGCGCCCTCGGCCTCGTTCTCCTGCTCGAGCGCCGCCTGCTGGTCGGCGGCGCCGGCGACCATCGTCCGGAACTTGAGCATCCCGAAGGTCTGCTCGCCGAGGCCTATCCGCGGGTCGCGGTAGAAGACCGGGCCGTGCGAGGTCAGCTTGATCGCCGCGGCGATCGCGAGCCAGAGCGGCATCCCGACCACGATCACGAAGGCGCTGACGATCAGGTCGAACGCGCGCTTGACCGCCCACTGTGCACCGACGAACACGGGCGGCCGCAGCTCGAACAGCGGCACGCCCTGGCCGGGCACGTATTCGCCGCGCTGCACGAGCAGCTCGGTCGTCTTCGGTGCGATCCTGACCTTGACCGCCGACCGGTGCGCGTCCTCGACGATCTGGAGCACCTGCCGCTCGCTGTAGTCCGAGTCGGTGACGATCAACTCGTCGGCAGGGTGTTGCTCGAGCACCGCGTGCAAGTCGTCGAGCTCCCCGAGCTGCGGCAGCGCGCGTGTGGGGTTGGCCGCCCCGCTCACCACCCCGACGAACTCGTACTCGATTCCGCCGCGCACGGAGCCGAGCGTGCGCAGCAGGTGGTCGAGGTGGTCGCCCTCGCCGACGACGATCGCGCGACGTCGAACGCCGAGGACATGCAGTGCCTCGCGGCTGATCGCGTCGTAGCTCGCCCGCAGGAGCCCGTCGAGCACGATCGTGATCACCAGCGAGGTGGGGATGATGCCGAAGGTGGTGAAGTCGTGGCCCGTGCCGAGCCCGAACGCCAGCACCAGGAGCGTGACGACGATCAGCGACGAGACGATCCGGCCGAACCCCGCCCGCCGCTCGCGCTCCGCATAGAGCCCGGCCTGCCAGAAGACGAGCACGGTGACGAGCGCGACGAAAGGCAGCCAGTTACCCTCCGCAGTCCAGAGGACGCCCCAGAGGATCGGCGAGTGGCCATAGTAGACCTCACGCAACGCGAGCGCGGTGTAGAGAGCGAACCCGACGGCGACGAGGTCGATCGCGACCAGGGCGACGACGCTCGCCCCTCGGAAGAGGAGGTTGCGGAGTGGAGTCGAGGCGAAGATGTACGGACGGCTGCGCCTGATGTCGCCGGTGACCGGCGCGGCCGTCGCCTCCCGGTCGCCGGGAGCGGCAACGTCGGCCGGCGGGGCTTCCTTTGTTGCCACGGCCGATCGAGTTTACCCGCGTCGCCTTCTGGCACTCTTGGCCGGTGAGCCGCCTGGAGCAGATCGAGCAGGTCTACCGCGCCCACCACGAGGCGCGGCGGCCGAAGGACTTCGTCTTCTGTGGGCCGGAACGCATGGAGATCTTCCATCACTGGGTCGGCACCGGCAGACGCGTGCTCGACGTCGGTTGTCGGTTCGGAGCCCTCACCCGCGCGTACGTGGAGGGGAACCAGGTCGTCGGGATCGACGTCGACCGGGAGGCGCTCGCAGAGGCGGCCACGCTCGGGATCGAGCCGATCTGGGCCGACGCAGCCGAGCCGTTCCCGCTCGAAGACGAGAGCTTCGACGTCGTCGTGCTCGGCGAGCTGCTCGAGCACCTGCCGATGCCGGACCGAACCGTCGCCGAGGCCCGCCGCGTCCTGCGGTCGGGCGGCCGGCTGGTCGGCTCGGTGCCGAACGCGTTCCGGCTCAAGTCGCGCCTCGTGTTCCTGGCCGGACGGCCGCCCGAGTCCGATCCGACCCACCTCCACCTGTTCTCGCCGTCGGCGGTGCGTGAGTTGCTCGCCGACTTCGACCAGGTGCAGCTGCGCTTCGTCGCCGGCCGGCTGACGCGGCTCCAACCGCGCCTCTTCGCCAACGACATCTGCTTCAGAGGCCGGAAGCCGCTGCGCTGAAGTCGAGCTCCTGCTCGGCTTCCAGGCGGTCGAGGCGCAGCGGCCGGCGGCGACGGCCGATGATCCTGAGCGCCCACTCGAGCGCACGTGCCCGACGGCGGTCGAGCAGGTCCGTGTCGTGGAAGTACACGTGCACGTAGTCGGGCAAGCGGCGAAGCGCGGCGCGCGCGGCCATTCCGAGCGAGTGTGTGGCCGGAAGCTCGAGCAGCTGTTTGTGGTCGACCCGGAGTCGCACCGGTTCGGCCAGTGCGAGCCGCGGCGCGTCCGGCGCGAGGTACGAGGGCCGAAAGGCGGTTGCAGAGCAGTCGGCGAGATCGAGCTCGGCGAGCACCGCCGCAACGCTCTCGTCCATGTACCAGCCTCCGCCGGCGAAGAGCCGCGGGTGCAGTCCGCGCTCGTGGAGCCAGGCGACCTGCTCGCGCACGAGCGACGGCGGGTCCCCTTCGGCCGGCCGCGCCTGCTCCGGGCCACCCCAGTGGGTGTGCAGGCCGAACGGCCCGTTCGCGGAGGCGATACGGGCCCGCGCGAGCCAGAGGGACTCGCTCTCATCGGCAGCAGGGTCGGGAGGTCGGACCAGCGCGGCGATCTCCAGCCTGCCGGGGCGTCGCGCCTGTAGCGCGGCGAACGCCGTCCAGGCAGCGTCGTCGAGCGGCTGCTCGACGTGACAGGAGACGACGGCACAGGCGTTCGGCACGACCGCATATTCGCCTAGGCTGGACGGTCGTGTGCGGGATCTGCGGACTGCTCGGCCCCTCGGGGCAGCCCGACCCCGCGCTCGTCGAGCGCATGAACGCTGCACTCGTGCACCGCGGGCCCGACGAGGGCTCGGTCGACGCATTCGGCCGCTGCATCCTCGGGCACCGACGGCTCCAGGTGATCGACCTCGCCACCGGCAGCCAGCCGGTCGCGAACGAGACCGGTGACGTGGTCGCGGTCTTCAACGGTGAGCTCTACAACTTCCGCCAGCTGCGGGCCGAGCTGGCCGGTCACGAGGTCCGCGGCACCGGCGACACGCCCGTGATCCCGCACCTGTACGAGGAGTCGGGACCTGCGTTCGTCTCCCGCCTCGAAGGCATGTTCGCCGTCGCCATCTGGGATGCGTCTCACGACCGGCTGGTGCTGGCCCGCGACCGCGTCGGCAAGAAGCCGCTTCTCTGGACGCTGCTCCCCGACGGCACGCTGGCGTTCGCCTCCGAGCTGAAGGCGCTCCTTCGGCTGCCGGGCGTCTCGCGCGAGCTCGACCCCGCCGCGCTCGACGCGTACCTGGCGCTCCAGTACGTGCCGGCGGGTACCGCGCTTCGCGGCATCCACAAGCTGCCTCCGGGTCATCTGCTGGTCGCCGAAGGCGACGCGGTGCGGGTCGAGCAGTACTGGTCGTTGGAACCGAGGGCGGAGGATCTTCGTGACGAGGAGTGGCTCGACCGCGTGCGCGAGACGGTCGGAGCGGCCGTCCGGAGGCGCCTCGTCGCCGACGTGCCGCTCGGTGTGCTGCTGTCCGGCGGCATCGACTCGAGCATCGTCGTTGCGGAGATGGCGCGCGCCGGCGGCCGCGTGCGCACGTTCACCGTCGGCTTCGGCGACGACCGCTACGACGAGCGCGCCTACGCCCGTTCCGTGGTGGAGCGGTACGGCACTGAGCACGAGGAGATCGTGGTCGATCCGGACGCGACCGAGCTGCTCCCGCGGCTCGCCCGCACGTTCGACGAGCCGCTCGGCGACGAGGCGGCGCTCCCGCAGTTCGTGGTCAGCGAGTTGGCGCGACGACACGTGACGGTCGCGCTCACCGGCGACGGGGGCGACGAGGCCTTCGCCGGGTACGAGCGGTATGCGGCGGTCGGGCTGGCGGATCGGGTGGCGCTGCCCGGGGCAGGCGCGGTCGCCCGCGTGCTGCGCCGGGCGGGCCGCAGCGACCCGCGAGCGCGCGCGAACCGCGCGGGCCGGCTCCTGGAG
>JBKPRA010000057.1:0-11550 GCA_046734335.1 Actinomycetota bacterium | reverse complement strand
ACTCGACGATGTCCGGCGCGATCAGCGTGGAGAGCATGAGGACGCGGACGGGCGCGTCCGTGTCGTTGCGGATCTGGTGCGCGCCCTCCTTGCCGCGCGGGAACGCGACGACGTCGCCCTGGCGCAGCTGCTGCTCGCCCTTGTGCGTGCGCAGCGTCGGCTCGCCGCGGAGGACGATCGCCCATTCCTCGTTCGCGTGGTGGGTGTGAAATGGCCCCTGCTTGTTACCCGGCTCGATCTCGTACATGCTCGCGCCGATCAGCTCAGCGTCGGTGTGCGCGCCGACCCAGGCGTCCTTGAAGCGCCAGCCCTCGCGCTCTTCCGTGCGATCCCACTCGTCTGCGTTGAGATTGAAGATCTTCATGCCGCAAGCCTAGTAGGCCGATATGAGCGAGGCTCACGCTTTCCCTGGAGGCATGTCCGGCCTCGTTCCGGGTAGACGACACTCGCCTGCGCCCGTCTGCGGGAATGTCGCCCGATGGCCGCAGGCTTAGGCGCCGATGCCGCCACTAGGGTTGTTCTATCGCTCGAAACCTTGTCGGGGATAAAGACAACTCTGTAGTTGGAGAAAGAACGCTCGCCCTGGGTGGGCTACCGGGTCCTCCTCGTTGACCGCGTCGTGGTCGGCGCTTTGGCCGCGCCTCACCCATTTTGACTGACTGGCTCGACAACCGGAACGTCGGCTACCAAGGAAACCTCGGGAGGGCTGAGGAAGGGGGCCCGGGGCAGCATCCGCTCATTGCTCGGGGCAGCGCCCAAGATCTTCAGCGTCACCCCCGATGGACTCTGGGCCAGTCTGGCGGCAACGATGTGTACCGGGAAGATCTCCGCTTCTCAGTACTCCGCTGATTGCGGCAGCTCGTCGGTGATCTCGAACCACGGCGCTTTCGACCCCACAAAGATGTGTCCACTCGGGCGAATCGTCGGCTCGTCGACAAGCGAACCAAACGCGACGTGCACATAAGCGCCATCCCGCACGACTGAATAGAGCAGTGAGCCGCAGATCCCGCAACGCGTGTGATTGGCGTTGTCGTCTCCCCAAACGAGCAGTGTCTCAGCGCCCTCGACGACCTCGAGCTTGTCACGCTCGATCCCGGCGAACGGCTTGAATGCCGATCCGGTCGATGCACGGCAGTTCGAGCAATGGCAGTTGGCGGCGTATAGAAAGGCGTCTTGCACTAGGTAGCGAACAGCGCAGCATTCGCATCTACCGCTGAGCTCGCCGTCAGGATCGGTTCCCATGATGACTCCTCCTCGTTGGCCCTTGGCCTTGCGGACACATCTCTGGTTCGACGGCACCCACCGTCACGTTCTGGACCGCTGGCATCCTCAAGAATCATCGGACGGCGCTGGCGCGGCGGCTCGCATCCAGGGTCTTATCTCACGCGAGACTTACGGTCCACAACTCAAGCTGGGGAATAGAGAGGAGGGGGCCGGCTGGTTCCGGCCCCCTCCCGCGAACTAGCCCGCGGCCAGCTTGCTGGCCCGCTTGAGCAGCTCTTTCACCCGGGCCAGCCCGCTCGTGATCTGGCCGTGATTCGGTGTGTGGCCCGCGGCGGCATCCGAGAGGACCTTCTTGACGGTCGCCGCGGCCGCGTCGCGATCATCCGCCAACTGCGCGAGCGTGGCCTGCTCCGTGCTGTAGGCGTTGTCGCCAGAACTCGATCCTGACGCGAGCGCGTTCGAGTCGGCGATCAGCGTGTCGGTCGCGAACTGTCCGACGCTCGAGTTGATCTGGTCGTAGCCCTTTGCCAGGTCGACGGTCGCTGCAAGCGCCGGCGGCACGGAGGTGAGCGCCTGCGTGATCACGTGCCCGTCGGACGTGTAGTCGTCCTGCAGGCCGGTGAGGTACATCAGCGTCGGCCGAATGTCGGTTTCCTCGACCCACGTGCCGACCTGGCTGGCCTGTGGGACCGTGTGCGTGGAGTTCGGGTCGTGCGACTGGTTGCCGCCCGTAGGTCCCGGGCCGTCCAGGCCGTGCACCGCGACTCCGGGGCCAACGATGCCCGCCCAGGTGATGTCGATGTTCGGGCTGTAATAGCCGTGGTCGTAGGCGAAGGCCGAGTTGACCGCGACGTTCGGCCCGGACGTGCCGAAGAAGTAGTCCGGCATCGGGAACAACGTGTAGGTCGGGGTGCGCAGCGGATCGTTCGTCTCCATATGCAAGACCCGTTGCTCGAGTGCGCCCGCCTGGTAACGCGTGATCTGCTCGTTCGGGTTGCCCGTGAACGGGTTGTTCCCGGTCATCGCGGCAGTATCCCGCTCGAGTTGGCGTACCGACGGGTCGTCCGCGGCCGGCTGGCCGTGCACGTAGATCGCCGCACCCTGCGGCTCGATGTCGAACTGAGTCCCACTGCTGGAGGTCGTCGACAGCAGGCCCTTGATGTTCGCGGCGAGCTCACCGACCTGCGGCGTCGCGCCGCCGGTGTAGTTGCACGCGACCGTCGCGCCGTCGCAGCCCGCCGGCGTCGGCTGGGTCGCCCGACCGACGTTGGCGCCGGAGAACTGGTCGTTCTCCTCGGCGCTGATGACGAACTCGGTGTTGGCCGGCGTAATGTCGTCGGCGGCAAGCCGCTGGAAGAACGTCTGGAACGCTTGGTCGTATGCCTTCGCGTTGTTTACGTAGCAGGCATCGCCCGGGCCGAGCGGCCGACCGGTCGCGGTAGCAGAGGCTGTAGTGCAGCCGCTCGTCCCGGCCTTGCGCTCGTGTAGATCGGAGATGTAGCCGTACGTCACTGGGATGCCGGATTCCTGCATGTCGGCGAGGTAGGCGAGCGACTGCGACGCAGTCGGACTGAAGCCCGAAAAACCAGGCCGGTGGCTGAACGGCTCCTGGATCTCGGTGCCGTTCAGGTCGACGAGGTTCCCGGCGGCATCGGTGATCTGATAACCGTTGCGAGTGAGGTTGGGCGTGCCACCACCCAGTCCCGGCGCGACGTACCGCGCACCGAACAGCGCCTGATACCCGTTGTAGCCGCCGGGCTCGGTCGGGAGCAAATCCGGCGCCGCGGTCGGCGACGGCGTCGACTGCCCGAACTTGACCGCCTGCGCGTTCGCGCAGGTCGCATCACCCTGCGCGCAGTGCACCGCAACGCCGATGTAGTCGGCGACCTCGGGATCTTTGAACGAGTCTGGGTCGGCGTTGAGCTGGGCGACTTCGGGCGAGTTCGCACCGAACACGGTATTCAGGTCCAGCCTGGTGTTCTCAAGCACCATGTTCGCCGTCGAAAAGTCGCCGACCGTGCAACCGGCGCGGGTGAACGGCACCCATGGCGCTGGGGTCTGCCGGTCAGCCGCACCGCTCGCCGGCGAGGTGTCCGAGTAGGTCATCGTCGGCGTTGCGTCGTGGCCGGCGGTCGGCAGGGAGGCAGTGTCGACGACCGGGCTCGTCCAGTATGCGAAGGACGTCGCCGGATCAGTGGAGCCATTCGGGTTGTAGGTCTTGTAGCTGTTGGTCACCGGTTGGCCGTGGCGATCGCCGTAAAGACCCGTGTAGAGCGTCAGGCTGTCGTCGGCCGTATGAGCGATCAGCGGTGTGTGTGAGTTCGAGAACACCGTTCCATTCGACTCCAAGAAGCTCAGCAGGTGCGGCATCTGCTCAAGGTCGGACGGCACGTTGGGGTTGTCGCGAAAGAAATGGACGTTGTCGAAGACGATGTTGATGACGTGCGAGACGCCGTTGCCGAGCTCGCACGATGTCGTGCTGCTGGACGTGCTCGCGCTCGATGCGGTCCTGTCGGCCGATGCCGCGCCGGATGTGAGGACGAGCGTGACTAGTCCGCCTACGAGAAAGAGAAAGAGACCAACCCGCAGCCAAGGCTGTCGACGGCCGGCGTCGCGATTCACACTGCGTCCGTTCATGAGCCTCTCCTTCCGTCAGTCTGCCCGCCCGCCGCGAGGGTAATCATCGGAGCGCCCTCCGGGTCAATCCCATCCAATCCGTCACAGGCGGTTCACCGGACAGCCGCCATTTGCCTACGGAAGGTCGCCGCGCATCGCCCTGATCGACCATCGACGCTGTAACCACAGAGTCGTCTTTATCCCTTAGGCTCCCGATGTGACCCATCTCCTAAAGCGGTTCAGGGAGCGGGTTCGGATGATGTTCGAGCCTGGGGACGCTCGTCGCGGCGCTCCGAAGCATCCCGCGGAGGCACGAACCGACGCGACCTCGAAGATGAACGTCGATGCGCCGACCGACTACGTCAAGTCGTACGACGAAGGCCGCCCGCCCAAGTAGGCAAAACCACAGGTGACGATCGGCGCTCCTGGACAACGTGGTGACGTTCTGCCCAGAGTGCACCGGGCGTAAGTTCGGACCCTGCTGCGGTTGCGACGGAAGGGGCGGGGCGCCTAGGTTGCCTGCCGGGGCAGCGGGGATAGTGCCCTGAGGGCATAGCAGACACCCGCCGCCGCGACTATCTCGCAGCCACCCGTCCGCAGCTGGGTCTAGATCTCCAGTGCCGCGGCGACTTCGTCTTTGAGCCGACGGAAGGCTGCGAACTCAGGCGCGGTGAGCAAGTCCGGCGCTTCGTTAAACAGGCGTGCGAGTGCGGTCAACTCGTCCCGGTCGAGCGTGATCTCTTCGCCGCTCCTGTTGTGGTCGCGGATCTTGACGGCGAGCTCGACCATCGGTGCATCGCGGCCGTCGCGGCCGAGTTCGAGGAACTGTGCGAGCAGCTCAGCGTCATGGGCGGACAGGGTCGGCCGGGAGCCAACCGCGAAAACAATTTCACCCAGCAACTAGGGCTTCTTGAGTCCGAATTCGCGCTCTGCACACTCGCGGCAGAAGAGGACGAGCTCGTCCTCGCTGTCGTAATACCCGCGCCAGCCGGCTGCCTCGGAATCGCTCACGCAGCCGCACTCGGCACAGGTCAGAGGGTGGTTGTCGTCGGTCACGGGCGCGTCAGGGTAGCGATGTCATTAGGCGAATGGCGCTAGGAACGTGAGATGCGGCCGAGACTCAGGGCGGCAGCACGGCTCGGCTGCGGTGACGCGAGCCGTGCTGCCTGGCGTCTATCCACGGCGGTCGAGAGGAGGGTCTCATTCCCCGCTTGTCGCGAGCCTTTCACGGCTACCGGTTGCGAAGCGGTGAACGCGCCGTGTCAGATTTGTACGGGCCGCGCCACACAGGAAAGGGATCTTGTGCCGCCAGCACCGCAATCTCGTTCGCCGAAGAACCATCGCCTTCGACGAGAAGGGCCGGCCGCTGTACGCGCCGCGCGGGCGCGTCTTCCGGTTCTGGTGACAGCCGCGAACCAGCTCGAGGAGTACGACGCAGCACCCGCCCGCTGCAATCGCGGCTACGCTTGTTCGTGGCGCGTTCGCGCTAGCTGTTGAAGCCGCCGAGGCTCTGCACGTTCCTCTCCGACTGTGACCCCTGGCCGATCGTTGCCGCTGTGCACTCAGACCGTGTGCGCTGATGAGACCCAAGCAACGCTCCTCGATGCTTTATGGAAGGACGCGTGATGGAGTCACTTTCAACCGCCGAGAGAGAAGCAAAGACACATCGTCAAATCGCAATGGTGGACGAGCAGTTGACCAGGGAGTTCTCGGTCCTGCCCGCGGAAGTCGTGCATCGCGAGGTCGCCAGCGTCTCCAAAGGGCTTTTGGCGGCTGCACGTTTCTCAGACCACGTCGCCGTGCTCACCGGCCGCCAAGCCGCCGAGCACCTTAGAGTGGCCGCGCTGAAGTCCCCGGCGTAAGTCCCGCCTAACGCGTACCACGGCCCGCCTGGTTATGCAGTGACCGTAGGCCCTACTTGCGGCAACGGCGACCGTAATGCCGACGACCCTAGGTCGCCGCGACGGCCCGAGGTGTCCGGCGCGCGAGCAGCCAGGCCTGGATACGAATTCCAGACCGCCGCCGAAAGCGTAGGCCGCGATCATCCGCAGCGGCGGATTATCGGCACCCGCCATCGCGAGGAAGGCGATCCCGAATAGCGTCGACCCAGCACCAGCGAGCAGCAGCGGCCACTGCCACCCAAAGACCTTGCGGCGACGAATGGCGACCGCGAGTTGCAGACCGCCCGTGACCAGGGCCCACACGCCGAACACCGCGAAGACGTCGCCCTTGTCGCCGCTCCCTGCAAATCCCAAGGCGACGGCCGCCGCGACGCTGATTGCAGTGTTCAGCTCCAGCAGCCGCCGCGTCGAGCCCTGCTGTCCCGCGCGTCGATCACCGAGCCGACCACGTCGATCAGCGGATAGAGCACAAGCAAGACCCTCACGCTCGTCGTCAGCGAGTCGGCTGCCATGACGAAGACGACGGCCCAGGCAATGGCAACTACGCCACGAACGAGGAAGAGGCGGACTTGCACGCGAGGTCTCCTTCTTGCCGTCGAACACCGCGAGCGTTTCAAGTGTCACTTTTGCTGTCAAGGACATTCATGTAGTTGTGGTCGGCCCTACTTAGGTCGGCTACAGGATGAAGTCCGTCGGTGGCATCTGAGCGGGCGGCTCAACTGCTTCCACCAGGAAGGCAAGCGTATCGGTCGTATCGAGGGGGCTTCGATCAGTTGCCGACCGCTGAGTCGGGCCCGAACTCGCGGATCTCTTGAGCACATCGGCAGGCGGCCGCGATCTTCGCGGCCCACTCCAAGGCTGCCTCCCGTGAGGGCACATCGAGGACGGTGAAGCCCCCATTGAACTCCTTGGTCTGCGGGTAAGTGCCAGCCGTGATTGTCCCGTCACCGGCCACCATGACGGGATCCACGTTCTCAGCCAACCCGCCACCGAACACCAACACGCCTGCGTCCAGAGCCTCTTGGATCACCGCATGAGCAGCTTCTCCTACGGCGGGCATCTCGTCATCGGGGACGTGGTCCATCGCGCCGCTGGGGAACGAAATCAGATACCGCGTCATCTCATGACTCCTTTTCTCGGCGGCCTGCTCCGACCGCGTCTCAGCCTGGACCGGTACGCGGTAGAGACTGACAAACCACCGAAACCTCATCGCTGCTTCGGCCGATCCAGAGGCCACTTCTTCGGGCGTCATCGCCGAACACTGGCCCAGCCAGGCCCGGCCGTTCGACTGCCATCGCCTTTATGTAGTTGTGCGCGACCTTCCTTAGAACACCGCCACCACTACCGGGTGAGATCAAGCGCGAAGAGCCGGTGCACGCCTTCGGTCCTTTCAGTTCCACCTCGCGACTCTCTTGGAAGTCGATTCCAGGGCCGGAGACAAGGTCGTGCACTACGTTGGAAACCAGGACTTCGCCGCCGAGGGCATGGCTGGCGACGCGCGCCGCATAGTGAACCGTCTTGCCGAAGAAGTGGTCGGCTTCCTGTAGCGCGTCACCTGTGTGGACTCCGATTCGGACGCGGATCGGAGGCGAGAATTTGGCTTCGGCCGCGCGCCGCGCCCCCGGTCACCGGACCTATGCCTGCGCTGGCCGGGCCTCCAGCCGACGGACTTGCGCGCCGAGTGTACGAAGCATCTGCAGTGAGATCTCGGCGTTGTGCATAAGCTCGAGGAAGGTGTGGCGTGGGAGCGTCATTAGGTGGAGTTCGCTGGTTGCGATAACGGTTGCCGATCGGGGAGCGCCGTCGATGAGGCTCAGTTCTCCGAAGTAGTCGCCGGTGCGCAGCGGGCGTGAGGCTGGCTTGCCGAGCGCCTTTGCCGAGCCACCGAGGATCAGGTAAAGCGAGTCTCCGGATGTTCCCTTCTGGATGACGATATGGCCGGGTCCGTGCTCGGCGACTGTGGCGTTTCGGACGAGCTTTCGCAGTCGCCGCTTGCTGATCGCCGAGAACAATGGAAAGGTTGCTAGCACTTCGGCCCAATCGGTCGGACTCGCGTGATTCCAGTGATCGGGGCCACGCAGTAGTACCTCTACGCCGTTCATGATGACCTCGTTCGCGCCAGGTAGGCAAAGGGGTGGTGGAAGGCGTCGAGTGCCTGGTCGTGGGTGACTGGGATCGCGATCGTCTCCTGGGTTGCTGGTTGGTGCACTTCGACGATGGTGCCGTCCTTTTCGGCATCCCAGTAGAGAGTGATCTCGAGGCCGCCGCTGGTGCGCTGTGCAAGTTCTTGGCGGGGGATAGGGATAGGGATCGGGATAGGGATCGGGATTGGGATGGCGACGCTCATGCTTATTTCATTCCTTTCTCTTGTGGCGGGTGCGGCAGGGCGCCGACGGTGTCGCGCCCTGCCGCTGTCTGGTTTCGCTTAGGCCGCGATCGTGAAGGTCTCGCGGACGACGTTGGAGATCGGCTTCTCGGTGCCGGTGATCAGGGCGGGAGCGGTGCCGTTGACCGCGTAGGCGGTCAGCGTCGCCTTGACGTTCTTGCCGAAGAAGCCGGCGCTGGTGACGATCCAGCTGTTGAAGGTGCGGGTCAGGCCCTTGACCTGAGAGACGTCGTTGATCTGGAAGACGCCGGCCAGGTTGGTATTCGGGCCCTTCAGCGGCGTGCCTGCGAGCGTCGGCGTGGTCGAGAGCAGGACGACCAATCCGGGCGCGGCCGCGTTCGGCCCGGGGTGGAAGGTCGGCTTGCTCGGGTCGTTGAAGGCCGCCGTGTAGCCGGACAGCAGTCCGTTCGAGTATGCCGTCCGGGCCTGCAGTGAGACCTCGACGCTGAAGGTCCCGTGGACGCCGGCCGTGTCGCCGGGTCCAGGGGAGATGATGCTGGCCTGGAGCGGGGCTGCCTCATCGCCGTAGCCACCACTTGAACCGGACGTCCCGGTGCCGCCTTTGCGGACCGCCTGTCCGCTTGCCGAGATGGGATCCCAGCGGCCGCCGAAGCCGGTCAGGGCTTCGCCGTTGGTCTGGCCGGCTTTCGTGTCCTTGACGAAGTAGTAGAGCGGGTGGCCGGCGTAGGTGACCTGGATCCGGCCGTCGGTGCGCCTGCTCGTGCCGAGCAGATCGCTTCTTGCGCCGGCGATCGCCTGCGGCCGGCCCTTAGTGACAAGCGGCGGCCAGTACTCGGCGCAGTCGCCGTTGCAGGTGCTCTTCGAGCTCTTGTCGTGCGCCCAGATGTAGAGCGTCTTGCCGTGGGCATCGACGAGGACGCGGCCGAGGTTGCTCGGCCCGACCTTGACGACCGCGCTGCCGCCGGCCGCGAACGCCGAGGCGGCTGCGATTGTCACTACCGTGAGCATGGCCGCGCCGACGAGCAGCCGCACGAAGTGCGACAGCGCTGTGGCCGTGCCGAACGGGAAGTGCTGCATTGCAATACTCCTTCCTTCTGATTTACGCTACGAGACGTAGCGTCCTGATCAATTCGAAACGCTACGTCTCGTTCTATAATTCCCATTGACGTGACCGACACCAAACCGACACCAAACCGACGCAGTGAACGCTCGCGGCAGGCGATCCTCGGCGCTACCCGTGAGCTGCTCGCCGAAGACGGGGGAGTCCGGGCGCTGACAGTCGAGGCGGTCGCCGCCCGCGCTGGGGTCGGGAAGACGACGATCTACAGGCGCTGGCGCGACAAATGGGAACTCGCGCTCGACGCGGTGATGATCGACATGCTCCCGCGCTTCGCGAACCCCATCGACGTCAGCGACACGCGCAAGGAGCTGATCACGTTCGTCGACTCCGTGACCAAGCTCTGGGCATCGCCGCCCTACGGACCCGTCATGCAAGGCCTGATATCGCAGATCGCGACCGAGCCGGAGCTCGCCCGCGTGTACCGCGATCAGGTCGTCGAGCCGCGACGCGAGCAACTGCGGCCCGTCATCGAGCGTGGAATCGCTCGCGGCGACCTACGTCCCGACGCCGACGTCCGGCTCGTGCACGAGCTGCTGGTCGGACCGATCCTCTACAGACTGCTGCTGAGCGGCCCGCCGCTCGACCGCAAACTAACCACCAGCCTCGCCGACGCGGTCCTCGACAGCTTCAAGCCGCGCACCGCCGAAGGTCCCCGACGGAAACGGCCGTCACGCCGCTGACGCGGCCGATCCCTTGTTCAAGCAAAGCCTCAACTCATCTCTTGAGCGGGCGAGTTGCCGCACCGTGTCTACCTGGAGACACGTGATCTGGCGAGAAATCGCCGAGCCCAACCGGGTTCCGCCTGACCTTCACCCGATAGGCAGCGCATCTGGGCTTGTCGCGGCCCGCCAGACTGATGCGACGGGCGAGGTCTGTCTGGTTTCGAGTCTCTTGGTGGCTTTTCGGTGTCGTGCGAGCAGTCGTGCGACACGCTGCCGCAAGCGAGCTCGCGGAGGCTCAACCGCGGCTCGAGCGCTTCGAGATTCATGTCCTTAGGCCGTTTCACTTGATCCTCGCCGACAGTTCGTCGGCCTTCTGTTCGAGCTCGTCGCGAACCCAGCTGACGTGTTTCCTCTGCTCGTGCCAGGCGCCGTTGACGTTCACGGGTGCCTGCGCAAGGCAGTCGTGGACTGCGATCCGTTGGGTGCGGACGCCGGCAATCGCCGCCTCGGCCTGGTCACGCGCATTCCCGGCCTTCGCCACGGCCGTCGCCTGCAGCCGCTCGAGGTAGGTATCCCAGCTGCGGAGCTCGTCCTCGACGGCGGCCGCGAACGTCATCCACTCGCCGGAGACGTCTGCAACCAGCGAATTCTCGGCCACCGCGATCCTTGTCCTTAGCTGCCCGAGCTTCTCCACGACCTCGTCTGGGCCCCGGCGCAACGCGGCAAGGGCGGCTGCCTCCTCCTTGTGGAGTGCGTCGAGGTGGCGCTGGATCCGCGCTCTGTCCGCGACGAGGCCGCTCTGCGCGAACGCCTGCAGCCGGGCGATCCGGCGGCGGTCCTCCGTGAGCTGGTTCTCGATCGTGGTCGTGCTCATGTTCGAGGCTCCTGTTGGTCTCATTCTCTGACGCCGCAAGGGTCGCCAGCGCCGATGCCAACGCTCTGCCAGGACTCGGCAGCGCTCTGCCAGCTTCGCTAGGTGAGCGCGGTGCCGGGGCGCGGCTCGGCGATCTCGGCGAGCCCGCGCTCTGCTGCAGTGGCCGGGTTGCCGGCGAGCGCGACGAAGAGGCTCTCGCGCGCCTGGTGCGGCCTTTGCATCGTCGACCACTCGAGGACCGCGCGGTACAGGCGATCGGCTTCGTCCGTGTTTCCGGATGCCGCCGCAATCCGAGCGAGGTGGACACGTGCGTGAATCGCGACCCACGGCGCTTGGGCTGCCTCGGCTGTCGCAAGCGCTTGCCGCTCGAGCTCCTCGGCCTTGCCTAAGTCCCCGTTCGCGAGAGCAATCGCTCCGAGTCCGGCGAGAGCGAACGCCGCGTGGTCACCGAACCCGATTCGCCAGGCGAGCTCGAACGCGCGCCGGTACGCATCCTCCGCGGCCCCGTCCTCCCCGCGTCCCTCCGCCGCCCACGCTTCGAGCAGCAGCGCCGGGGCGCGAAACGCGTCATAGCCGATCGCGTCCGAGTGACGGCGGGCGACCGAGGCCGTTGCAGCGACGGTAGAGACGTCACCGGCGTGCGCCGCGCCGATCGCGCGAATGAGGCTGCTCGCTGCGATGCCCCAGTCGTCTTCTGCCGTCTCGAACGCGGCGGTCGCGTCGTCCGACATCGTTGAAGCGCGTTCGACGTCGCCCGATTGCCCGAGGGCGAGCGAGAGCATCAGTTGCGAGAAGCCGCGCTGCCA
>JBKPRA010000056.1:0-77046 GCA_046734335.1 Actinomycetota bacterium | reverse complement strand
GTGGGGTGGGGGGTTGTTTCTCGCGGGTTTGTGGTTGTTGTTTGAAATATATGGTGGGGGGGGGGGCCCCCCGGGCGGGGCGCCCCCACGCCGATGGATCCGTCTAGGTGGCGTTGACCTTCAGGATCGCGATGGTGCTGTTCGTCTGGCCCGTCACGTAGTAGTGGTTCGTCCCCGTGCCGAGGATGTCGGAGGCGCCGGCGAGCCCGAAGGCGGGCTTGCACGTGATCCCGTCGCCGGTCTCCGTGGTGCACGCCGCCGGCGCGATGAGCGGCGTCAGCACGAACGTGGTCGAGTTCCGCGAGAAGGTCGCCAGCCCGTCGCCGGCGATCGCATACGCGAACCGGTTCGACTTGTGGACCCACACCTTGGACACGCCGGTGAGCGTGGTCGCGGAGATGCAGCCGCCTGCGCCGCCCTGGCTCACACAGCCGCCCGGCAGCGCCACCCCGTTCAGATCTCCCAGGTTTGCGCCGCTCAGGGTCCGGCCGAACACAGCGATGGCGTTGCTGCCATGCGCGGCCACGTAGACGCTCTTGCCGCTGGTGTTGACGAAGAGGCTCGTCGGATTCACGAACGGCGCCGTGACGTTGACACATCCGTTGGAGCCGGTGTCGTTGTAGCACCTCGTGAACGTCAGCTGCCCGCTCGTGCTCCGCGCGAACTGCAGCAGTGACGTCCCGTCCACGGCGTAGAGCGTGGCGCCGCCCTTCGCGACCCCCATGCTCACGATGGGGCCCGTGATCTGGGGGACGGTCGCGCACGAGCCGCCGCTGCCGTTGCTGGAGACGCACGCGTCAGCAGCGGTGGTGGACTGGCTGAGCGCACCGTTCGAGTCGGGCTTGAAGACGGCGATCGAGTTCGACGCGCCGACGTAGACATTGCCGCCGGCAACCGTGACCGAGGCCGGGTTCGTGATCCCGACGCCCTGCTTGCAGTTGGCCGGCGGCGCGCCCGCCGTGATGCAGTTTCCGTCTGCGCCCCGCTGCTTCCACGCTGATCCGACCGACTCCCTGGTCAGCGTGACCACCGAGTCGTCGCCGTCGGTGACGACGTAGGTGTTGTTGGAGACGGAGTCCATTGCCACCGGGCCGTCAAGCGCACGACCCGTACCGCAGGAAAGGCCGCCGACCGTGCCCCCGCCCTCGGTGATGCACGGCGTGGCGTTCAAGACCTTCAGGGCTCCGCTCGCCCGGTCGCGCTCGAAGATCGAGACGGTGTTGTTCTGCCCGGCCACGAAGATGCGGCTGCCGTCGTCCATCAGCGCGACGGCGGTGGGACTATCGAGCGCCCCGCCGGCCGAGCACGCCTTGCCGCTCGGGGTCTGGCCCGAGCCGTTCTGGGTGACGCACTGGACCTCGCCCAGCTGCCCACCGATGATTTTCGTGCTGATGCCGTAGGCGGCCGCCGCGACCATTGTCGCGACCAGCGCGACGACGGCGAGCACACCGCCCGAAAAGCGTAGACGCTTCAAAACAAGACCCCCTTCTCCTTCCCGTTTCACATGCATAGAAGCCCGCAGTCCTTTCCCTTCCACAGAAAACAACCGACTCATCGTCGGCGCACGACGAATCGTAGCGGGGTTGGCGGCGGGTTGCACCTCGCGCGGGAACCGATCGGCCGGAACCGGTGTACCACGGCAGTCGATCCAAGGAGGCCGAGATGCGTCTGTCCCGTTGGCTCGTGACGTTCACAGCGATTGCCGCGGTGCTGGGAACAGCCGGGACGGCGTGGTCGGTAGGCCCGTGGCCCGGGCTCGCGGCCTCGGTGCGGGCGCCGTCGGGCGACTTCCGCTATACGGCAACCCGCGGTGGCGGGACGACGATCGTGCGGGCGATCGGCTCGGAGGGCCGGCTCCTCGCCTCGACGCGGATCCAGGGCGCCTTCGGGATCCCGGCGGTGACGAGCGCCGGCGCCGCCGGCGGTCTCTCACCGGACGGCCGGCTGCTCGTGCTCGTCGAGCCGCCGCAGTACGGCGGCCTACGGCAGCAGAGCCGCTTCGTCGTCCTCTCCACCGCGAAGCTCTCGCGCGTCTCCACGGTCACTCTGCCCGGCGAGTTCGGCTTCGACGCGATCTCCCCTGACCGGCGCATCCTCTACGTGATCCAGCACGCTTCTTCGCAGGATCTCGTGCGCTACGTCGTCCGCGCGTACGACCTGCGCGCGCAGCGTCTGCTGCCGCAGGCGATCGTCGACAAGCGTGAACCGGGCGAGACCATGCGCGGCTATGCGGTGGCGCGGGCGACCTCGCCGGGCGGGACCTGGGTCTACACGCTCTACACGAAGGAGCCGGGTTCATCGCTCACGTTCGTCCACGCCCTGAACGCGGCGGGGCGCTCGGCGTTCTGCGTCGATCTGCCGGCCTGGACCGGCGGCGAGGACATCTGGAGCGCGCAGCTCCGGCTCGCGGGCAAGACGCTGTCCGTCGTGGCCGCCTCGGGCAAGACCTTCGCCCGGATCGACACCGCGACGCTGCTGGTCATGCAGTAGCGGGGCCCGGCTTCAACCTGTCCCCGGGACTAGTGCCCGGTCGCCGAGAAGTGCATGTAGTCCTTCGTCGAGCCGGACCAGCCTCCGCCCCACCCCCAGCCGATCGACGCGAACGCCCTGACGACCGCGGGCGTGACCATCCCGGGACGTAGCCGCGAACGGTCGAGGTAAGCCCGCCCGCGTTTGTCACGGCTCATCCCGCAGCCGACGTATGGGTTCTCGGTCGGGTTCAGGTCGACCGCCCCGCCGTAGGCGTGCATCGACCAGGTGCCGGTTCCCGTCCCGCCGGTGCAAGGCGACGGAACGGCCTGGCGGCACTCGAACGATCCGGTCAGGTCGTTGTCGGCCGGCAGCCTGTCCGGCGGCCCATAGACCGCGAGCGTCATGTGCCGGATCGGGAAGCGCAATGCGTAGAGCTTCCGGAACACCGTCGCCAGGCCGGGGGCGTAGCGGGCGTTGACGACCATTTGTCCGCGGTGGACGCGGTGGTCGAAGCCCCAGTGGGTGACGGTGAGGACGCGCAGGCCCGATAGCGGCACGGGGCAGCCGGGCTGCCAGGCACGCGCCCGGATCTCCGAGCGGAGCGCCGGCGACAGCGGCGCGACCGAGGAGTGGAACGGCGTCAGCGCGAGGAACGCCAGCGGGACGGCGAGGAACCGCACGTGCCCATCGTACGGGGCCGGCCGAAATGTCGATTCCGGTCACGCGAGTCCGTCGTCCAAACGTCAGGGTGCTACCGACGACGAAAGGAGCGACGATGAAGTACCTGCTGCTGGTCTGCTGGGACACGGAGCGGATGAACGGCCAGACGGAGCCGGAGCCCGTCGCGACGCCCGCCGAGGACGAGGAAGGCTTCCCCTGGGTCGACGATCTTCGCGAGCGCGGCATCTGGCTGATCGGCGACCAGCTCGCCCCGCCGCGTCGCGCCCGCTCGGTGCGTGTTCGCGGCGGCAAGAAGCTGGTCACCGACGGCCCGTTCGCCGAGACGAAGGAGGCCGTCGGGGGCTTCGACCTGCTCGAGTGTGCAAGCCTCGAGGAGGCGGTCGAGATCGCAGCGAGCCACCCGCTGGCGGAGGTGGGCACGATCGAGGTGCGGCCGCTCTGGGGGAACGCGTAGAGGACGGCCCGTGACAGGCTGAAAGCCTGTCCCTGCTACCGCTCGAGGGCGGTGCCGAGCTCGGAGAGCGTGTCGTCCAGCGCAGCCAGCGCGGTGTCGAGCTGGGCGTCCGTGAGCGGGAGGCTCAGGTTGACCATCCCCCGCGGCGCCGTGTAGATCCCGCGCTCGAAGAGCCCGAGGAACAGGAGCTCCTCGAGCTCGGGGTCGCGCCGGGCCGACTCGACGCCGTCGGCCGGAGCGGCAGGAAGCGCGTGCAGCGCGAGCATCGAGCCGTACCCGGACACGCTCACGGGCAACCGGTGCCGCCCGATCACCTCTGCGACCTCGGCGCGGATGCGCTCACCGCGGGCGGTGTGCTCTTCCGCCGTGTCGGCCGTGTAGAGCTCCCCCAGGACGACGCACCCGGCGGCCATCGTCGCGACGTTGTTGTTGAACGTGCCCGCGTGCGGGATCGATCCCGGCCGCGAACCGTCGAACTGGTCGAGCAGCTCGGCCGTACCGCCGAATGCACCGAAGGAGAAGCCACCGCCGATGTACTTGCCGAAGGTGCGGATGTCCGGTGTGGCACCGAGCAGAGCCGCCAGGCCGGACCGACCGTGCCGCGAGGTCATCACCTCGTCGGCGATGCAGACCGCGCCGGCCGAGCGGGCCGCGTCGAACAGACCGCCGAGGAACTCGGGCGCGGCAGGGATGCAGCCGCCCGAGCCGAGCATCGGCTCGACCAGCACCGCCGCGAGGTCGTCGGCGTGCTCGTCGATCAGCGCGGTCGTTCCGGCGAGGTCGTTGTACGAGCCGACGACGAAGGGGTAGGGCGCGTTCCACGGCGCGACGCCGTCCGAGAAGAAGAGGACGCCGCCGTGGTACCCGCCGTGGAAGACGAGCACCTTCGACCGCCCGGTGAAGCGACGGGCGGCGGTGATCGCCATCAGGTTCGCCTCGGTGCCGGAGTTGGTGAACCGGACGCGATCGAGGGCGAATCGCCGGCACATCAGGCCTGCGAGCTCGGCCTCGCGCGGGTGAATGCCACCGACGCTGGCGAGCTCGCGCAGCGCCCGGTCGACCGCGTCGAGGACGCGGCGCTCGCCGTGCCCCAGTAGCCCCGCGGTGTAGTCGCCGAGCAGGTCGATGTACCCGTGCCCGTCCGCGTCGGTCAGCACCGCACCTTCGCCGCGGACGAAGGTCAGCGCGAACGGCTCGTGAGCGAGGATCGTGCGCGTGTGGCCGCCCGGCAGGAACCGGCGGGCCTCGTCGTGGAGCCGTGCGCTCTCCGGGTTCCGCGCGGTGAACGCGCGTCGCTTCTCGGCGACCAGCGGAGCGAGGTCGGTGAGAGCAGCCGTGCTCACGCCGCGATTGTCCCATGGCGACCGCGGCGCCGCGAGGGCTCACCGCGACTTCGGCAACGACCACGTCACCTTCTTCACCGCACTCCCGTCGGCGTTCATGACGAAGAACGCCCATCTCGGCGTTGACGGCCACCGCTGGAAGGCGATCCGTCGGCCGTCGGGCGACCAGGACAGCAGGGCCTCGTCTTCCTTCGAGCGGGTCACCCTCGTCTGACCAGTGCCGTCGGCGTTCATGACGTAGACCTCGGCGTTGCCGTCGCGCCGGGTGGTGAAGGCGATCCGGCGGCCGTTCGGAGACCAGAGGAAACCGCCGTCCCCGTCCCGGCCTGGGTCGTTCGTGAGGTTTCGCAGCTCGCTCCCGTCCGGGTTGATCGCGTACAGCTCGTCGTTCCCGTCACGCCGGGTGGCGAACAGGATCGTCTTCCCGTCGGGCGACCACTGCGGGTTCGTGTCGTCGGCCCCGGTTCCCGGCACCGAGCGCTGGCCGCTGCCGTCGGCGTTCATGAGGTAGATCCCTCCGCCCGCGCGATCGCTGTCGAACGCGATCCGGCGACCGTCGGGCGACCATGAGCCGAGGCTGTCGTGCGCGAGGCTGCGCGTCAGGTTCCGGGGCGCGCTCCCGTCTGCATTCATCACCCAGACGTCGCCCTTCGCCGAGCGCTGGCTGTAGAACGCGATCTTCTTGCGATCGGGAGACCAGACGGGGAAACCGTCGAAGAACGGGCTGCGTGTCAGCCGGCGGACGCCTGTCCCGTCGCTCCGCATGGCGTAGATCTCGGCGTCGCGGGACTCGCGATTGCTGCTCAGCCCGACCGTCCACGGCTGCGCGGCCGGCCTGGAGGCCGCCCCGACGCCTGAGCTCACCGCGGAGGCCGCGACGATCGCGGCGCCAACGGCGAAGAGCGTGCTCGTCTTCCGGTTCATGAGAATCCCCTTCCTTTCATCGAATCGGGCGCCGTCCCCAGTCGACCGAGCGCTCCCAGAGCGGCGTCTTCGTGATCCAGTGGAGCCCGGAGCCGTCGGCCCGCATGACGACGACATCTGGGTAGCCGTTCGGCCCCACCCCCGGCCTCCGGGCCGACACGATCAGCGTCCCGTCCGGAGACCACGTGGAGGTCAGATGATGGGAGCCGCCAGCCCCTTGCTTCGTCAGGTTGACGAGTCCCGTGCCGTCCGGATGGATCTTGTAGACGTTCTCGGATCCGTCCGGCGGTCCGGCCGTGACCAGGATCCACTTGCCGTCCGGCGACCAGTCGGGCCGACCCCCGGCGTGCAGCGTCCAGGGCGTTACCTGGAGGAGGCCGGTTCCGTCGAGGTTCACGGTGAAGACGGCCTCCGACTTCCGGACGAGGTCGTCGCGGACAAAGACGAGCTTTTTCCCGTCCGGCGACCACTGCGGCTCGCGGTCCCAGGAGCTCCCCGGCGTCAGCTGCGTGACCTGCCGGCGTCCCGAGCCGTCGGCGCCCACGACCCAGATGCCGATGTTCGTGTCGTAGCTTCCGGCGTAGCGATCGTCGACGAGTGCGTAGCGAAAGGCCACCATCGAGCCGTCCGGCGACCACGCGGGGGTGCGGGCGCCCACGCAGATGCCGGGGAACGGCTTGTCGACGTCGAAACCGCACGGGACGAGCGCCGTCAGACCGGTCCCGTCGCTCTCCACCGTGTAGACGCGGTCGCACGTGTCGTCCAGGCCGTCTCTGGGCCCGCCGGCCGGGCAGGGCACCTTGCGCTCGAACACGAGCCGCCGCCCGTCGGGCGACCAGTCCTCGAACTGGTCCACGACTCCTCGCGGCGGATGCGTGACCTGCACGACGCCGCTGCCGTCGGAGTTCGCCCTGAAGAGCGCCCCCGTGGATCTCTTCGCGTCGAGGTAGCGGCGGAAGGCGATCTGGCCGTTCTTGCCCGGGGGCGTGGCCACCGAGGCCGTGGGCGCCGCTGCCAGGAACCCGCACGCGATCAGCGCCACGAGGGGAGCCCGAAAGACGTGCCGTCGAGTATGTGCTCGGGTTGTCATGCGCCCGACCCTGTGGGAGCGGCCTCAACGCCGTATCTCGAACGGCTCTCGACGTCCTCTCAGACGGGTGCTAGCGTCATCCGGAACGAGCTGAAGGAGACCTGTGGAGTTCCGACTGCTCGGGCCGATCGAGGTGGTTCGCGACGATCGCTCCATCCCGCTGGGTGGCGCGAAGCCGCGGGCGCTGCTCGCTCTCCTTCTGCTGCACGCGGGCGAGGTGGTCTCGCGCGACAGGCTGATCGAGGCGGTCTGGCCAGGCCGGCCGTCGGGCTCCGCCGAGCACAGCCTCGACGTCCAGGTCTCACGGCTCCGGAAGGCGTTCGCACCGGACGAGTTCCTGCTCACGCGAAGTGGCGGCTACGTGCTCGAGGTCGAGCCCGACGCGGTCGACGCGACTCGGTTCGAGCGGTTGCTCGACAAGGGCCGACGTGCAAACGCCGCCGGCGACCCCGCCGACGGACTGCGGTCACTCGAGCCCGCCCTCGCGCTCTGGCGCGGGCAGGCGCTGGCGGAGGTCGCCTACGAGGACTTCGCGCGCGCCGACGCCGAACGGCTCGAAGAGCTCCGACTCGTGGCGACCGAGGAGCGGATCGACGCCGAGCTGGCCCTCGGCCGGCATGACCCGCTGATCGCGGAGCTCGAGGCCCTGACCGCGAGACACCCTCTGCGGGAGCGGCTGCGGGGGCAGCTGATGCTCGCGCTCTACCGCGCTGGGCGACAGGCGGAAGCGCTGCGGGTGTATTCGGACACGCGCAACCGCCTCGTGGACGAGCTGGGAATCGAGCCCGGCCAGGCGCTGCGCGAACTCGAGCAGGCGGTCCTGCGGCAGGATCCGGCGCTCGACCTCCCCCCGCGCGGCCGCACGCCGAGCCGGCGTCGCGGCCTGCTCGTCGGCACGGGGGCGCTCGTGCTTGCAGCCGCTGCCGTGGCGCTCGTCGTGGGCCTCACCCAGGGCTCCACCGAGGGCGCACACGCTCTCGCCGCGCCCGATTCCGACGTCTTCGTGGACGCGGGCAGCGGGAAGCTCGTGCGGACGGCAACCGTCCGCGACACGGTGCGGGTCGCGTACGGCGACGGCGCCCTCTGGAGCATCTCGTCGACGGGCGAGCTGAGCCGTGTCGATCCGGCCACCGGCAAGGAGATCGCCAGGCTCGGGCTCGGAGTCGAGCCGAGCGGGCTGGCCGTCGGCGACGGCTCGGTCTGGGTGACGGGCAGAACCTCGCCGACGCTGCTTCGGATCGACCCGGCCGTGAACGAGGTGGTCGACCGCTTTCCGCTCCCGACAGAGGGGGTCGTGACCGATCAGGTGGGCGAGGTCGCTGCCGGCGCGGGCTCGGTCTGGGTCGGCCACGGGGCGTTCAACCCGGGTGCCTGGGTCGAGCGGCTCGACCCGGAGACGGGACGTGTGCAGAAGCGCTTCTCGATCCTCGCGGGCGACGTCGACCACGTCACCTTCGCCGAGGGCGCGCTCTGGGTGGCCAGCACGCCATCCGGAGAGCTGCGGAAGATCGACCCGCGCACGAACGAGGTCGTGTTCAGGCGCGAGCTCCAGTCAGACCTCTGCTGCGTCGCGGGGGGCGGCGGGTACGTGTGGGCGGCGTCGAACCCACAGGGGGTCGTCTGGAAGCTGACCACGAGCGGGCGGATCCTGCGGACGATCGAGCTCCATGCCCCGGTCGAGAGCCTCTCGTACGGCGACGGCGCGCTCTGGGCGTCACTCGGCGACCGGGGAAGGGCCGTCGGCATCGATCCGACGACGGATGCAGTCCGCGAGTACGAACTGGGCCATTCCGTGACGAGCGTCGCCGCCGACAACGGCCTGATCGCCGCCGGCGTCCGGCAAAGCGTCGGGGACGTCACTGCCGGTCTGAGCGGCCGCGTCGCGTGGATCGGACACAAGGGGTCCAAGCTGTTCGACAGCGGCGCGCCGGTCGAGCCCGCGTTCGCCGGTCCGACCTGGGACGCGTGGCAGCAGATGTTCCACTATGCGACGTGCGCTCGGCTCCTGAACTACCCCGACCAGGAGGGCGGCGCCGGCAGGACCCTCGTCCCGGAAGTCGCGAGAGCCCTCCCGGAGGTCTCCGACGGTGGCCGACGCTATACCTTCGCGATCCGGAAGGGCTTTCGATTCTCGCCGCCGTCGAACGAGGCGGTGACCGCGGAGTCGTTCCGCGATGCGATCGAACGCTCGGTCAAGCTGACGAGGCTCTTCGGCGACCAGCTTTCCGGTGCCCTGGACAACGTCGTCGGCGCGCAGCAGTTCTACGCTGGCGAGACTGCCCACATCTCCGGTGTCGTGGCTCGCGACGACGAGCTCGTGCTTCGGTTCCGTAAACCGGAGCCGGATCTGCCCTGGCTCATCGCCGGGTTTTCCTGCGCCGTTCCGGTCGACACTCCGGTCGTCGAAGGCGGCCTCGAGAAGCCCGTGCCTTCCGCCGGGCCGTACTACCTCGCGACGCTCACGGACTCGGTCGCCGTGCTGAAGCGAAACCCCCACTATGGAGGATCCCGCCCGCAGCGCCTCGATGCGATCGTCGTCGAGTTCGCCGTCGCTCCGGCCACGGCCGCGACGCGAATCGAGTCCGGCACACTCGACTACTTCCTCGAGTCGCAGAACGCAACGCTCTTGCCGAGCACGCAGGCGGCGCGCACGGCCGGCGATCGCTACCGGCTCACCCCGTACCTCGGAGTCCAGTACTTCGCCTTCGGCTCCAAGCGGCCGCTCTTCGCGAGCGCCCGGATGCGCCGCGCCGTTCAATACGCTCTCGACCGTCTGGCCCTGGTTGACGCGTTGGGCGGGCTCCCTGCGACGCGGCTGCTCGCCGCCGGGATCCGCGGGTACCAGGAGACGCCGCTCTATCCGCCTCGCGGCGATCTCCGGATCGCGCGCAGGCTCGCCGCCGGCAACAAGGGAACCGCCGTCGTCTACACCTGGGTCGACCCCGGTTACACGGACGCCTTCAACAGGGAGCTGCGACGACAGCTCGCTGCGATCGGGATCGGCACGAGGTTCGTCGCCATCGACCAGGCGAAGGGCCTCGAGCCCGACAAGGCCGATCGCGCGGATCTGATCTGGGGCGGCCTGAGCGTCAACTCGGCCGACCCGGGCGCGTATCTCCAGCAGCTGTCGTTGCTGCCGAGGTACTCCGACGAGGTCCGGCGGATCGCCACGCTCCGGTCACCCGAACGCGAACGAGCCTCCGCCGCGCTTGCACGAGCGATCGAGCGAGACTCGCTGATCGTCGTCTACATGCAAACCGCTATCCCGGAGCTCGTGTCCCGGCGCCTGGGCTGCATCGTCCACCAGCCAGAGTACGCAGGCGTCGACCTGGCGGCGCTCTGTCTGAAGAGCTAGATACCGCGCGACGGCGGACGTAGGGTTTGCTCATGGCCACACCGACGTTCGGCATCTTCGACCACATCGAGGAGCTCCCGGGAACGCCGACGGAGCGGCTGTTCCAGGACCGGCTGGAGCTGATCCGGCTCGCCGACGAGGCCGGGTTCGAGAGCTTCCACCTGGCCGAGCACCACGGCTCGGGGCTGTGCCTGGCACCCAATCAGGAGGTGTTCATCGCCGCCGCCTCGCAGGTGACGACCAGGATCCGCCTCGGCCCGATGGTGAAGCTGCTCCCGTTCCACCATCCGGTCCGGATCCTCGAGGACATGTGCGTGGCCGACCAGCTCACAGGCGGCAGGCTCGATTTCGGTGTCGGCAGCGGCGCAGCCCCGATCGAGCACGCCTGGTTCGGCAGCGACTGGCGGGAGCGGAAGGAGCGGTTCGAGGACACGCTCGGGATCATCTGCCGCGCGCTTGCCACCGGCGAGATCTCGAGCGAGGGCAGCGCCTACCACGATTTCCCGACCGCGCCGCTCGCGACGACGCCCGTCCAGGACCCGATCCCGTTCTGGTATCCGGGGAACCCCGCGACGGCAGGCCGTTACGGCATGAGCCTGATGTGGCCCGGCCCGATCGACCAGCAGGCCTACGACACCTACGTCGAGGCGTGGAACGACCACAAGGGCGACCCGGTCCGATTCGACGGGCCCGACTCCCGGCCGCGGGTCGGCTGCACGATGATCGTGGCCATCGCCCCGACCGAGCAGGAAGCGCTCGACGTCGGCCGCCGGGCGATGGACGGCCTCGTCCGACGGACCGAGGCGGTGCACGAGAACGACCGTCTGATCATGTCGCCCGAGGACTGCGAAAAGGCGATCGCGCCTCTGCGTGCCATTCTCGCGCACGCCGAGCCGGCGGTTGCGGCCGGTTCGGGCACCGCCGAACAGATCGCCGAGCGCTTCGCCGCGATGCTCGAGCCGGGGCTGGTCGGGCATGTGAACCTCCAGATCCCGACCGGGGACATGACGTTCGAGGAGGCGAGGCGCACCTTCGAGCTCTTCGCGGCCGAGGTGAAGCCGCAGCTCGAGAAAGCGTCCCTTGCGGCCTAGAGCAGCTGCGTTGAGCGGACCACCGCATCTCCAGGGCGAGGTCGTCACCTCCCGCCGCGGCTTCTTCTGGGTGATCGGCGACACCGTCTCCCTGCCGCAGGGGACTGTTCCGCGCGGCCAGATCTTCGTCCAGTGGGAGGCGCCCGAGACCGTGACGAAGCCGTACCCGATCGTGTGCATCCACGGCGGCGGCGGACAGAGCACCGACTACCTCGGCACGCCCGACGGCCGTCCCGGCTGGGCGACGTTCCTCGTCCAGGCCGGCTACGCCGTGTACGTCGTCGACAGGCCCGGCCACGGCCGCGCCCCGTTCCACCCTGACGTGCTCGGGCCGCTGGGCAGCCTGTTCCCGTACGAGCTGGTCTCCGCCCTGATGACGAACTCCGCGGACGGGCCGATGGCGCACCCGAGCGCACATCTCCACACCCAGTGGCCGGGAAGCGGCACTCCTGACGACCCGAACGTCCACCAGTTCGCCGCCGGGGCCGGCTGGCTGCCCGCGGACTTCGCCGCCGCCAACGCCATGGAGCGGGAACACGGTGCGGCCCTCCTCGACGAGATCGGGCCGGCGATCCTCATATCCGCCTCCGCCGGTGCCCCGATGGGCTGGCTCACCGCCGACGCGCGCCCGTCCCTGGTCAAGGCGATCGTCGCGCTGGAGCCGATCGGGCCGCCGTTCATGGTCGATCCCAACCTCGGCGTCTCGCTCGACTGGGGCCTCACGGCGTCGCCGATGACGTTCGATCCTCCAGCGGCGTCTCCCGACGAGCTGGAGCAGGCGCAGGTGGGCGACTGGACGCTCCAGGCGGAACCGGCGCGGAAGCTCCCGGCGCTCGCCGGGATCCCCATCGCGATTCTCGAGGCCGAGGCCTCCTTCTTCGCCTACTCCTGCCCCGCCACCGCGGCCTTCCTCGAGCAGGCCGGGTGCCGGGTCGACCGGATCGTGCTGGCCGAGCACGGCATTCACGGCAACGGGCACCTGATGCTGATGGAGCGGAACAACCGCGAGGTGCTCGAACCGATCCTGCGCTGGCTCGACGACACCGTGCACTGAGCTACGGTCTCGGCATGCTCACGAATCGCTCGGCGCCGCCCGTCACCGTCACACCCGTGCTCACGTATCCCGACGTGCGCGCAGCGGTGGCGTGGCTGGAGTCGGCGTTCGGGTTCGAGGAGCGGGTCCGGATCGGCGACGCGCACCGCGCTCAGTTGCGCGTCGGGTCGGACGGTGCCGTCGTCGTCACCGACAGCGGGTCGAATCGCCGAGCGCCGAGCGGCGACGGCGTCACCCATCTGATCAAGGTGCGCGTTCCCGACGTCGACGCGACGTTCTCCCACGCGCAGGCCGCCGGCGCTCGTGTCGTCGAGGCTCTGACGACGCACGAGTACGGCGAGCGCTCCGGCGTTGTCGAGGACCTCGCCGGCCACCGCTGGGAGCTCACGCAGACGGTGCGCGACGTCGAGCCCGAGGAATGGGGCGGCGTGACGGTCGCCCCCTGGTGAGCTCCGTCTAGTCGCGGGGCGTCGTCAGCCACACGGGGTCGCCGGGACCGACGCCGCCGAGGCCCTCGGCCGCGTTGGCCGGGTTGCCGCGGATGACCAGCGCCCAGCCGCGCGGATCGACGATCAGGCCCCATTCGCCGGACTCGACGTCGGCGTAGGTCGAGACGCGCTCGGCCCGGGCGGATCCTGAGGTCGCGTCGATCTGGACCGCGCCGTCCTCGCCGAGGCCCGACGCGGCGAGGTCGGCTGCACGGACGTTGAGCAGCACGTTGCCGAAGCGGTTGAGGTCGAGCACCTCGCACTCGATCTTTCCGTGCTCGACCGTCGGCTCGGGGATCGCCATCTGCGCGAGCGACGCCGGGTCGACCGCGGGCCCGAACTCGTCGAGCGCGGCGCCCGAAGCGAGATGGGCAGCGGCGGGCGCGAGCACGTCCCGTGCGTGGAACGAGGGCGAGATCGGGTTCAACACGACGTCGGGCGAGGTGATCTCCACCGCCCGCGCCACTCCGCCGAGCGCCGCGGCGGCTGGCGCGAGCAACCCGTTGTCGGGACCGACCACGAGCCGCCCGTCGTTCGCCTCGAAGGCCAGGTCGCGGTCGCGTCCTACACTCGGATCGACGATCGCCAGCAGCACCGCATCGGCCGCCAGGTAGGGCAACGAGTCGACGAGCAGCAGTGCGCCGTTGCGAACATCGAGCGGCGGAACGCCGTGGGAGAGATCGACGATCGAACTCTCCGGTGCGATCCGGTTCATCACGGCATGGCAGATCCCCACCCACTCGTTCCGGTAGCCGAAGTCGGAGAGGAAGACGATCGTGCGACCGTTCCCGGGCACGCGCTCAGTCTCGCAGGTCGGGCTCGGCGGCGTCGAGTACGGTGCCCGCATGGACGACGCCAGGATCGTCCCCGCCAGCGAGGTGCGTTGCGGTGATCTCCAGGCCGTCTTCGGCGTGCGCGGAGCGGCGGCGTACTGTCAGTGCCAGCGGTACAAGCTGCGGCCTCGGGAGGCATTCTCGAAGTTCCCGGTCGAGGAGCGCACCCGCCGGCTGCGCGAGCAGACCGCCTGCGGTCGCCCGGACTCGGACACGACCAGCGGCCTCGTCGCCTACCTCGACGGCGAGCCCGTCGGCTGGTGCGCGGTCGAGCCGCGGCCGGCCTACGGCGGACTCGTGCGCAACAACCGGGTGCCCTGGGAGGGTAGGTCGGAGGACAAGAGCGACGACACGGTCTGGGCAGTCACGTGCGTCTTCGTCCGTGCCGGGTACCGCGGCCGCGGGGTGGCCCATGCGCTTGCGCGGGCAGCCGTCGACCACGCGCGTGGTCGTGGCGCCCGCGCACTCGAGGCGTACCCGCTGCTCACGACGCCCGGCCAGAAGATCGCCTGGGACGAGATCCACGTCGGCAGCCGCAGCATCTTTGCCGCAGCCGGATTCGTCGAGGTCCACCGGCCGACCAAGCGCCGGATCGTGATGCGGATCGACTTCTAGGTTCCGATCAGCTCGCGGAATGCCAAGTCGTCGCGGATCGGGTCGAAGTCGGAATCCTGCTTCGCCATTTCCCGGGCGCCTTCCCACATGTCGATCACCTGGCGGAGGTGCTCGACGGCGTCGGCGGTGCGGCCGGCGAGGCTTTCGCAGCACGCCGTGTTGTAGTAGAGAAACCCTTGGTCGGGATGCGCGTCGATCAGCTCGCAGCCAAGGTCCGCAGCCTCGCCGTACTCGCCGGCTTCGTACAGGGGCCGTGCGGGATCCCAGAGCTCCGGCGCCTCGCGCTCGATCGAGTCGGACAACCCCACCCACCGATGGCGGCGAGACTCGTAGCCCGATCGCGTCGGCGGCGGGAACGACGGGTCCGCGAAGGAGCCGACTGAGACGACGATCAGGTCCGGCTCGTCGGGCTCCGTGTAGAAGACCTGCGAGCCGCAGTCCGGGCAGAAATGGAAGACATGCGCCTTGCGGTCGGACTCGTCGGAGATCCTCGTGAAGTCGTCGTACCGACCGGTGACGCTCACCTGGTCGGCCTTGAAGCCCGCCTGCATCCCGAACGCGCTCCCGGTGCGGCGCTGGCAGTCGAGGCAGTGGCAGATCGAGACGGCGAACGGCTCGCCGGTCACGTCGAGCTCGAGCTGCCCGCAGTGGCACGCGGCTGCACGGGTGGCCATCGCCTCGAAACCTAGCCGGACCGGCAGGGCGGCCTCCCGGCCGTGCCCACTGGTCGGCGCGGCTCAGCCGTCGGCAGCCGGTGCGGGGACGAGCCCGAGCTGCTCGAGCATGAGGAGCCGGTCGAACATCAGGTTGAAGGAGGTGTGCTTTCCGTCGCGGAAGCGGAGAACCTGGATGTAGTCGATCTCGACCGGGCGGCCCGTCGGCGGGATGTCGCCTGCGGGGGTTTGCAGCGTGCCGTCGTGCGTGCCATTGAAGGTCCCCTCCTCGACGGCGACGTCGTCCACGATGTGCACGCTCTCGATGTCGACGTGCGCGTCCGAGAAAGCGGCGAACCAGCTCGCGAAGAACGCAGCGCACGCCTCCCTGCCCTCACCCCGCATCCCGCCGGGAGCCTCGAAGACGACATCGTCTGCGAGCACCTCGGCGAACCCATCGATGTCGTGCGCATTGAAGGTGTCCGTCCCCCGTTGGAACGCCTCGCGTGTGCTCATCGACATGACACCAAGCCCCCTTCTGCCTGCACGAACGTGTGCTGCGCCACTGTGATGGCGCCAAGAGCAGATCCGTCAGCGACATCAGCATCTCATATCGGGCCCGCGCGCGTTAGCCTCGGCCGGTGAGCGAGCAGGCCGTCGAGCTCGAGCACCGGATCACGCCGCTCGAGCTGTTCTTCGATCTCGTCTTCGTCTTCGCCTTCACACAGGTGACGGTCGTGTTCTCGGAGGAGTCGACCTGGACGGGCCTGGGGCATGGGTTGCTCATCCTCGCTGCAACCTGGTGGGCGTGGGCATCGTACGCCTGGCTGACGAATTCGGTCGATGCGGGCGAGGACGGGGTGCTCGCCGCGATCCTGGCGGCAATGGCAGCGATGTTCGTCGCAGCGCTCGCAGTGCCGGAGGCGTTCGGCAATCACGGTGTCGTCTTCGGCGTGGCGTTTCTGATCGTCGCCGTCATGCACCTTGCGCTGTACGCGCTCTCGTCGCGGTCCGAACCCGAACTGTTCACGGCGATCCTGCGTCTGGCTCCGGCCAGTCTGGTCGGCGCGTCGCTGATCCTCGCCGCCGGGTTCGTGGACGACCCCGCCAAGTCGGTGATCTGGATCGCCGCCCTGACGGTCGGATTCATCGGCCCGCTTTTCGGCGGTATCGGCGGCTGGCGGCTGGCGCCGGCTCACTTCGTCGAGCGTCACGGGTTGATCGTGATCATCGCCATCGGCGAGTCGCTGGTCGCGATCGGCGTCGGCGCACGAAGTACCGACCTCGACTCCGGGGTCGTCGTCGCCGCACTGCTCGGCCTGGTCGTCGCCACCTCGTTCTGGCTCGCCTACTTCGACTTCTTCCCGATCCGCGCACAGCAGCTGCTCGCCGAGCGGCAGGGAACGGATCGGGTCGCTTTCGCCCGTGACGTCTACTCGTACCTTCACTTCCCGATGGTCGCCGGGATCGTCCTTTTCGCCTTCGCGATGAAGGTGACCCTCGCGCATGTCGGACGGGAGCTCGACACGATTCCGGCGGTCGCCCTCTGCGTCGGTCCGGCCGTCTACCTCCTCGCCTTCGTCGCGCTGAGGCTGCGCATCTCACGGACCCTCGGCCGCGGCCGCATCGTCACAGCCGCCGCGTGCCTGGCGGTGCTCCCGGTCGCACTGGCCGTGCCGTCGCTGGGCGCCCTGGCGCTGATCACCGCCGTCTGGGTCGCGTTCCATGCCTACGAGATCATCTGGTGGCGCGAGGCCCGAGCGGAGGCACGCGCCCTCCGCGATTAGCGGCGGCGACGTGCTCGAGGAGCGCGGCGAGGGGCAGCGGGACACGCTCGAGGGCGACGGCACCGGCGAGGAGCGGTGCGTGCCTGATCTTTCCGGCGCTGCTTCCGAAGAAACGGCGGAGCTGATCCTCGATCGGACGTCCCTGCCACTGCGGCTGCCTCTGGAACGTGCGGAACGACGAGAGCTTACCGCTCCTCTCGAGGACGTCCTCGACGCCCGCAGCGCCCAGCGAACGGATCAGCTCACCCTCGAGATCGGGATCGCAGACGTAGAAGCCGAGCGCCTCGAGCTCCGACCGTGTGCCGGCCGGCCCGAGGCCGACCCGCTCCAGGGCGCGCCCGAATGCGCCGGCCTCACCCTCGTCGCAGAGCCCGGCCACGCGGACGCCGGGTGAGAGATTGTTCAACGCCCTGCCGATCGCCTGGGCACCCCCGATCGAGACGATCTGGACTCCCTCGTCCTCCAGGTCGTAGCCGCAGCGCCGGGCCAGCGTCTCCAGCGCCGCCCTGTCGCTCGGCCCCTCGACGAGGACGAGCCAGCGCGTATCCGTCGCGACGTCCATTCCGGTAACGGTGTTCTACCGGGCGAACCACGTGACTCGCGAGAGCGAACGGGAGTGGGACGGGTCGGCCATAGAGGGCTCGGAAGAGCAGTTGAGGCGGCGGGAATCGAACCCGCACGATTCCTGGAAACAGGGCCTTTCTGCTTCTCGGCGCCTGCGGGAGCGATGGATGCGGCATTCGGGGACGTGCTCAGGCAGTAGAGGGTGCGATCCCGGTCAGCAGTGATCGTCCGGAAGGGCTGGGGAGAAGTGGAGGTCGGAGGGATGCGCGAAGTCCAGGTCGGCGAAATCGAAATCGATAATCCACGCGTGGTTGCCTGAGGGCGCTATCCCTGCTTTTGCGAATGCCTGAAGGAGTACCCGTGCTTGGCCGGTCGTAAGGATCTGGCACGCGTGGCGTCTTATGTCCTTGTACTGGACGAATGCCTTGCGGGCAGGCGGTGGCAGTTTCGAAAGATCGGGATAGCCCCGATCGACTGCGACCACGTAGCGGGCCGGCACGAACGCCCGGATTCGGCGATCTGCCCACGCTCCGGCCGGAAGCCATCTGGCCGGATGGGCTACGAATTCCTTGATCTGCCAGAGGGCGCTCGTCTGGGCCGCCGTTACCTTCGTGAAGCGTTCGTTCCACGACGGGTCGGGCGAGTCCACTCCGTCCACCGTCACCAGCCGTTTGCCCTTCCGGAGTCGGTGGAGGACCCAATCGTGATGCCTGCCGAGAGCGAGTCTGAGGTTGTGCTCGAACAGGCCGGTCGCCAGGAGCCTCGTACGAAGGAGTTGCACACCCTCGGGGGTGAGCCGCTGCTGGACGTAGCCAGTCTCGAGTCTTGTCGCTCCATCGGGAACGACCGTGGCATCGAGTGACGAACTCCACTTCTGCCAGACGACCCGTCCGTCGGCATAGACATTCCAGATTGTCGTTGCTGTGGGCCGGAGCGCGATCAGCAGCCTCCCGGTCGTGGGCGTACTCGCCTTGACGCCCTCCGCAGGAAAGGCGGCGAAGTGCGTGGGACGGGAGTCGAGCTTCGCGGAGGCCGATCCCGCTGCCGCCGCCACCAGCGCGAACGCGAGCGCGAAGACAAGGCTGGTCGTTCTCATGACGTGTACCTCGCTCGCCCGCCTAACTGCTTGCTGCCAGTCGTCGGCGCGACCTTACGCCGTAGAGGCGCTGCTGTCTACACGACAGACACCAGGTCAGGGCTGGTGAGGCGGAGGAAGCCCGTTCGTCGAGCTTCCCCCGCCGTTGGTCGACTCAGTAGCTCGCGCGGGCGAACTGCTCGCTATATGCGTGCCACGATACGCCCCCGTCCGGGCTGTCCCAGCAGAACTGCACGTAGACCGTGCCGGGAATAAGTGATCCGTGGCCGTACTCTGACGACGCGGCGATCTGCCACGTGCCTGTGTGCCACTTACCGTTGCAGGTGAACTCGTCCGGCCCGGGGTGACGCTCCAGCCACGCTCCGTCAGGGAACGTGAGTGAACTGCTCCCTTCGAGCTTGAGGCGCGGATCCGGAAGGCCGCCGGCGACCTGCTTCACCGAAACGAACAGGTGCGCAGGATCGGCTGACGCCGGACACGTGTATCTGCCCGTCACGTAGGCGACGGACGGGTCGTTCCGATCGATCCGGACGACGCCGATCTGGTTGGCATTTGCCCCGCCGCTGTGACTGCTCGTGGGATCAGCCAACGCCACCGAAGCTGCGATGACGGCAAGTAATGCCGCCGCTAACCAGACAGCGACGAACCGCCGCTTCTTCATTCCTCTCCCCTTTCGTTGCCGCAGAAGCATGAGCATCCCACAATTCCACCGTGGAGCGAGCGCTCTACCGCCCAGTCCTGAGCAGGTCGATCGCAATTTCGCCGAAAGCAACCGTCTCCTCGCTGGTCGAGGTGCCAGCGGCGCCTGGACGATGATTCCGTCGGCCTGCCGACTGTTCCCTCCCTCTGTTGCGACAAAGGCCTCTGTTGAGCCAGTGATGGAGGCGGCGGGAATCGAGCCCGCGTGACGTTCCCACCGCGCTGGCATCGAAGCCCGTCCGCAGCGGCCGATCGTCGAGCACGAGTGCGAGGACGCAGAGCATCAGCGGCGTCGGCGGCGACAAGCGAGACGAGGACGAACTCCGAGGCATTGACTGCGCCCGCGAGCGCAGTCTCGTAGGTTTCTCTTAGGGATGCTCTTCACGGTCTTCTTCTCGCTCGATAGCTGGCAGCTCGGCTTGGTCGTCTTCGCCATTGTCGGAGGCGCCTGCGTTGTCGGCGTACTCATCGGTCGATACCTCCGGCGACACTCGGAGCACTATCGCGAGGGGATTGGGGCTCTACAAGGCGCGCTGCTCGGCCTCGTCGGCCTGATCCTTGCGTTCGGCCTCACGCTCGCAGTCGGCCGCTACCAGGACCGCCGCGCCGACGTCGTGAACGAGGCGAACACGATCGGCACCGCCTATCTCAGAGCGCAGACCGTTGCAGAGCCCCAGCGCAGCCGCTCGCTCACTCTGTTGCGCCGTTATAACGACCTCGCGATCCGCCTTACCTACGACAGGCCAGGTGACGCATCGTTCCGTGCGACCGCAGCCGAACAGGGCAGGCTGCAGCAGATGCTTTGGCGGCTCGGGGGCGAGACGATCAACGCCCGCCCGCGCGACAGCGCGCCCCGGCTCTACATCGACAGCCTGAATGCGATGATCGACCAACAGGGCGTGCGAATCGCCGGCCTCAACAACCACCCTCCCAACGCGGTGCTCTTGCTGGAGCTTTTCGGGGCAGCGCTCGCTCTCGGCATGCTCGCCCTCTATATCTCGGTTCTCGGGCGTGGGCTCCTTCCCGTCGTTCTTGCAGCGGTCGTCGTCACTTTCCTGGTCCTCGTCACGTTCGACCTCGACCGACCGACCCGTGGGCTGATCACGGTCCCGGCGTCGCCCCTGCTCGCCGAGAAGGTGACAATGAGCCTGCCGCCGGCCGCGCCTCCACCTCGGTAACGAATGCGCGCGTACCCACCGGGCGTCGTTCAGCCTGTGTGCGGTGGGGTGAATTCAGTTGTCTCGACATGAGTGACGCGCCGGCCCGGCCGCGATGCGGCCGTCCCCCCGGCTTCCTGGGCTCAACCGCCTGCCTGCTCAGCGGGTGCGGGCCACTCCTTGCCGGTTGCACGGAATGGCGAACCGCCCGCCGGAAATTCCCGTCTCGACCTTGAGGAGCGCGAGCGTCCGCTGCATAGCCGTTGGTCGCAGGCCGCTCACGCCGCGGTGATAAGGATTGTCGAGGAACCAAAGGAGAAGCAGCGTGGAGGTGATCACGACCGCGATGCTGCCCATCATGGTCGCCTGCACGATCGCTCGCTCACCGCTGTCGGCGAAGAAGAGCATGAAGCCGAAGATGACCAGAGCGCTGAGGAGCAGCACGATCCAGAGCGGAGTCGGGATCACACCCTCGGCCCCGTGCACGCGGTCGGCCCGCGCATCCTCGCGATCCTGGCGCTGGTCGAGCCATTTGCCGTAGGCCGCCTGCTCAGAAGGCGAGCGCGGCTGGACAGTCTTGATGGTGCGAAACAGCGTGACTCCCCACGGGTTGTACCCCTCGCCGAGGCTGCCTGATTCCATCCGCGGCCATTCCCGGTAGACCACGTTCCGCGCGTAGCAGACGAGCTCTCCCGACAGCGGAGCGCGGGCGGCGACCGGCATGAGCTGGGCCGTCTCGAATTGCTGGGCTACGATCGCTGCTTCGGCTTGGGCGCCGGTGCGCGACGTGTCGAAGCTCTCGAAGGCAAGGAAGACCACAAAGCCGAGGAGCACAGCAAATCCGGTTGCGAGAACGCCGAACACTCCGGCCGCGCGATCCCCGTCCTCGAAGTAGCTTCCCTCGGGAGCCCGGCGGCGGACGAGCAGCATCGCGGTGACCGCGACCACCGTCACACCGGCGACAATGAGCGCAGCCCAAACGAGGTTCACGACTCGATCACCGCGGCTTGGAGCGTCACACGCCCTGCTCGGCCGTGACCCGGCCCGAGGCCACCGCCTCCTGCAGCGCCTGGAAGTCCCGTTCGTTTTGGTCGGCGTATGTCTCGGCGAACGACGACATGGCACGGTCGAAGGAGTCGCCGCCGCCGAGATAGGCGGCGATCGCGATCCTGTCACCTGAGCGCGCGTGGGCTCGTGCGAGCGTCCAACCGCAGATCCTGGCATAGGCCTCGAGCCCTGCCGGACCCATCAGCTCGACCTCCGCCGAGCCCTTGGAGTTCCACAGTTGCCGGATGTAGAAGTCCCGCGTCTGCTCGTCGATCGTCGTGATGCGCTCCCAACCGAGCAGGATGTCTGGCGCGGCCTGCATCATCCGCTGCCCCTCGACGATCCGCCGTCCGTGCTGGCCATACTCGCTCTTCCCGAGGAACGGCTCGAGCACCGATCTCTGTGCCTCCTTGAACTGGAGGAAAAGCGGATCGGTCTGATCGCGGCCCGTCAAGAGCAGGATCCAGGTTCGGGTACCCACGCTGCCGACACCGACGACCTTCCGGGCGGCATGGACGTAGCGGTAACTCTCGAGCAGATGGCGCCGGTCACGCAGCAGCGTGCGCCGATAGGTGCGAATCATGCGCCGCACCACGTCCTCGAGCTGCTCCCGCTCCGCACCCGGCAGCACGTCCTCGATCGGAGTGACGAGAGGAGGATCGCCGACGATCCTGAGCTCGCCATCGACTGTATGACACAGCTTGGTGAGCGCTCGCATGCTGTCTTTCGTGCGCACCTTCGCGACGTCGGACTGGAAGCGCTTCATCTGCTTGCGTGAAGCCCCTGACCCGAGCCGCTCGCGGATCGCCGCGACATCGAGACGCGCGTACCAGACGTCGATGTTCCGGATCTTTGCGAAGCGCCGCATCGCTTCGCGATACTCCCGCACCGCTCCCGTCACGACCGAGCGACGGATCGCACCGTTGAAGCCACGCTCGCGGCCCGCGACCGCCAGGCTCGCGGCGAGCCGCTTGACGTCCCACTCGAAGGGTCCCCGCAACGTCTCGTCGAAATCGTTGATGCTGAAGACCAGCCTCCGATCCAGTGCCGCGAAGATCCCGAAATTGGAGAGATGCGCATCGCCGCACAGCTGCGCCTGAATTCCCGTGCGTGGCCCGTCCGCAAGATCGGCAGCCATCAGATACGCGCCGCCGCGAAAGAACGTGAAGGGCGACACCAGCATCCGCCCGTACCGGATCGGCCCGAGCTCTCGAAGACGCGTCTGCGCCTGCTCCTCGAGCAGCTCCACCGGGTCGGGCCGGTGTGGCGGGGCCTCCCATTCCGCGTGCGAGCTGCGCGGCACCTCCGCCCTCGCCGCCTTCCCCCGCGCCACCCGCTCCGCCGGCGTGAAATGCAGTACCACCTTCGGAGTGGCAGCAGACGTCGAAGGATCAAGAGTGACCGCACCCACCTCGCTCCGGCCGTTACCTTCACTTCCCTCAGTCATCTCGCCCCCTTGCAATCGAACTGGTCCCGCCTCTGGTCTGCCATCTCGTTCTAGATTCGCCGCCGAGCCCCGCCCGAGCCCGGTGCGGTCACGACGATCCTGCAGTCTGACATCGAGGGCTCGACGCGCCTTGCCGAGAGCTCGGCGATGGGAGCTGGGCCGACCTGCTCGGCCGCTATGGTCGCATCGCCGACCTCACGGTTTACCGCCGGAAGCGGGCGGGGCGGATCGTCGACCGCACCGGCGACGGGCTGATGGCGAGCTTCCCCGGTCCCGTCGCCGCCGTTCGCGCTGCCCAGCGATCACACCTGAGGCCCGGGGCGAGCTCGGCATCTGTGTAGGTACCGGCGTTCACATCGGCGAGGTTCGAGCAGCTCGTTTCTCGCCCAGGGCCGGCGACCCCGCGTCTCCTCCTTAAGCCGGGCGGTATCCCTTCGTTGCTCGGCGCGGTTCAGCTCGAGCGCCTGGGCTGCTGCGGCACCTGTAAGGACTCGGCAGCCGATCTCGGTCGGCTCTCTAGTTGAGTGGCCTCACCGCCCGGATGAAGGGCACCGGGGTCCGGCCAGGTGGTAGGTCAAGGTCGATTTTGGAGTCTCGAACTTACGACCGCGGATGCTGGACGGCGGGTTGAGCTCGTCGTTAGTCAGTTTCCGCCGAACATTGGCCTGCTCCTTCGTAATCGAATACCGCCCGTGGTCGGCGACCTCTCTCCGCCATTCGCGCCGCCGGTCAACGTCGTCTCGATGCGGCCGGGAACCTGAAGGCCGTATGCCGTCAAGGATGAGTGATTTGCAGTTGTTCCCCACCGGATTGTGGGGAACCCGCATCGTTAAGCGAAAATGGAGGCGGCGGGAATCGAACCCGCGTCCGCAGCCGCACCGGTCTGAGCCTCTACAGGTGTAGCTCACCGTTTGGTCTCGCCCCGCCGGCCGGTGGTGAGCGACCTACCGCCGGGGCCAGCCATCCTGTGGTCTCACCCCTCCGCCGATTGGCTCTGCTTCGGGGCCAGCCCGTTTATGACGCCGCTCCCCGAACCACGGGCCGAGTCCGGAGCGACGCGTCACCTAATTACTTAGGCGGCGAGTGCGAGATCGTTATCCGCACTTACGTTGGTTCCCGGTTGTTTTACGAGGCCGACCGGGGACCTCGACCTGCAGCTCAGCCGGAGAACCGACCACGTCGAGACCTGGTCGCCCCCGTATGTTCGTGAACCAATTGTAGCCGCGCCCGGGCAGCGCGAGGCGCCGGGCAGCGCGAGGCCCCGGCAAACCGATCCCGCCCCCCGGACGAACTTCCGACAGATGACACGGAGACGGGAGGAAGGTTCATGAAGAAGCTCGCATTGCTCGTCACGGCCGCTACGGCCGTCGCCCTGGTGGCCGTCGCCTTCGCGGGCGCGGCCGAGACCTACACGGTCAGTGCAACGCTGAAGAACAACACCGAGGTGCCGAAGCCGAAGGGCGCACGGCTCGCAAAGGGGGCCTTTAGCGCCAAGTACGTCGAGAACAAGACCGGCGCCACGCTGACCTGGAAGCTGACCTACTCGCGCCTGTCCGGCAACGCGCTGGCCGCTCACATCCACATGGGGAAGCCGGGCGTGGCCGGCCCCGTGATCGTCCCGCTCTGCGGCCCGTGCAAGAACGGCCAGGCCGGGAAGGTTCACATCTCGAAGGGCGTGGTCCGCGCCCTCGAGGGCGGCAAGGCCTACATCAACGTCCACACTAAGAAGAACGCGGCCGGCGAGATCCGCGGCCAGGCCAAGGTCGCCGAGTAGCGGCCGACGAAGCTCGGGCGGGCCGGCCCACGGCCCGCCCGACCCCGGCGCCAGCGTCAGCTGCTACTCATCTCCGCCATCGCTTCCTTCGCCCGTTCGGCGATCTCGTCTGGCGGGACGTCCTCGACATGGGTTGCGATCGACCACGCGTGACCGAACGGGTCCGTGAGCGTGCCGAAGCGATCGCCCCAGAACTGGTCGGCGACCTCCATGGTGACGGTGGCACCTGCGTCGACCGCCGTCCTCGACGTAGAGGACCACGCCTGCGGTCGTGCCGCCGAGCGCGCTCGGCGAGGTCGTCGTCGACTGCGGGAACGAGTCGGAGAGCATCACCATCGAGTCGCCGATCTCGATCTCCGCGTGCCCGATCTTGCCGCCGGGTGCCTCCATGCGCATCCGCTCGGTCGCTCCGAACGCTGTCTTGTAGAAGTCGATCGCGGCGGCCGCGTCGTCGAAAACGAGTACGGCGTGATCGTGCGGTATCCATCGGGAATGGGATTGGGCTTCGCCATGAGCCCCCTTCGGTCGTGTGGGCGACGGTCCGCGAGCCCACATGCCCGTTTTCGGAGTCGGAAAACCGCCGTCAGCGACTGCTCACCGGACATTCCCCGAACGGCAGCTTTACCGGCGCGCTTTGAGTGCCCGCTGCATCGCGCGGTCTGCCTCGCGCTTGGCGATGTCGCGACGCTTGTCGATCGTCTGCTTGCCGCGGGCGAGAGCGATCTCGACTTTCGCGCGGCCGTCCTTCCAGTACATGCGGGTCGGCACCAGTGTGAGCCCCTTCTCGCGCACCTTGCCGTAGAGCGAGGCGATCTCGCCTCGATGGAGTAGGAGCTTGCGGTCGCGCGTGGGGATGTGGTTGGCGATGTTCCCCTGGTCGTAAGTCGAGATCTCGGCCCCGACTAGCCAGACCTCGCCGTCGCGGACGTCGGCGAACGCCTGGGCGAGCGACGCGCGGCCGTCGCGCAACGACTTCACCTCTGTCCCGGTCAGGACGAGGCCCGCCTCGAAGCGTTCGAGGAGCTCGTAGTCGTGGCGCGCGCGGCGGTTGTCCGCGATCAGCTTGTCTCCGGCCATGCCGGAGACAAGTCTAGGCGCGGGTCAGCCGCAGCAGCCCGAAGCCGAGCATCAAGAACGGCGCGAAGCTGACGGCGTAGGCGATTGCGACGGGCATGCCTGCACGATAGGTCTACCGGGCGGCCGCGTCGTTACGGGAGGCAGGCGTCCGGAGGTACGGCAGACCGCACCCTCACGCCTGGACCGGCGGCCCGGTGGAGCCGACCGGAACGGTCGGGATCCGCCTCGCGGCGAAGAGTGCGAGAACCGTGATCAGTGCGAGGATCGCGAGTGCCGACTTCAGCCCGTCGATTCGGGCGTCCTTGTAGGCCGCCAATGCGGCGTCGGTGGTCCTCCCGCTGACGTTCGCATCGTCGAGCGCGGCCTTCAGGTCGTCGTCCGAGATGAAAGGCACGCCGCTCGCCAGCTTCACGCTCGCCTCGGACTTCACGCGATTCGGAATGGCAGAGCTCGACTGGATGTTGGCGATGAACGCCGTGGTCAGGGTCGCGATCATCACCGAGCCGGCGAGCGCAGTGCCCAGCGACGCGCCGAGGTTCGTCATCGTGTTCTGGAGACCGCCGACCTCGGGGCTCTGATCGTCCGGCACGGCCGAAACGGTGACCGCCCCGAGTTGCGACGCGAGCGCTCCGATGCCGAGCCCGATCAGGAGCATCGGAACGAACACGATCTCCGCTCCCGAGCCGACCTCGAGGCCGCCGAGCAGGACGAGGCCGCCGAGCAGGAGCGCGAGCAGCCCCGTTCGCACGACCAGGCGCGGTCGCGCTTTCGGCCAGATCTTCGGGATGCCGATCGCGGCTGCGAGCAACGTGACGGAGAGTGGCAACAACCGGGCGCCGGTCTCGAGGGCAGAGAGGCCCAGGCAAACGGAGAGGTACAGCGGGACGACGAAGAAGATCCCTGCCTGGATCATGAACTGGCAGCAGAACATGACCAGGCCGCCCACCAGCTGGCTGTTGCCCAGCATGGCCGGACGTACGAGCGGCTCCTGCCCGCGGTCCTCGCGACGGTGCTGCCAGGCGAAGAACAGCCAGATGACGAAGATCCCCCCGATCATCAGCCAGATGGACGGCGAGAGCCCTCCCCAGTTGGGGCCGCCCTCCTTCGCGACGAACCATCCCCACGTTCCGGTCTTGAGGATCCCGAAGACGAACAGCGCCAGGCCCGCCGCCGACAGCACGACGCCGACGACGTCGAGGTGGGGGCGCTGCTCGACAGGCGCGTCCTCGAACTTCTTCGTCATCAGCAGGATGAAGGCCACGATCACGACCTCGCCGGCGAAGACCCAGCGCCAGGAGAAGTAGGTCGTGCAGAAGCCTCCGATCAGCGGCCCGACTGCAACGGCGATTGCGCCTGCAGCAGCAACGAGACCATAGGCGGCCGGGCGTCTCGCCGGTACGAAGTTGCCGGCGACCAGCGCGACGATCGCCGGCATGATCAGCGCTGCTCCGACGCCCTCGAGGAACGACCAGCCGATGAGAAGCGTCGCGTAGTTCTGCGCGAGCGACGTGGTCAGCGACCCGCATCCGTAGATCACGCAGCCGATCGCGAACGCGCGCTTGCGCCCGATCATCGCGCCCACCTTCGCGCCGGTGATCATCAACGCCGCCATCACGAGCGTGTAGAGCGTGATCGCGGTCTGGATGCCGGTCACGGTCGTGCCGACGTCCTTTGCGACCTCCTCGATCGAGACGTTCATCACCGAGCTGTCGAGCGTCATCAGGAACTGCCCGGCGGCGAGCGTGAACAGGACGAGCTGAGAGCCCGATGCGACTCTTGTCGCCGGCGCTGTGTCCGCTGTGGCCATCGTGGTGATGACCCTAACGGCCGGGGCGGCGCCCAGCAGGCAGGGAAAGCTCTACCTTCCCCTCCCAGCGTCTGATCTCCTCGACCACGACGTCGATCGGGTCGCCGAGCCGGAAGACGCCGCCGCCGCGCCTGCCGGCGAGGGCGGTGCCGAGGGCGTTCAGCTCGAAGTAGTCGCCGTGCAGGCGACGGACCGGTAGATAACCCTCGAAGACGCCGCCGAAGCGGATGAACAGTCCGGACGGGATCACGCCGGTGATCTCCCCCGGCCACGGCTCGTCCCAGCCCCGGCCGAAGAGCTGGGCCTCGAGCAGCCAGGCGAGGCAGATGTCGTCGGCGAGGTACTCCAGCTCGGCCGCCTCGCGCTCGCGGGCCGATGTGTGTGCTGCCAGGTCGCCGAGATGTTCCGGGAGCGGCTCGTCGGAGGCTCCGAGCTCGCGAAGCAGTGCGCGGTGGACGACGAGGTCGGGGTAGCGCCGGATCGGGCTCGTGAAATGGGAGTACGCCGGGCTCGCGAGCCCTGAATGGCCAAGGTTGCGCGGGTCGTAACGGGCCTGCTTGAGCGAGCGCAGGACGAGCGCCGGGAACGCCTCTCGCCCGCGGCCGGACACGGCGACGTAGTCGCTGACGCGCTCGCTCACGTCGGCCACGGCGCGGGCGGCGTCCCCGGCGGTCAGCCGATCCGGCACCGGCGGCGTCGGGACGTCGAGGTCGGCGAGCTTGGCTACGAGGAGCGACACCGACTGCGGCTCGGGCCGTTCATGGACGCGAAAAAGCGCCTCGCGGTTGCGGCCCGCGAGCAGGCCGGCCACCGCCTCGTTGGCGATGATCATCAGCTCCTCGATCAACGCGTGCGCATCCGGCTCTCCCTCCCAGCGGGCCGCTGCGACGCCGCCCCTGCCGTCGAAGTCGAACACGATCTCGGGCCGCTCGACCCGCAGCGCGCCGCGGGCGAATCGCCGGCGGCGCAGCTCGGCGGAGTAGGAAGCCGCGAGCTCGAGCTCCTCCGACACCTCGACCGGGACGTCGCGGCATTGCGCCTGACCGTAGGTCAGCCGAGCATCGCTGCGGATCAGCGAGCGGTAGAAGAGCGGTTCACCTACAGGAGGAAATTCGACTGTCACACATGCGCGCTCGACATGCGGGCGAAGGGAGCACATGTCGTTGGACAGTTCGGGGGGAAGCATGGGCGCGACCAGGCCCGGCACGTAGGTCGAGAAGGCGCGGTCGGCCGCTCCGCGGTCGAGGGGCGAGCCGGCCGGGACGAACGCGGAGACATCGGCGATGTGCACCCAGGCACGGACACCGTCCGCCTCGCGCACGACCGAAATCGCGTCGTCGAAGTCCTTGGCCGTGTCCGGGTCGATCGTGAAGGTAGTCAGGTCACGGACATCGACACGGCCGTCGGCGGAAGGTTCCGCGAGGTCGACGGGCTCGAACGCCACCCGCGCGCCTCTCTCGACGAGGAGACCCTCGAGCACCGCCTCGATCCGGCTGGCCGGACCGAGCACACGCTCGACCTTCGCTCGCCCTCGGCCGCTCGCCACGACCGCCAGGTCGCCCCGCTGGGCCCCATGCAGGGCCTTGCGATCGAGGGCAATCGGCGCCCCCGGCGCGAAGTAGGGCTCGCCGACGACGAGCTTGCCGCGGCTCGTGACCTCCACCACTGCCCGAACCGGCTCGGTCATCGGCCGACCCTACCGCCCGCTATCGGGGCACCCCATCCCACCACCCGCTGCGAGCGTAACGAGGAACTCGTCACGGGTCTGTGACGCTTGATGCCGAAACCGCGAATTCGAGCGCGGACCGCGGGGCGGCTCGTTCGCTAGACCTGGAGGAAGCGCCGGAGCGTCAGCCCAGTGCCGGAAACCCCCAAGGCGAGCCCGATGCCGATCAGGATCAGGGCGTTCAGCTCGAAGGCCAGCGCGTGCGCGTCCTTCGAGTGGTGGAGCCCGATGGACGGCAGCACGACCGACTTGCCGATGACGAGCAGCACGACCGCGGCGATGGAGCCGGCCAACCCGCAGATCAGTCCCTCGACCATGAACGGCCCCCGAACGAACCAATTGGTCGCGCCGACGAGCTTCATCACCTCGATCTCGCGGCGTCGGGCGAAGATCGAGAGCCGGATCGTGTTGGCGATGAGCAGCGTGGAGGCGATCAAGAGCAGGAGCACACCGATCAGGCACACGACGGAGATGATCCCGCCGACCTTGAGCACGCGGTGTGAGGTCGAGCCGCCGTCGTTGATCCGGTCGACACCGGCCGGAATCGGCCGCAGCTGGGCTCGGATGTCGTTGATGTACTCGCCTTTGGTCGGCCGGATCTCGTACGCGTCCGGATACGGGTTGTAGGCCAGCCCCTTGTTCAGCTGCGGGAGGCGCTTCTGCATGATCCTCAGGGCCTCTTCCTTCGGGACGAAGGTCAGTTTCTGCACCAGGGGGTTGACCTTCGGGTCGAACCGCCTGCCGATCGCGTTGATCTGCTTCGGAGTGCGGTCGTTCTTGAAGTAGACCTTCACCAGCAGCTGCTGCTTGAGGTGGTCGCTATACGAGAGCACCCAGGTACCGAGCCCGATCGTCGTCCCGAGCACGAGCATCGCGACGAGCACGGTCATCGTCGCCGCCACCGTCGTCGACATGCTGGCCGTGATCGACCGCCAGGCCTCACCCACGATCATCCGCAGGCGCATCATTCGGTCGTGTACCCCCCGCGTCGCTCGTCGCGCGCGAGGCGGCCGCTGTCGAGCGCGATCACACGCTTGCGCATCTTGTCGACCATCTCGCGGTCGTGGGTGACCATCAGGACGGTGGTGCCGGCGCGGTTGATCCGGTAGAGCAGCTGCATGATCCCCACCGAGGTGTCGGGATCGAGGTTCCCGGTCGGCTCGTCGCAGATCAGGAGCGGCGGGTGGTTCACGACGGCGCGCGCGATCGACACACGCTGCTGTTCGCCGCCGGAGAGCTCGCCGGGCAGGGAGGTGGCTTTGTGGGCGAGGCCGACGAGCGAGAGCACTTCGGGCACCTTCTTGCGAATCGACTCGGGCCGGTCGCCCTGCACCTTCAGCGCGTAGGCGACGTTCTCGGCGGCGGTTCGATTGGGCAACAGCTTGAAGTCCTGGAAGACGCACCCGAGGTTCCGGCGCAGGAGCGGCACCCTCGAGTGCTTGAGCCGCCCGAGGTCGCGGCCGCCGACAAGGATACGACCGCGCGTCGGCTCGATCTCCTTGAGCAGCAGGCGGATGATCGTCGACTTGCCGGATCCCGAGGCGCCGACGACGAAGACGAAGTCGCCCTTCTCGATCACGAAAGAGACGTCGCTGAGGGCGACCACGTCCGGGTCGTAGACCTTCGTCACCGACTCGAACACGATCATCGCGGCCGCGGACGCCGCCGCGGGACGCGGTTCTGGCTCGGCCAGGGCTACCGGAGTCTCGATGTGGAATTCGTCTGCTTGCTGCACCGGAAGTGTGTGCGGCACGTCGCCGTTCGAGCGCGCTGACGGGCCCGGGGCCGCACCGGTCGGGGGAGGATCAATTCTAGCCGAGTCCACCGCTAGACGGCCCTTCCCGCCGCTCGAGCGAGGAGGTAGGCGTGCACGAACTCGTCGAGATCACCGTCGAGGACGCCTTGGGCGTTGCCGGCCTCGACCTCGGTGCGGTGATCCTTGACGAGCTGGTACGGGTGCAGCACATAGCTGCGAATTTGACTTCCGAAGTCCGCCTCCTGCACTGCCCCGCGCTCCTTGGCGAGCTCCGCCTCGCGCTGCTCCTGCTCGAGCTCGGCGAGCCGCGAGCGCAGGATGCGCAGCGCAGTCTGCTTGTTCGAGGTCTGGGAGCGCTCGTTCTGGCACTGGACGACGATCCCGGTCGGGAGATGCGTGATCCTGACTGCCGAGTCGGTCTTGTTGACGTGCTGGCCGCCGGCGCCGGACGCGCGGTACGTGTCGATGCGGAGATCGGCCTCGTCGATCTCCGCAGCGCCGTCCTCGGGGAGGAGCGGACTGACGATCACCTGGGCGAACGACGTGTGGCGCCGATGCGCCGAGTCGAACGGCGACAGACGGACGAGCCGATGGACGCCACGCTCGGCCTTGAAGACACCGTAGGCGTTCTCTCCGCGCACCGTGAATGTCGCCGACTTGAGCCCGGCTTCCTCCCCGGGGCTCGCCTCGAGCAGCTCCGTCTTGAAGCCGCGTCCCTCCGCCCAGCGCAGGTACATGCGCAGGAGGATCTCCGCCCAGTCCTGGGAGTCGGTCCCCCCCGCCCCGGCGTGGATGGTCACGACCGCGTCGCCGCCGTCGTACTCGCCGTTGAAGAGCGCGTCCTCCTCGAGCCGTGCCAGCTCATCGCGGAGCGGCCGCAGGCTGGCCGCGATTTCGTCAGCCATCTCGCCGTCCATCTCGGCGAGCTCCCGCGCATCGCGGTACTCCTGGTCCAGGCGTCGAAACCGCTCGAGCCGCTTCGTCACCCGCGAGTGCTCGGTGCTGATCTCCGCCGCGCGCTGCTGGTCGTCCCAGAAACCGGGAGCGCCCATCGCGTCCTCGAGCTCGGCGGCGCGCGCGGTCAGACGATCGGGGTCAAAGGTAATCACGGACCCAGTCGAGCTGGGTCCCGATCTCCTCGAGCTGCTGGTCGAGCGGCTGCTCCTGTGTCTCGGCCATGGCGTAAGGCTAGCCGAGCGTCCCGCTGTCTTCCGCGCGGAGGCCAAAATCGGCACGAATCCGGCACAGACGCGCGCGCCTCGAACCGATAGCCTCGCCGGCAGGGGAAAGGGGTCGGCCCCCACCCTGGGTGGGGGTGTGGTGTTCGTCGTCAGCGCCGCCCCGGCCGGCGCAGATCGGTGCGGAGCAGCGAATAGATCACGGTATCTCCGCGGATGTCTTCCTTGAAGTGCAGCGAGCGCAGGACGCCTTCGCGGACGTAAGCGCAGCGTTCGGCGACGCGGATCGAGGCGGTGTTCTCCGGGTCGATGTGCAGCTCGACGCGCTCGAGCCCGAGCTCGTCCAGCGCCCAGCGGGTGATCAGCCGAAGCGCGCGGCTCGCGACGCCGCGGCCGCGCGCCTCCGGCGCGACCACGTAGCCGATCTCGCCCTGGCGTGCGTCGAAATCCAGGTCGACGACGCCGCCGAAGCCGAGAAACACGGCCGCGGGCGAGAGGATCGCGAATCCGGCCCGGGACCCGTCCTGCCAGCCTTCGATGTAGCGGCCCACCCAAAGCGACGCGAAGTCGGGCGGCGGGGACGAGGGAACCCGCGTGTTGCGAACGACCTCCGGGTCGTCGAGCAGCCGCTCGAAGTCCGGCACGTAGCGCTCGTCGAGGGGGTCGAGCCGGATCGCGTCGTCTGAGAGCGGCCGCGACGGCGGCCTCAGGCCCCGTGACACTTCTTGTACTTCTTGCCGGACCCACACCAGCACGGATCGTTCCGGCCGAGTTTCTCGTGCTCGTCGACCTTCCGCTGCTGCGGCCGGGACAGCGTGCTGACGCTGCCGGCCTCGCCCCCGAGCGCGCCGGCGATCACGGCCGCGCCCGCCTCCGATTCGTGCTCGTACGAGAGCCCGCCGTTGCCGACGGCGGAGGCCTCCTGGACCGATCGCAGCTCCTCCTCTGCGCCCTCGGCCTGGAGCTGCGCGTGGAACAGAAGGGTGAGCACCTCTTCGCGGATCTGGGCGTTCAACTCGCCGAACATTCCGTGCCCTTCGGACGTGTACTCGACCAGCGGATCCTTCTGGGCCATCGCCCTCAGGTGCACGCCCTCGCGGAGGTAATCCATGTTCTCGAGGTGCTCACGCCAACGCTGGTCGACCACCTGGAGGATCACGAAGCGCTCGAGCTCGCGCATCAGCTCCGGCCCGAGCTCCTCCTCCTTTGCCGCGTACTCCTCCTCCGCGTCCTCGATGAACTCGGGGACCAGCGAGCCGGGATCGGTCACCCCGTCTTCGCGCAGCTCGTCGGCCGTGATCTCGCTGTTGTAGAGCTGCTGCATCGCCTGGGTGAGCGCATCCAGGTCGGGATCGCCGCTCTCGGGATCGACGAACGTCTCGACCGAGCGCCCGATCACCTCCTCGATCCAGCCCTTGATCTCCTCGGAGAAGTCCTCGCCCTCGAGCACGCGCCGGCGCTGCTCGTAAATGACGACGCGCTGCTTGTTCATCACGTCGTCGTACTTGAGGACATTCTTCCGCGAGACGAAGTTCTGCTCCTCCACCTTCTTCTGCGCGTTCTCGATCTGCTTCGAGAGGAGCTTCGCCTCCATCGGCTGGTCGTCGGGAATCTTGAAGCGCTCGATGATCCGGTAGATCCGGTCCCCTGCGAACAGGCGGACGAGGTCGTCTTGCGCGGACAGGTAGAAGCGCGTCTCGCCTGGATCGCCCTGACGACCGGAGCGGCCGCGGAGCTGGTTGTCGATCCGCCGCGCTTCGTGTCGCTCGGTGCCGAGCACATAGAGGCCGCCCAGCTCGACGACGCCGTCGCCGAGCTTGATGTCGACGCCGCGACCGGCCATGTTGGTGGCGATCGTGACCGCGCCGACCTGGCCGGCGTCCTTGATGATCTCCGCCTCGCGGGCATGCTCCTTCGCGTTCAGGACGTTGTGCTTGATCCCCGCACGGGTCAACCGCTCGGACAGGTGCTCGGAGGTCTCGACCGCAATCGTGCCCACGAGGATCGGCTGTCCCCGTTCGTGGCGTTCCTTGATGTCCTCGATCACCGCGGTGAACTTGCCGTCGACCGTCTTGTAGATGAAGTCGTTCTTGTCGTCGCGTGCGACGGGCTGGTTGGTCGGGATCTCGACCACGTGCGTGCCGTAGATCTCGACGAACTCCTTCTCCTCGGTCTTCGCGGTGCCGGTCATGCCGCCGAGCTTCTCGTAGAGGCGGAAGTAGTTCTGCAGCGTGATCGTCGCCAGGGTGACGTGCTCCTCCTGGATGCGCACGCCCTCCTTGGCCTCCACCGCCTGGTGGAGGCCCTCCGACCAGCGCCGGCCTTCCATGATCCGGCCGGTGAACTCGTCGACGATCTTCACCTCGCCTTCCTGAACGACGTAGTCGACGTCGCGCTGGTAGAGCGCCTGCGCCTTGAGCGCCTGGTTCAGGTGGTTGACGAGCTGGACGTTGCGCGGGTCGTAGAGGTTGTCGATACGCAGTGCCCGCTCGAACTTCTCGATCGCTGCCTCGAGCGGCGCCACCGTCTTGAACTTCTCGTCGTAGAGGAAGTCGGTCCCCTCCGGAATGTCGGCTTCGACGGGGCCGCCGCCCGGCTTCGCCTTGGGCTGGGGGTAGCCGGTCATGGTGGCGGCGACGCGCGCGAAGTCGACGTACACCTGCGCTGCCGTCTCCGGCTCGCCGGAGATGATCAGCGGCGTGCGCGCCTCGTCGACGAGGATCGAGTCGACCTCGTCCACAATCGCGTAGGCGTGGCTGCGCTGCACACACTGCTCGAGCGAGACCGCCATGTTGTCGCGCAGGTAGTCGAAGCCGAACTCCGAGTTCGTGCCGTAGGTGATGTCGCAGTCGTAGGCCGCCTTCCGCTCCGAGAAGGGCAGCATGTTCTCGATCCAGCCCACGGTCATCCCCAGGCGTTCGAACACGCCCCGGTTCCACTCCGCGTCGCGCTTCGCCAGGTAGTCGTTGACCGTGACCAGGTGCACGCCGGTGCCGGCGAGCGCATTCAGGTAGAGCGGCGCGCTGGCGACGAACGTCTTGCCCTCGCCGGTCTTCATCTCGGCGATGTCGCCCTCGTGCAGGACGATGCCGCCCATCAGCTGCACGTCGAACATTCGCTGATCCGACTCGCGGAGGCGTGCCTCGCGCACGGCTGCGAACGCCTCGAAGAGCAGGTCCTCGAGCTCCTCGCCGTTCTCCAGTCGCTGCCGGAACTCGGCCGTCTTGGCGCGTAGCTCGTCGTCGGACAGCTTCTGGAAGTCGGGCTCGAGCGAGGTGATGTAGGCCGCCTGTCCGGCCAGCCGTTTGACTCGCCGGCCCTCGCCGGCGCGCAGGAATCTCTCGAACCCGCCGAGATCTTGACCGGGCACGAGTACAGGGTAGCCGTCCCGGAGGGCACCATTCGCTCGGTGAGGGTGTTCCTGGCCGCTGTGATTGTGGTCGCGACCGCCTCGGTCGCCTCGGGCGCGGGAGCCGACCGCACGGTCACGAGCCCCGGACTGGTGCGGGCGCTCGCACGCAGCGGCTTCTCGGTAGCTTTCCTCTCCGGCCCGTATCCCGGACACTGCGGTCCGCACGTTGAGCTCTGGAGCCTGATCACGCGCGCTGTCCACCGACTCGGCCGTCACACAGACGCAATCTGCAACGAGGGGCCGTCGACCGGGAGCGGGGTAACCGACATCGCAGTCGCGCGCAACCGTGCGCTCTGGCTCGAATACGCTGGGGGCAACCTGCGAGACTGGGTGCTGCAGACGGCGACGACGACCCGGCCGACCGAACGGCAGCTGGAGTTCCGGGAGGTGGATGTCGACGCGCCGCCGCCGATCGTCCTCGGCGTCGCCTCGGAGCAGATGATGCCGTACTCGATTGGCCCGACCGTGAAGGTGCTGAAGGCGAATGGCGCTCGGGTCTACACATGGCAGGCGCCGGGCCGGGTCACGAACACGACCGCGTACGGCGCAATGGTCGCCGCCTTCGTGGCGGGCGGCCGCTGCTTCGTGCTGTCGCCGGCGGGTAACGTGCGGCAGACGTTCACGTTCGCGCCTGGCTCGGTGCAGGAGTTCGCCCTGGCCGGCGCGGGGCTCGTCGTCCAGTTGTCAGACGGCCGAGTCGACATCCGCAGGGGGTCCGCCGTGGTGCGGACCCTCCGACTGCCCCCCGGCGCACGGATGCTCGACTACGCCGAGGGCATCCTCCTGTACAAGCTCGGGGCCCAGATTCGGGGCCGTCGGGTCTCCACCGGCAGGGACCGCCTCCTGCGCCGCGCCGCGTACGCGGTTCTGGAGCACAACGGGCTCAGCTACGCGGTCGGGCGGCGTGTCTCGTCGGTGGCAATGGTCAACGTTCAGGCCGCGCTCGCCCGCTAGAGCGGCAGCGCCTCGACTTCCCACGCGGCGCCGTCGAGCCTCTTCGCCCGGACGACGAACGACGGTCCCCTCGACTCCCCGAAGCGTTCGAGCGCCGGAACCGAGGCAAACGCATGCGCGCCGTCGACGAGCAGCTCGCGCCGGCCGTCGCTGACCGTCAGCGTGATCTCCTCGCCGCCGGGATCGTCCGGCAGCTCGACGACGTCGAGCTCGCGGATCCCCACCGCCCACTGTGACTCGCCACGCCGGGCCGCCTCGGCCCGGTACGGGATCGTGGCCACCTGGTCGACCGCATGTGCGAGCGGCTCGACGTCCTCCCCCTCCTCCACGACCAGGACGTCGCCATGGAGCGCGACGAACCGGGCGGACTCGCCTTCTACGCCCTCGGCCTCGACCGTGACGACCGTGTCCCATTCGCGGGCGCGCGGCACGCCGTGGATGCCGGTTTCCATCCAACCGGGCGGCCCCGGCTTCTCGATCGGATCGGCGGCGAGACCACCCTGGCGGGCAAGTTGCTCGTGGAGCGGCTCGCGCCGCCGGAAGAGCCCCACTGCTAGTTGGGCTCGATCAGGCCGTAGCCGCCGTCGCGCCGCCGGTAGACGACGTTGATCTCCCCGGTGTCCTCGTGTCGGAAGACGAAGAAGTCGTGGCCGACCAGCTCGAGCTGCAAGACCGCCTCCTCTGCGCTCATCGGATGCATGGTGAACTGCTTCGTCTTGACGATCACGGGCCCACCCTCCTCATCGGTTGCCGTCGGTCCATGTGCGTCGACCCCGTGCCCATCGTGCTCGCGATGACGGCGGCGACGCTTCTCGCGGTAGCGGGTGACCTGGCGTTCGAGCTTGTCGGTGAGCAGGTCGATCGACGCCCGCATGTCGCTCGAACGCTCCTTCGCCCGCAACGTCGGGCCCTTCGTCCAGATCGTCGCCTCGGCGACGACCTTGTCGGCGATCGACGGGTTGCGCTCGACCGCGAGCTCGAGCTCGACCTGCGTCGGGTCTGCGAGCTGGCGCTCGAGCTTCCCGAGCTTCTCCTCCGCATAGGACCGAATCGCGTCGCTGATCTCGACGTTCTTGCCTTTGACCTGCAGGCGCATCGCGATTCCCCTTTCACAGGGTGGCCACCACGCACCCTAGACGATCTCAGCGTCTCACCGTCCGGGCGAAGGTGACAACATCGACCGAGCTCGCTCCCGCCCGGCGGAGCGCGCTCGCAGCCGCGGACACGGTCGCGCCGGTCGTGTAGACGTCGTCTACGAGGACCACCCGTCCGGAAACCGGGGTCGCGGCGCGGAAGGCTCCGCGGACGTTACGTCGGCGCTGGTCGCGTCCGAGACCACGTTGCGGCTGGAGCGGCCTCGCCCGCTCCAGCATCGATCCGAACGGGAGCTCCCAGCGGCACCCGAGCTCGCGGGCGAGTCGCTCAGGCGGATGATGGCCTCGCCTGAGGCTGCGGTCGCCGTCGGGCGGGACGAATGTGACCACGCGTCCGGCCGGACGCGGAACAGTCTCGACGATCAGCTCGGCGGCGAGCGATCCTACGTCGCGCAGGCCGCGCTCCTTCCAGGCGGAGACGATCCTGCGGACGCTGATCTCGTACTCGACGGCCGCCCGCGCGGAGGCGAACGCGACTCTCCGGCCCGCGCATTCGCGGCATCGCGCCACCGGCCAGGCGGTGGACGCACCGCAGCGCGCACAGAGCGGCGCGACAAGCCGCGGCAGTGCGCTCGTACACGCCGGACAGAGCGTGGCGCCGGGGAAGGAGCAGACGACGCACCGCCTGGGAAACAGCAGATCGAGCAGCACACGCGGTCAGGCTAGGCGGCAAGCCGTCACGCGTCTTTGCCAGAAGTGCACCGGGGGTGTAACGTCGAGGTCTTGGCCACGCCACCGCCGCAGCCGCCCAAGAAGAGGCCCTTTCGCTGGGGGGCAAACGATCCGAACCATCCCGGGATGAGCTGGTGGGGACGTTGGGTCGTCCGCAAGCCCCCTCCGCCCGGCCCGCCTCCGGCCCAGAAGCCGCCCGCGCCACCTAGCTGACGGAGTAGGTCGCGCGAGTCGGCAGCCCGGCGCGCCCGCGCCAGTGGTTGTCCGCCTCGAGCAGCTGTTCCGGGTTTCCGATGTCGAACCACAGCCCAGGGAACCGGAACGCGTAGACGGGCTCGCGTTCGTAGAGCCACGCGACCAGGCGGCCCGGCTGATCCGGAGGATTGCCCTCGGCCAGGTAGCGCGAGACGAGCGGCAGGTGCTCCCGGTGGTAGAGGTAGGCCGCCGTTGCGACGAGCGTGCTGCGCGGCTCGGCTGGTTTCTCCTGGAAGTCGAGGACGCGGTCGTCACCGTCCACGTCGACGACGCCGTATTGTGTCGCCAGCTCCAGGTCGCCGCAGTCGTACACGGCCACTGCGCTGGCGACGCCCTTTCCGGCTGTGAACTCGGCGAAGGCGCCGAGCGAGAAGTCAAACAGGTTGTCGCCCGCGACCACGAGCAGGTCGTCGTCAGTTCCGACGCGCCCGAGGACGAACGCGATGTCCCCGATCGCGCCCAGCCGATCCTCGTTCGACACCGTGCCGTCGTCGTGGACCGTGACGCTGCCGCGTACTCTTGCCCACTCGCGGAAATCGTCGGCGAACCGCGCGTTGGTCACCAGCTCGATCCGGTCGGTGATCTCGGCGATCCGGTCGCAGACCCAGTCGATCATCGGCCGGCCGCCGACGGGCAGGAGCTGCTTGGGAATCGTGTCGGTCAGCGGCCGAAGGCGCGTGGCGTACCCGGCAGCCAGGATGATCGCCCTCATGCCGGCACCAGCCCGGCGAGCGAGGCCGAATAAGGAGCCCGGTGGACGCCTGCCTCGGTCACGATCGCGGCGATGAGACAGGCGGGGGTGACGTCGAAGGCCAGGTTGCGGGCCGCGAACCGCGTCGTGACCTCGTCGCCTGAACGCTCCTCGATCGGGATGGCGTCGCCGCTCACGGTCGCGAGGTCGACGGTCGAGCTCGGAGCGACGACGTAAAAGGGGATCTCGTGGTGCGCTGCGAGCACGGCGAGCGAGTACGTGCCGATCTTGTTCGCGGTGTCGCCGTTCGCAGCGATCCGGTCTGCGCCGGTCACAACGACGTCCACGTCGCCCCGGGCCATCATCGCCCCTGCTGCCGAGTCGGCGATTACGGCATGCGGGATACCCGCCTCTTCGAGCTCCCATGCCGTCAACCGCGCGCCCTGCAACAGCGGGCGGGTCTCGTCGACGAGGACGTGCTCGAGCAGGCCGCCCTCCCACGCCGTGCGAAGCGCTCCGACCGCGGTGCCGTAGCCCCCCGTGGCCAGTCCACCGGCGTTGCAATGCGTCAGCGCGCGGGTGCCCGGCTGGAGCAGCGCGGCCGCGTGCACAGACATGGCCCGGCAGCGCTCGACCTCCTCGGCGTGGATCTGCCGGGCGCGCTCGGCGGGATCGCCGCACCAGCGCTGCATCTCCTCCAGGGCCCAGGCAGCGTTGACGGCCGTGGGGCGTGCGGCGGCCAGCACCGCCACGGCAGCCTCGAGGTCCTCACCGCACCGTGCCGCCAGCGCGTAGCCGTAGGCGGCCGCGATCCCGATCGCAGGGGCGCCTCGCACGGCCAACGTCCGGATCGCCTCGGCCACCTCGGCGGAAGACCGGCACACGAGTTCGGCCTCCTCCGCCGGAAGCCGCCGCTGGTCGAGGAGGACGACGGCGTCGTCCTCCAGCCGGATGATCCGCCCGGGCTCGAGCATGTCCAGCAGTCTAGGCGTGCGTCGCTCTAGTCCATCGCGAACCCCAGGCCCAGGACGAGCGTGCCGACCAGCGCGAGCAAGACCAGGAAGGGATGCCGGAGCCGGCCACACGTATGCAGGGCGAGGGAGGTCAGCAGGAACAGGATCGAGAGCGCGATCAGCGCGACGGCGAGCACGATCATCACCAGCCTCCTTCGATCGGGATCGGCCGCCGGTACGACGCCGGGCGCAACAGTGATGCGCCGACCGCGGCGCCGAGGACGCCGACGATCACCAGCAGCGATGCCCAGATCGGAACCTCGTACAGGTCGGCAGCGGCCATCTTCGCCCCGACGAACACCAGAACGACGCCGAGGCCGACGTTCAGATAGTGGAAGCGCCCTAGCAGCTCCGCGAGCACGAAGTACAGCGAAGCCAGGCCGAGGAGTGAGAACGCGTTCGCCGCGCAGACGAGGAAGGTCTCGCGGGTGACCGCGAAGATGGCGGGGATCGAGTCCACCGCGAAGACGAGGTCGAAGGTGGCCACGAGCACCAGGGCGGCGAACAGCGGCGTCGCGAAGACGCGGCCGCGCTCACGAACGACGAAACGGTCGCCCTCGTATCTCTTCACCAGCGGGAGGATGCGCCCGAGCAACTTCAGCGCCGGGTTCCGGTCGGGATGGATCTCGACGTCGGAGTGCCGGGCCATGCGCAGCCCGGTCAGGACGAGGAAACCGCCGAAGACGTAGATCGTGTAGTGGAAGGCTTCGAGGAGGGCGGCGCCGGCGAAGATGAAGATCGCCCGCAGGACGATCGCGCCGACGATGCCCCAGAACAGGACGCGACGCTGCGACGCGGCCGGGACGCCGAAATAGCCGAAGACGAGGGCGAAGACGAAGAGGTTGTCGATCGAGAGCGACTTCTCGATCACGAATCCAGTCAGGTACTCGCTGGCTTCCGGTCCTCCCTGCCAGAAGAAGATCACACCCGCGAACCCGACTCCGAGCACCGTCCAGCCGATGCTCCAGCCGAGAACGCGCCGGAACGAGATCTCCTGGTCGCGACGCGCGAACACCACCAGATCGATCGCGAGCAGTGCGACCACCAGCGCCACGAATGCCCCCCAATGCCACAACGCCACGTCCATGCGGATCCCTCCTTCGTCGCCCGATTTCGGGTGGAACGAAGGTCTCTCCCGCCGTGGCTACGGCCGGTGCCGCCGGGCGAGAACGCCGAGGTGACGACGGCAACCCGTTTGGGGATACTCCCCTTTCGGACGAGGGTAGCGAACCGGCGAGGCGGCCGTCAGGCCGAGGCGATCAGAACGTGGAACTCGTTCTCGAGTCGGTAGCCGCCCTGCGACGTCCGGCATGAAGCCAGGGCTTCGACGATCTGCCGGCGCACCTCTTCCTCACGGCGCGGCCCGACGAGATCGCCGAGGCCGACCGGAGCGAGCATCGCCCGCCCGAGCTCCTCCTCGTCGGCGAACTCGTACGCCCAGGTGAGGTCGAATGAGCTCTGCGGCTCGAGGCCTGCCTCCGCCGCCACGCGTTCGAGAACGCCGGGATCCGCCAGATCCGGCTCCGGCGGTGCGTCCGGCGGCCGTGGCGGCATGAACGGCCTCGCCACCATCTTCATCGCCTCCAGATCGCACCGCTCGTGGCGTCCCCAGACCTGGATGACGACCGCCGCGCCGGGTGCGGCCACCCGGCCCGCCTCGCGCAGCGCACCCACGAGATCGACGGCGAAGAAGAACGAGTTGAATCCGGCGATAACGTCGAAGACGTCGTCCTCGTACGGCAGCGACTCGAAGTCGCCGAGCCGCAGGTCGGCCTCGGGCACGCGCCTACGCGCCAGCTCGAGTAGCGCCTCGGACGCGTCCAGCCCGTAGACGTCGGCGCCCTTGTCCACCGCAGCCCGGAGAAACACCCCCGTTCCGCACCCGACCTCGAGCACCCGTTGCCCGGCCGAGATCCCGACCCGCCTGATCGCCTCCTCGTACGTGGGGAGCTGCTGCAGCTCGCTCAGCTCCCAGTCCTCGGCCCGAGCGCCCCACGCTCGTCCCCACTGAATCGCCCGCTCCGACATCGGTGCCATCGCTGCCATCGTCCGCTCCTCGATCTAGACTATGATTCATAGGTATAAACTATGACTCATAGTAAGTCAAGCGACGAGCTGAGCCTGTTCTCGTACGAGATCCTGGGCCTGGTCGGCCGGACCGGCGCGGGTGCCCATGATCTCCTCCGTCTGGCGCGGCGGGGACGCATGCTCGCCTGGGCAGGCGAAAGCCAGTACTACGTCGAGCCGAAACGGCTCGCAAGGCTCGGGTACCTCGCTGCGCGGAAAGAGCCGGGCAAGACGCGCGATCGGACCGTCTACACGCTGACCGACAAGGGTCTCGACGCGCTCCGCGCGTATGCGCGTACGCCCGTGACGTTCACGCCGATGAAGAGCGAGCCGATGCTCAGGCTGCTGATCGCCGACCTGGTCGGCGATCAGCCCACGCGGGAGAGCCTCGCGACCCTACGTGCCGACATCGCCGAGCTCGAGGCCGCGCTCGATGACGCAGAGCAGACTGCCGCAACGTTGCCGCACCGACAGAGGTACCTCCGCCTGGTGATCGACTTCCTCCGCCGACTCCTGGAGCTCCACCTGGAGCTCGTCGACGAGGTCGAGCGCGAGCTGGCCTGAGCGCCGCGCAGCCGGGCTTTGCCCGGCTGCGCCACCACCGCTCTGGTCAGATCGCCTTCGGAAGGGGGCTCACGGGGGGGAACCTCGGTTTCCCCCCGTGCTTCTACGTGCCTTCGTCCCAGCTGGCCAGGTACTTCTGCTGCTCCTCCGTGAGCTGGTCGATGTCGATGCCCATGGTCGCGAGCTTGAGCCGGGCGATCTCGCGGTCGATCTCGTCCGGCACCGGGTAGACCTTGCGCTCGAGCGAGGCCGCGTTCTGCACCGCGTACTCGGCGCCGAGCGCCTGGTTCGCGAAGGACATGTCCATGACGAGCGCCGGGTGGCCCTCCGCTGCTCCGAGGTTGACGAGCCGTCCCTCGGCAATGAGGTAGATCCGCCGGCCGTCCGCCATCGTGAACTCCTCGACGAACTCGCGGGCGTGCCGCGTCTCGGTCGCGAGGGAGCGCAGCGCGGCTTTGTCGATCTCGACGTCGAAATGCCCCGTGTTGGACAGGATGGCGCCGTCCTTCATCCGCCCCATGTGCTCGGCGGTGATCACGCCCTTGTCCCCGGTGGCGGTGCAGAAGACGTCGCCGATCTCGGCGGCCTTCGCCATCGGCAGGACCTCGAAGCCGTCCATCGCTGCCTCGAGCGCCCGCATCGGGTCGACCTCGGTCACGATCACGTGTGCGCCCATCCCGCGGGCCCGCGAGGCCACGCCGCGCCCGACCCAGCCGTAGCCACCGACAACGAAGCGCTTCCCGGCCAGCAGGACGTTGGTCGCCCGGATGATTCCGTCGATCGTCGACTGCCCGGTGCCGTATCGATTGTCGAAGAAGTGCTTCGTCTTCGCTTCGTTGACTGCGATGATCGGGAAACCGAGCTTGCCGTCGGCCTCCAGCGCCTTCAGCCGGATGACGCCGGTGGTCGTCTCCTCGGTGCCGGCAATGATGTCGCCCAACTGCTCACGCCGGGCCGAGTGGAGGACGCCGATCACGTCGGCCCCGTCGTCCATGGTCAGCTGCGGCTTGTGGTCGACGGCCGCCTCGATGTGCGAGTAGTAGGTGTCGTTGTCCTCGCCCTTGATCGCGAAGCAGGCGATGTCGTACTCGTCGACCAGTGCCGCCGCCACGTCGTCCTGCGTCGACAGGGGGTTGGAGGCGCAGAGCACAACATCGGCGCCTCCTGCCTTCAACGTACGCGCGAGATTTGCCGTCTCGGTGGTCACGTGCAGGCAGGCCGAGATCCGGTAGCCGGAGAGCGGCTGCTCGCGCTCGAAACGCTCGCGGATCGCGGCCAGCACCGGCATCTGCCGGTCGGCCCACTGAATCCGCCGGACGCCCTCGGGCGCGAGCGCCAGGTCCTTCACGTCGTATCGCTTCGTCGTCGCCATGCCAGTCCTTTCGTTGGTCGTTACGCGGCCAGAAGACGTTCTTGCTTGCGCTGCTCCCACTCGAGCGCGCTTTCGCTGCCGGCGAGCCACGTGTGGACTGCGTCCCGCAGCCCGGGCTCCCGGCGGAGCCTCGCTGCGAACGCGACGTCGGAGAGCTCGACCCCGTACCGCTCGCGCAGCTCGCGCAGCGATCGCAGTTGGTTCAGCTCGCGGATGCCGTACACGCGGTAGCCGCTGGGCCGCCGCGCAGGAACGACGAGCTCTGCATCCTCGAGATAGCGCAACATCCGGGCCGACCAGCCCGTCTGCCGTGCCGCCGCGCCGACGGTCAGCTCCATCGCCGCAACCTTACCACATTTATGTCATGGTTCGCTCGTGCCTTCGCGGCCGTAGGCGTCCTCGAGTCGGACGACGTCGTCGAGGTGCGCGGTGGAGACCTCGAGGATCCGCAGGTCCTCTATCCCGGTCACGCGGTGGACGGTGCCCGGCCGAAAGCGGAACGCCTGGCCCGGCACGATCTCGATCTCGTCGACGCTTCCCTCGCCCGCACGGCCAAGCTCGAGCCGCGCACGCCCCTCGAGCACGTACCACGACTCGTCCTTGAACTCGTGGTACTGGAGGCTCAGCGACTCGCCCGCCTTGACGAACAGGATCTTGCCCGCGTAGTGCTCGCTCTCCGCCCAGATCAGCTCGGAGCCCCACGGCTTCTCCACGGTACGAGGCCGAAAGACCTGCTCGCTCAATTGTTTCCCCGTGTCAAGTCAGCCACTCCGGATGCTCCCCGACATGCTCCTGCGCCCGGCGCAGCTCCTTCGGCGTGTTCACGGTCAGCCAGAGACCCTCGTGACGGTACGCGCGCAGCCGCCCCTCGGCGGCGAGCTCCGGGAACGCAGTCGACTCGTGGTCGCCCCGGTCCGGGAAGCGATCGATCGCCTCCTCGGAGAGGACGTAGACGCCGCAGTTGACCCAGTAGGGGATCCGGCCGCCCTCGCTGAAACCGGTGACCACGTCATCATCGGCGAGCTCGACGACGCCGAACGGCGACGCCGGCCGGGCGACCGAGACCGTGGCGGCGGCGCCGGTCTCGCGGTGCCGGGACAGCAGCGCCCCGAAGTCCACATCGACCAGCTCGTCGCCGTTCATCGCGAAGACGTCGCCGGTGTCGGCGCGCTGCTGCGCGGCGAATTTGATCCCGCCGCCGCGGCCGAGCCGCTCGGGCTCCTCGACGGAGAGGATCTCGGCCCCGAGCTCGCCCAGCTCCTCGCGGAATGCCTCCCCCTGGCCGACGGCGCAGGAGACGATCACGCGCCGGACGCCGGCGTTCACGAGCCTGCCGATCTGGTAGGCGAGCAGCGGCTTCCCGGCCACCTCGACGAGCGACTTCGGCCTGCCGCCCGTCGCGTCACCCATGCGCTCGGCCTTTCCGCCCGCGAGGACGATCGCCTCCATCGGTCGCGCGCCTAGTCCCGGGTAACCGTCTGCGCCAGCTCGGGCGTCTCGGGCAGGGTCGCGAACGGCGAGGCGGATCGCCCCATCCCTTCGTAGACGTACCCGGCGGCGCGCATGGCCGCGGCGTCGAGATGGTTGCGCCCGTCGATCACGACCGGGGAGCGCATCGTCTCGCGAAGGTCCGCCCAGGGCAGCTCGCGCAGCTCGGGCCATTCGGTGACGACGACCGCGGCGTCGGCGGCGCTCAGCGCGTCGGCCGGAGATTTGACGAACGTGACCCCGTCGAGGGCGGTGCTCGCGTCGACGACCGGGTCCCACGCGACGACCTCGGCGCCCTCGGCCAAGAGCCGGGCGGCGAGCACGATACTTGGCGCCTCTCGCATGTCGTCCGTGTTCGCCTTGAACGCGAGCCCGAGCAGCGCGATGCACTTGCCGCGTAGCGAGCCCAGGTGCTTCTGCAGCTTGGAGACCGGGCGCCGCATCTGCAGGTCGTTCACCTCCATGACAGCCGTGACGAGCTGGAGGTGATAGCCCGAGTTGCCGGCGAGCAGCTTCAGGAACGAGATGTCCTTCGGAAAACAGCTCCCCCCGTAGCCCAGGCCTGCGCGGAGGTAGTGCGTGCCGATGCGCCGGTCGAGGCCCATGCCGCGCGCGACGTCCTCGACATCGGCACCGACCAACTCGCAGACGTTGGCGATCTCGTTGATGAAACTGATCCGGGTGGCCAGGTAGGCATTGGCCGCCAGTTTCACCATCTCCGCCGAGGGGACATCCGTTCGGACGATCTCGGCGTCGAGGCCGTCGTGGAGCGCAGCGACCGCGTCGCCGTCCGTCTCGTCGAAGGCGCCCACGACCACCCGGTCGGCCTCCATGAAATCGCGCACGGCCGTGCCCTCGGCCAGAAACTCCGGACAGGAGGCGTAGCCGACCCTGACCAGGCCGCGGGCGTCGAGCGCCGCGCGCACCTTCTCGCCGGTGCCCACCGGGACCGTGCTCTTCATCACCAGCACCGGCGAGCCGATGTCGGCCGGCAGATCCTCGATCACCGACCACACTGCCGCCAGATTGGCGTCGCCCGAAGGCGTCGGTGGAGTGCCGACGCACACGAACAGGAAGTCGCTGCCGCTCAATGCCTCCTCCATCGACAGCGTGAACGAGAGCCGCTCGCGATTCGCCGCGATCAGTTCCTCGAGCCCGGGCTCGTGGAAAGGGACACGGCCGGCTGTCAGCTGTTCGATCCGCTCCGGCACGACGTCCCGGATCACGACCGTGTGGCCGAGCTCGGTCAGACACGCCCCGCTGACAAGGCCGGCGTAGCCGGCGCCGAAGAATGCGATCCGCGCCACGGCTATCTGCCCTTCAAGGGCTTCAGCCCCTTCGCGATTGCGATCATCGTCTCGTTCGTGATGTTGTCGAGGAGGGAGTTGACCACCCAGTAGGAGGCCCCCTTCTCATGTAACACGATCATGTGGAGTTTTGGGCCGTTGTAGTAGAAGTCGTATGCCCGGCCGCCGAGCACGTGCCGGAAACTGCGGTCCGACAGGACTGGCGCGTCCGGCCAATCGGTCTCCTGAATGCCCCAGTAGGCGCCGCTCGACGTCCGGAACACGAGCCGCACCGCGTGGTGCCTGCCCTCGATCAGATAGCCGTGGACGGGCTTCGTGGAATCGGGTGCCGACGAGCTGTCGAGGACGGTCGGCACCATCAGGCCGAAGCCGACCTTCTTCCGCAGCGGGCGCAGGAGTCCCGCGGTGTCGTACGGGTTCGATTGCACGTGCGCCGGCTCCCGGGTCACCGGCGCGCGCACCGGTGGTGCAGGCGCAACGGTGCCGTGGAACGTGCGTCCGACGACCACCGTGAGCATGGCGCCGTTCTGGAGCGGAGCGATCGTCCGCGGCACCTTCTTCACGTCGGCGGGTGCGAACAGCTTGGCGACGGAGCTCGCCGCCGCCGACGACCGTTTCACCTTGGGGTTCCAGTAGACCGTGGTGTGGAAGTAGTCGAAGCTCGGCGCGTTGCCGGTCGCATTCGGCGGCAGCGGGAGGATGTGGTATCCCTGCTGCGAAAGCCCGCCGCCCGCCTCCCCGGCAGCACCGGCGACTCCGTTGCCGTTCAGCACGGTGATCGTCGTCTCCGCCCGGGTCGGCGTCCGCAGCTTGACCTTCCGACCCAGGGCAACCGCTGTCGCGACCTGTGCGGAGTCGACGTCTGGCGTCTCCCAGTCCTGGACCGCGGCGGCGATGTTCGCCGACGAGGTGGTGAGGTCCGAGTACCCGCTCAGCCCCTGGATCTGCGTCTGGAAGAAATGGCCCGGCGGCAGGTGGTACGCGAAGAATGCATAGCTGAGGATGGTGCGGCCCGAGACGCCGCTCCCCCGGCCCGCGGCGACCTCGATGTTCTTGGTCAGCGTCCCGACGATCTTCGGCACCTTCAGGACGCTGAAGTTGTGCTTGAACTGGTACTTCATCGCCTTCACGAATTGCTGCTGGCGCGCGACGCGGAACAGGTCGGAGTCGGTGTGGCGGTAGCGAACGTAGTCGAGGGCGCTGCCGCCCGTGAGCAACTGGTAGCCCGGCTGCAGGTTGATCTTCGCGTACCCGAACGTCGGCGAGAGGCCGGCGTTGTCGTTGAAGTACCGGCGGTCGACGTCGATCCAGACCCCGCCGAGCCGGTTGACGATCTGCTTGAACCCGCGGAAGTTGACCGTGATCAGGTAGTTGATGGGCAGTCCGATCATGTCGCTGACGGTCTGCACGGTGCCCTTCGCGCCGCAGGCTGCGTAGGCGGAGTTGATCTTCCCCGAGTACACCGGCTGCCCCGGGCAATGGACGTTGACCAGCAGGTCGCGTGGGAAGGACATCATCGAGACGGTCTTGTTCGAGGGGTCGGTGCGGATCAGCATCACCGTGTCCGACCGCGAGGGCGTGCTCGCTGTCTCGTTGGCTCGGTGGTCGTAGCCGATCACCAAGCCGATCGCGGCATGACCGGGAGCCGGCGGCTCACCGAGGAACTTCTGCGCGCTCTTCACGTCCTCCGAGTGCGCCTGAATCGCCGCAACGCTCTCGTGGAACCAGAGATAGAGGCCCGCCACGAACGAAACGACCAGCATCGTGACCGCAATCGCGATCCAGAGCAGGATACGGCCGAGGGTGCGGAGCCCCGACCGTTGCGGAGGGTCCTCCGCCCGGTAGCGGGTCATCGGGGTCAGCGCCGACGGCGGGAGAACTGAGTGTCCGTTCCCCCCGAGGACGCCGCCACGCCCGATTCCTCGTTTGAGCGTCGTCTTCAGGCCGGCACCGGATCGAAAGAAGGCGCGCCGGGTCGGCACGCCACCGCCGGTCAGGATAGCGGAGGCTGCCGCTTACCTGGTGGCGCGCGAGAGCACGCGTGCGACCGCCGCCTGCTCCAGCGAGGCCGGTAACGGCCTGGCGATCCCGAGGAAGATCATCGCCACGTCAGTCCGGCCCTTGTTGAAGAGCACGATGTCCGCCGTGACCGGCAGCGTGACTGTCGGCGTCTTCACCGAGGCGACCAGCCGGTACGCGTTCGACCGGTCACCTGCCTTCGGGAAGGCGATCGGGCCCGCGGAGACGACCTTCGCGGAGCTCGGCTTCGTGATCCCTCTGGCGAACAGCTCGCCGAAACAGGCGGGCAACTGCCCCACGGCGACCCGCGCGTAACCGCGCTTCGCCATCTCCGCGGTCTTGAAGACGCCGGTCGAGACCGAGACGAAGGAGTGGTCAGAGGTGCGGGTGAAGTCGGGCGAGTCGTACTTGCCGGTCTCGACCAGATCGGACTGGTCGGGGTGATAGTTGGCGCAGCGCGGCTCGGCGCCGGCGGTGGTACCGGCGGAGCGGGACGCCGTCCAGCCGGAGGCGAAGTCGGAAAGCCTCAGCGAGACGGCCCGCGCGCGGGCTTGGTCGGCCTTCGTGAACGCGTGTTGCGGCTTGCCGTCGGCTGCCCAGGCCGCGGGGACGAAAGCGCCCGTGATCGCCGCCGTCAGAAGCACCTGCCTCACGCGTCCATCATCGCACGGCCTCGACTTCGGCCTCGTACCCGAGGTTTGGCCGAAGCCAGCGCTCGGCCTCCTCGAGCGGTATGCCCTTGCGGCCGGCGTAGTCGTCGACCTGGTCGCGCCCCAGTCGGCCGACGGCGAAGTAGCGCGACTCCGGGTGGGCGAAGTAGACGCCGCTGACGCTCGCGCCGGGAGTAGTCGCAAACGTCTCGGTCAGCTCGAGCCCTGCGTCGCTCGTGCCGAGCAGCTCGAAGAGCTTCTCCTTCTCGCTGTGGTCGGGGCACGCCGGGTAACCGAACGCGGGGCGGATCCCCCGGTAGCCCTCGGCGATCAGCTCCGCGTTCGAGAGTGCCTCGTCCGCCGCGTACCACGCCCTCCTGGCTTCCGCGTGGAGCCACTCTGCGAAGGCCTCCGCCAGCCGGTCGGCGAGCGCCTTGACCATGATCGAGCGGTAGTCGTCGTGCTCGGCCTCGTAGCCGGCTGAGAGCTCGCCGGCGCCGTGGATGCCGACAGCGAACGCGCCGAGCGCATCGCCGTGCGGGGCGACGTAGTCGGCGAGGCAGCGGTTCGGACGGGAGTCGCCGTAGTCGGACTGCTGGCGCAGGAAGCAGAATCGCGTCCCGTCCTCGAGCACGACGTCGTCACCGTCCGAGCGGGCGGGCCAGAAGCCGTACACGCCGCGAGGGACGAGCGACCCGGCGAGCGTGATCTCCTCGAGCAGCGCCAGCGCGTCGTCGTACAGTTCCTTCGCCTCGGGCCGGTCGAGGATGGCCGGGAACTTGCCCTTCAGCTCCCAGGCGTGGAAGAAGAACTGCCAGTCGACGAAGCGCGTCAGCGCCTCGAGGTCGGGCTCGACGATCCGCGCGCCGGTGAACGGCGGCGTCGCGACATCGGCGAAGGAGACGCGCTGGCGATTGGCGCGCGCGGCGGCGATCGGAAGAAGCGGCTTGCGGTCGCGCTCGGCATGCTGCACGCGCAGGCGGTCCTGGAGCTCGCGGTTCTCCCGGTCGAACTCCCCGATCCGGCCCGGGTCGAGCAGGCTGGACACGGTGGCGACCACCCGCGAAGCGTCGAGCACGTGCACGGTCGGCTGCGAGTAGGCTGGTGCGATCCGGACAGCGGTGTGCTGCTTCGACGTCGTCGCACCGCCGATCAGGAGCGGCAGTGTCACGCCGCGACGCTCCATCTCCTGGGCCACGTGCACCATCTCGTCGAGCGAGGGCGTGATCAGGCCCGAGAGGCCGATCACGTTCGCGCCCCGCTCGGAGGCGGTCTCGAGGATCTTCTCGGCCGGGACCATGACGCCAAGGTCGACGACCTCGTAGTTGTTGCAACCCAGGACGACGCCGACGATGTTCTTGCCGATGTCGTGCACGTCGCCCTTGACGGTGGCGAGCACGACCGTTCCCTGGGCCCGGCTTCCGCCGTCCTTCTCCGCCTCCATGAACGGCTCCAGGTAGGCGACCGCGCGTTTCATCGCCCGCGCGCTCTTCACCACTTGTGGCAGGAACATCCGCCCGGAGCCAAACAGATCGCCGACGATCTTCATCCCGTCCATCAGCGGGCCCTCGATCACGTCCAGCGGCCGCGCGGCCGCCTGCCGCGCCTCCTCGACATCGTCCTCGATGAACTCGACGATGCCGTGGACGAGCGAGAACGAGAGCCGCTCGTCCACCCCGCGCTCGCGCCAGGACAGGTCGACCTCGCGCCTGGTTGCCTCGCCGGAGACTGTGCCGGCGTGCTCGACCAGCCGCTCGGTGGCGTCCGGCCTGCGGTCGAAGAGCACGTCCTCGACGCGCTCGAGCAGTTCCGGCTCGATGTCCTCGTAGACGGTCAGCTGGCCCGCGTTGACGATGCCCATGTCGAGGCCGTTGCGGATTGCGTGGTAGAGGAACGCCGAGTGCATCGCCTCCCGGACGACCTCGTTGCCGCGGAAGGCGAAGGAGAGGTTCGAGATCCCGCCCGAGGTGCGCGCGCCGGGACAACGCGCCTTGATCAGCGGCAGCGACTCGATGAACGCAATCGCGTAGCCGTTGTGCTCCTCGATTCCGGTCGCGACGGCGAGGACGTTGGGGTCGAAGACGATGTCCTCCGGATGGAATCCCTCGGCGAGCAGCAACCGGTAGGCGCGCTCGCAGATCTCCGCCTTCCGCTCGGCGGTGACGGCCTGGCCCTCCTCGTCGAATGCCATCACGACGGCGGCGGCGCCGAGTCGCCGGATCGCGCGGGCCTGGGCGAGGAACGCTTCCTCGCCCTCCTTCAGGCTGATCGAGTTGGCGATCCCCTTCCCCTGGATGCACTTCAACCCGGCCTCGATCGCAGAGAAGCGCGAGCTGTCGACCATGATCGGCACCCGCGCGATCTCCGGCTCGGTCGCGATCACGTTCAGGAAGGTGGTCATCGCCTCCTCGGCGTCGAGCAGGTCGGCGTCCATGTTCACGTCGACCAGGTTGGCGCCGCCCTGCACCTGCTCGAGGGCGACCGCGACCGCGCCGGTGTAGTCGCCCGCCTCGATCAGCCGCCGGAAGCGAGCGGAGCCGGTGACGTTCGTGCGTTCGCCGATCATCACGAAGCCGGTGTCGCGCTCGATCTCGAACGGCTCCAGACCGCTGAAGCGTGGCCTCGTGTGCCGCTTTGGGAGGCGTCGCGAGGCCAGCCCCTCGGTCCGCTCCCTGATCGCGGAGACGTGGTCGGGCGTCGTTCCGCAGCAGCCGCCGACGACGTTCACGAGGCCGGACTGGGCGAACTCGCCCAGGTAGCGGCTGGTGTCGGCCGGCTGCTCGTCGTGCTCGCCGAAGGCGTTCGGCAGCCCGGCATTGGGGTGGCACGAGACGTAGGTGTCGGCGATTCGCGCGAGGTCCTCGACGTAGGGGCGCATCTGCTCGGCTCCGAGCGAGCAGTTCACACCGACGATCAGAGGGTCGGCGTGCTCGATCGAGGCCCAGAAGGCCTCGACGGTCTGCCCCGACAGGTTGCGGCCGCTCGCGTCGATCGCCGTGAAGGAGATCCATCGCGGTAGCTCCGGAGCCACGTCCAGCGCCGCGGCGATCGCCGCCTTCGCGTTGAGCGTGTCGAAGATGGTCTCGAACATCAGCAGGTCGACTCCACCGTCGCGGAGCGCCTCGATCTGCTCCGCGTAAGTCTCGTAGACCTGGTCGAACGCGACCGGGCGGAAACCCGGGTCGTCGACCTTGGGGGACACGGAGAGCGAGACGTTGAGCGGGCCGAGCGACCCGGCCACGAAGCCGCCGGCCTCATCGGCAGCGCGACGCGCGAGCCGAGCGCCCTCGAGGCTCATCTCGGCGGCGACGTCCTCGAGCCCGTAGTCGGCCTGGCCGATCCTGGTGGCCGTGAAGGTGTTGGTGGTCGCGATGTCCGCGCCGGCGCCGAAGTAGCGCCGGTGGATGTCGAGGATCACCTCGGGCCGCGTCAGGTTGAGCAGGTCGGGGTCGCCGGCGACGTCGCGCGGGTGGTTCAGGAACCGCTCTCCCCGGTACGCCTCCTCGCCGCGGACATCCCGCTGGATCAGGACGCCCCACGACCCGTCGAGCAGGACGATCCGCTCGTCGAGCAGTCGTTTGAGCTGTTGAATTCGGTCAGTCATCCGCGACGTCTGCCGAAAGAGCTGCGAGGCCAGGCGCCACGGGCTCTTTAGGCGTTTGGTAACCCGGTCGCCAAGCTGCCTTCAAAGCTCTCCGGGATTCTCAGCTTAGCTGAGGCACAGAGAATGAGAAGGTCCAGGCTTCAGCCTGTCCCTTGTGGCTCAGACCCTAACCAGGGACCGGCGCCGACGTGTGAATCGGCGGCGAGGTGGTGCCGTTGGCGACCGCGAGCTGGTTCTCGGCGTGCTTGACGCGCTGCTCGAGCTGCCAGCGATCAGCGTCCGACTCCCCGGCCTCCACCCGGGCGAGCTCGGCTTGCGCGACCTCGAGTTGCGCCCGCGCACGGTCGGCATCGATCTCGTCGACGTCGACCGCATCGTCGACCAGAGCAAGAGCGCGATCCTGCTCGACCTTGAAAAAGCCCGGTCCGGTTGCGAACTCGCGCACCTCCTGGCCGCGCCGAATATGCACGCGGGTCGAGCCCGCCTTCAGCATCGCCACCAGCGGGGCGTGGCGCGCGAGCACGCCGATCTCCCCGTCGGCCCCGGGCACGATCAGCATCTCCGCCTCTCCCTCGAACGCCGAGCCGTCGGGCGTCACGAGGGAGACCTCGATCACGTGGGCGTCGTCCGCCACTGGATCTAGACGGCCGCCGGCTCCGCCTCGGCCTCAGCCTCGGCCTCGGCCTCTTCGGCCGGCTGTGCCTCGTCCTCCGCGGCGAGCGTCCTCGCCTTCGCAACGGCGTCGTCGATGGTGCCGACCATGTAGAACGCCTGCTCCGGCAGCCCGTCGTGCTTGCCGTCGAGGATCTCGGCGAACCCCTTGACGGTGTCCTCGAGCTTCACGTACGCACCGGGCGTGCCCGTGAAGACCTCGGCCACGAACATCGGCTGCGAGAGGAAGCGCTCGATCTTGCGGGCGCGTTGGACGACCAGCTTGTCCTCGTCCGAGAGCTCGTCCATGCCGAGGATGGCGATGATGTCCTGGAGGTCGCGATAGCGCTGGAGCACCTCCTGCACACGGGTCGCCGTGTCGTAGTGCTCGTCGCTGACGACGCCTCGCGAGAGCGCCCGCGAGTTCGAGCCGAGTGGGTCGATCGCCGGGTAGATCCCCTTCTCCGAGATCGACCGCGCGAGCGTGATGAAGGCGTCGAGGTGGGCGAACGTGTTCGCCGGGGCGGGGTCGGTGAGGTCGTCCGCCGGGACGTAGATCGCCTGCACGGACGTGACCGAGCCGACGCGCGTGGAGGTGATGCGCTCCTGCAGCTGCCCCATCTCGGTCGCCAGCGTCGGCTGGTAGCCGACCGCGCTGGGCATGCGCCCGAGCAGTGCGGAGACCTCCGAGCCCGCCTGCACGAAGCGGAAGATGTTGTCGATGAAGAAGAGGACGTCCTGGCCCTCGTCGCGGAAATGCTCGGCCATGGTCAAGCCGGAGAGCGCGACGCGCAGGCGCGCGCCCGGCGGCTCGTTCATCTGGCCGTAGACGAGCGCAACGCGGTCGATCACGCCGGACTCCTCCATCTCCAGCCAGAGGTCGTTCCCCTCGCGCGTGCGCTCGCCGACGCCGGCAAACACGGACACGCCGCCGTGCTGCTCGGCGACGTTGTGGATCAGCTCCTGGATCAGCACCGTCTTGCCGAGTCCGGCGCCGCCGAACAGGCCGATCTTGCCACCGCGCACGAACGGTGCGATCAGGTCGATGACCTTGATCCCCGTCTCGAAGATCTCCGCCTTGGGCGAGAGCTCGCGGAACTCGGGCGGATCGCGATGGATCGGAGAGCGCTCGCCCGAGGAGGGCTCACCGTCGTCGACAGGCTCGCCGAGGACGTTCCAGAGGCGGCCGAGCGTCTCCTTGCCGACCGGGACGCTGATCGGCGCGCCAGTGTCGATCACGTCGACGCCGCGCGGCAAGCCGTCGGTCGAATCCATGGCGACCGCACGGACGCGGTCGTCGCCCAGGTGCTGCTGGACCTCGGCGATCAGGTCTAGGCCCGGAGAGCCGTTCTCCCCCGGGACGGTGATGCGCAGCGCGTTGTAGATCTCGGGCAGCGCTCCGGTGAAGACCGCGTCGACGACTACGCCCTTGACCTCGACGATCTTGCCCACATTGTTCTCCGAGGTACTGTCGTTCTTAGAGGTATTGCGCTCAGCCATTGGACTCCTGAAGAGGCGATTGCACGAGAGGATGCCCGCTCCGACGCGCGCAGCGGCGGGCGAGCGATCGGAGTCTAGCGAAGCCAGGGCGCTCGGCAACGCCACTCGGTAGCGCCCGGCGCTCTTGCTTGAGCGTGGCCACACGGGCCTCGTGGTCGAGCGTTCAGCAGTACGAGCTGACGAGCGAGGGCATCATCCCCTCGAAGACTACTCCGAGTCGCCGCTAGTCCGGAGCGCCGGCGTTCACACCGTACGAGCCGATGCCGGTGCCGTGGGGCGGCCGTCCGCCGAGCTGTAGCACGCGGAGCGTGCGGAGCTGCTTGAGATCCTGGTCGTCGGGGACAGTGACTACCGGGACCGGATTCGAGCCGTGCGGGGCCGGCCCCTTGGCGGCCTGGGTGCTGAGCACGGTGGTCACCCCGACGACAGCGGCCGCGACTGCCGCAACTCTCGCCACCGCGCCGGGCCGGAGCAGCGCCCGGCGGCGCCCGGTGACCACGATCGGCTGGCCCATCCGCTCGAGCGGGCGCGCGCGCAGCGCCAGCACGGCGCCGCGGACGCCCGCCTCGTATTCGCGGCAGGCGCCGCAGCGGCGCAGGTGCGCCTCGAGCAGAGCGTCCTCGAGCTCCGAGATCTCCTCGTCCAGGCGCAACGACATCCACTCTCGGGCGCGATCACAGGTATGCGGCTGCGGTTGCAGAGCCATTACCGCTTACGACGTCCCGGTGTGCGCGTTGTTAGCCGGGAAAACGATCACACCAATCGGTAACGCGAATCAACGGCCAGCCCGATGATGATCAGGATGATCCCGAGGACGAGGAAGATCGCCGACTCGGCGATCGTCGACTGATGCTCCTCGGGAGTTGCCCAGCGGAGGAAACGCGGCCCCATGAACGGATGCGGGTCTCCTTTGGTGCGCACCGGCCCGCGATTGCCGACGAAGAAGGCGAACAGGAGCAGCAGGCAGCCGAACGCCTCGAAGGCCACCGCGATCGACCGGTTCAGCGACGTGCCCAGGATGAGCCCGACCGACACCGCGCACAGGAAGACGGCGCCGACGAGAACGCCGAGAAGCGTGAAGAAGCGGCGTGCGGCCGCGAGCCACACGGGGGCTACTCGTCGCTGTTGGCCGCCGGCGGAAGCTGGGAGCCGGTGCCGCGGAACTCCTCCTCCGTCAGGGGCCAGCCCTCGAGCGGGTAGTGGCAGGCGGCGACATGACTGTCGGCGCCCAGGGGCCTGAGCTCAGGCGTCTCGACGTCGCAGTGACCGGCGTGGAAGCGCGGGCAGCGCGGGTGGAACCAGCAGGCGGACGGCGGGTTGATCGGACTCGGCACGTCGCCCTGGAGCACGACGGGCTTGCGGGCCCGGCCCGCGTCGGGATCCGGGAGCGGCACCGCCGACATGAGCGCCCCTGTATAGGGATGCTTCGGCTCGGCGTAGAGGGCGTCCCGATCGGCGATCTCGACGGCGTGGCCGAGGTACATGACCATGACCCGGTCCGAGATGTGACGGACGACGTTGAGGTCGTGCGCGATGAACACGTAGGTGAGGCCGAAGTCGCGCTGGAGGTCCTTGAGCAGGTTGAGGATCTGCGCCTGCACAGACACGTCGAGAGCGGACACCGGCTCGTCGCAGACGATCAGCTTCGGGTTGATCGCCAGCGCGCGGGCGACGCCGATCCGCTGCCGCTGGCCGCCGGAGAACTCGTGCGGGAAGCGGTTGTAGTGCTCCGGGTTCAGCCCCACGATCTCGAGCAGCTCCTGGACCCGGCGCTTGATCTCCGAGGCGGTGCCGATGCCGTGGACCTGGAGGGGCTCGCCGATGATGAAGCCGACGCGCTTGCGCGGGTTCAGCGACGCGTACGGGTCCTGGAAGATCATCATCATCTCGCGGCGGACCGGGCGCATCTCGGCACGCGAGAGCTTCGTGATGTCCCGCCCCTCGAAGACGATGCGGCCGCCCGACGGCTCGACCAGCTTCATGATGCAGCGGGCGAGCGTCGACTTCCCGCAGCCCGACTCGCCGACGATGCCGAGCGTCTCGCCTTCCTTGAGCGCGAAGGTGACGCCGTCGACCGCCTTCACCGAAGCGATCTCCTTCTGGAAGATGATCCCGCGCGTGACGGGGAAGTGTTTCTTGACGTCGTCGACGACGAGGAGCTCGTCGCCCGCCAGCTCGAGCGGAGCCTTCTCGACGATGGGTGCCGTCTGCTCGGGCTTGGTCGTGCTCAACTGGCCTCCGCCATCGTGCCCTCGATCAGCTTGACCGCCTCGTGGTCCTTGGTCTCCTGATCGAGGTGGCAGCGAACACGGTGAGTTCCGGCCGCCTCGGGCACGGCCGCGAGCTCGGGCTCGGTCTGGCTGCAGATCGGCATGACGTACGAGCAGCGCGGATGGAAGCGGCACCCCTTCGGTGGGAAGAGCAGCGACGGCGGCTGGCCGGAGATCTGCACCAGCCGCTCGACGTCCTGGTGGAGGCGCGGCAACGACCCGAGCAGGCCCCACGTGTACGGGTGGTTGGGCCGTCGGAACAGGTTGCGGACCTCGCCCTCCTCCTGCACACGGGCCGCGTACATCACGACGACGTCGTCCGCGACCTCGGCGACCACTCCGAGGTCATGTGTGATCATGATGATCGCGCTGCCGAATTCGTCCTGGAGGCGCTTCATCAGGTCGAGGATCTGCGCCTGCGTGGTCACGTCGAGCGCTGTCGTCGGCTCGTCGGCGATCAGCAGGTCCGGATTGTTGACCAGTGCCATCGCGATCATCACGCGCTGTCGCATGCCGCCGGAGAACTGATGCGGATAGTCGTCGATCCTGGCGTCTGCGCGCGGGATCCCGACCGCCTTCAACAGGTCGAGGGCACGTCTGCGGGCGGCGCCCTTCGTGATGTCCTGGTGGAGCAGGATCGCCTCGGTCAGCTGGGAGCCGATCTTGTGCACCGGGTTCAGTGACGTCATCGGGTCCTGGAAGATCATCGCGATCTCGTCGCCGCGGATCGCGCGCAGCTGCTTCGGGCTCATCCCGATCAGGTTCTGGCCCTTCCAGAGCGCTTCGCCACTCGAGATCGTGGTCTTGCGGTTGTTCAGGCCCATGATCGTCAGGCAGGTGACGCTCTTGCCGCAGCCCGACTCGCCGACGATCCCGAGCGTCTTGCCCTTCTCGACCGAGAAACTGACTCCGTCGACGGCCTTGACGATCCCGTCGTCCGTCCGGAAGTAGGTCTTCAGTTCCTTGACGTCGAGAAGGGCCATGCGATCAGGGTACGGACGACACCGGGGTTGAAGATGTCACCGCCGCTAAGGATGACACCGGATCGGGGTTGTTGGGGGCCGGGCCGGAACTATGCCAGCCGGATCCGGGGGTCGATCACTGCGTAGAGCAGGTCGACGATGAGGTTGAAGACGATGATCATGATTGTTACGAAGACGATCACGCCCATGATGGTCGGCGTGTCGTAGTTGAACAGCGCCTGCACCGAGGTCCGGCCGAGTCCCGGTAAGCCGTAGACCGATTCGGTGAAGATGGCGCCTCCGAGGGCCAGTCCGATGTCCATGCCGAGCATGGTCACGACCGGCAGCATCGCGTTCCGCAGCACGTGCGAGCGCAGCACCACGGACTCCGGGGCGCCCTTGGCACGTGCGGTCCGAACGTAGTCCTCGTTGAGCGTCTCCATCACGTTTGCCCGGATCATCCGCACGTACAGGGCGGCGAAGAGGATCATGAACGTGGTCCAGGGCAGGACCAGGTGATAGGCCCATTGCACCGGGCCTCCCGGCTGCCCCGGAGGCGGGTTGAAGAAGTCGGCGTAGTTCGATATCGGGAAGTAGATCGGCGATCCGTGCTCGTGCGCGTAGAAGCCGAACAACCACGCGAAGATCAGGCCGATCCACACCGGATGCGCCGAGATCCCGATCAGGACGAAGGTCATCGCTCCTCGATCCAACAGCGACCGCGGCCGCAGGGCCGAGAGGACGCCGATCGGAATTGCGATCAGCATCCAGAAGAGCGCTCCGCCGATCACGAGCGACGCAGTCACCGGAGCGGCGTCGGCGATGATGTGGTTGACGCTCTCGCGGTTGTAGTAGGAATGGCCCAGGTCCTGGTGGTACACGAGCTGCCACACGAAGCGGCCGTACTGCTGGTAGATCGGCTCGTCCAGGTGGAGGTAGTGCTTCGCCTTCGCGATCGTCGCCGCCGTCGCGCCCTTGCCGGCGAATTGCCGGGCGGGGTCGGCCGGGATCACGAAGAACAGGATGTAGCTGACGACGGTGACCGCGAAGAACAGCAGCACCGCCCAGAGAAGTCGTCTGATCAGGTAGCGCGTCACAGTCTCTTCAGCTGGTTGTCGGATTCACCCTTCGGGTCTGACTTTAAACCAGGTGGGCGCCGGGGGTTGTACCCGGCGCCCACCCATTTCGAACTGTCCTACGTTCCTCTGCTTCTTCTCCTTACTTGAGGAAGAAGGTGTTGAGGTTGGCCTGGCCATGGGCTGCCTGGAACAGGTAGCCGCCGGTGCGGGCCGAGATGAACTCACGCGTGTTGCGGTTCTCGTACGCCGCCCACGGTGCGTAGTTGTTGGTGATGTTCTTGTCGAGGGCCGCGTAGGCAGCACCCCGCTTGTCGCCGGTCAGGGCGTTCGCGGCCTTCATCTGCTTTTCCACGGCGGCGTTGTGGAAGTAGGCGAGGTTGTTGTTGTTCGCCTCGTGGATGTTCTGACCGTTCAGGAGGATGTCGACGAAGTCGTACGGATCCGCGTAGTCCGCGAACCAGCCGGCGAAGACCGCGTCGAACGGCTCACCCTTGGTGCCGGCGGCGATGTAGATCTGGAAGCCCTGGAACAGCTTCACGTTCACGTTGCAGCCGATCTGACTCAGGTTGTACTTGAACACCTGCGCCAGGTTCTGGCCCACCGCGGTAGTGGCGCTGTACAGGGTGACGTCCTTGCAGCCGCCCGCCTGGGAGGCCAGCGTCTTGGCCTTGGGGTAGTTCGCCCCCTTGTACGGGTAGGTCACGATCGGCTTGTAGCCGTCGATACCTGGAGGCAGGACCTGCTGCGAGCGCTTGCCTGCGAGGAAGCCGCGGACCCGGACGAGAGCCGGGCGGTCGACGGCGTAGTTCGCCGCCTTTCGCATGCCCAGGCTCGAGAACGCCGGCCGCGTCGTGTTCAGCGCGATGTAGTCGACGTTCAGGCCGCCGTTCACGAAGTAGCGGTACGGGCCGCCCTTGTGAACACCGTACTGCTGCGCGAGACCGGCGTTTGCCGTCGCCGGAAGGCCGCCGGCGTCGTAGTCCGCCTGCCCCGACTTCACCTGCAGCAGGCTCTGGTCGAGGTTGGTGTTCATCGTGAACACGAACGTGCTGATGTTGTGCGGGCGGGAGCCCTTGTAGTTCGGGTTCGTCTTCGTGATCAGCTGCCGACCGACCTGGCGGCTGGCGACGTAGTACGGGCCGAACGACGAGAACGTGTTGATCCCGTCGGCGTTGATCGGCGTCCCCTTCGGGATCGGGCAGAAGAAGTTCATCGCCAGCTTCGACAGGAGCGAGCCGTCCGGCTGCATCAGCCGGATGGTGAGCTTCTGGCCCTTGGCGACGACGCCGCTGGCGGTCGCGGCCTTGCCGTCGGCGACGGCCTGCGCCCCGACGATGCCGTTGGCGCCCGTCATGAACGGGACGGACGGCGACTGCATCTTCGGGTTCAGGTCACGGTTGATCGCCGCGGCGTAGTTCGCAGCGGTGAGCGTTTCACCCGTGTTCGACTTGATGCCGGACTTGACGGTGAACACGTATGTCTTGCCATCCTTGGAGACGGACGGGAAACCGACGGCACCGTCGGGAGCAAGCTTGGCCCCGACCGGATCGGGCTTGTCGGGGTAGTACATGAGCTTGGTGCAGACCGAATCCAGGATCTGCCACGAAAGGGTGCCGTACGCGAGCGAGGGGTCGATGTAGTCGACGTCGGTTCCCGACGCGTTGACGTTCATCGTCCCGCCCTTCTTCTGCCCCGCGGCGGACGGCCGGTTCGACTTGCTCGACGCCGGACCGGCAAACGCAGCCGCGACCAGCATCGCGGCTCCGAGCGTGGCCATAGCGCCAGAAAGCCAGATTTTCTTCTGCATCGATCTCCTTTCGATGACGCACGAACCCGGCGAGTTCGCCGGACTCTGTGGTAGACGCATCCTCGACCCGTTAGACGAGCCGCGCGGAGTTTAGTTGGCATGTGGCGAATCTGGCGCATCTGTGACGAAGGCTCGGCCGCGGCTACCCTGTCGGTCGAATGACCGGGGTCGGAACTCTTCGCCTCGCAGCGCTCGCGGCCGCTTTCGTGGCCGTCCTGGCGGCGACCGCCGGCGGCTCGAGCGGAGCGGCGCCGCCGCTACGCGGCGTCAACTTCATCAGCCTCTGCGCCTTCAGCCACCGGGGCCCCGACGATCCGATCGTGCTGCCGCGCCAGCCCGGCTTTTCCCACGACCACACGTTCGTCGGCAACGACTCGACGAACGCGTTCTCGACCCCGGCCCAACTCCGCACCGGGAGTACCACCTGCCGCCGGCCGAGTGACAAGGCCGCGTACTGGATGCCGACGCTGTTCGTGGGCGGACAGGCGGAGATGCCGACGACGGCGATCGCGTACTACCGGCGGCTCGTGAGGCCCCCCTTGAAGCCCTTCCCCGCCGGCCTCCAGATGGTGGCCGGGAACTCGCACGCCACCACACCACAGCGGCTCAACGTCACCTACTGGGACTGCGGCGACCTGGTCAATATCCCGCCCTCCGCCAACATCCCCAACTGCGTCGACGGCCAGCTCAGCCAGCACGTCAACTTCCCCGACTGCTGGGACGGCAAGAACCTTCTCTACGACAACCAGAAGAACACTGCGTACTCCGTCAACGGTCGCTGCCCGAAGGGGTATCCGGTGGCGATGCCAGCGTTGCAGCTCGTCTACCGCTATCCGAAGGGACTGAGCGGGAGCGTCGAGCTCGCTTCCGGCGGCCAGTACTCGGGGCACGCCGACTTCATCAACGCGTGGGACGAGAAGGCGCTGACGACGCTGGTGAGGTCGTGCCTCAACAAGTACCGCCATTGCGGCACCGGCAGCTGAGCGCCTAGTCACAGAACTGCGTGCGAAGAGAGCGGGTCTCCGCAACCAGCCGGCGCGCGGTCGGGAGGATCGTCGCCGTCGGGCTCATCGTCCTCGAGCGCAGCGGGTCGCCGGTGAACGCGGCCAGCGCCTGCTCGGCTCTCGTCTTTGCGCCGCGAAAGCGCGCGGCAAGCGGGTCGTCGGCGTCGAGCGTCTCGAGCGCCGCCCGCTGGGCGTCAACCACCTGACGGAGCACCCGGCTCGCCGCCTCCGCCGTCGCAGCGGTGCGAACGTCGAGGGCCGAGCATGCCTTGGCGCGCCCATCGCTGCTTCCGCCGCAGCCGGCGAGGAGCGTCACCGCGACGACAGCGGCTAGAGCGCTCGGATGGTGACCGCGCCGTTCCAGATCAGGGTGTCGTCGCAGTCGTAGAGGTACTCGACGCCGTCGTAGAGGTGCGGGAAGTGCGAGCAGTTCCGGGTTGGCAGATACTCGATGCCCGGCGCAGCGTGGCGGGTGCCGACCGGGACGCTGACCGCCCGGCCGCCGGCGAGCCGGGCGAGTGCCGCCGGCGCGAGTGCAACCGAGGTGACCAGCTGGTCGTTCCGGATGTCGAGCTCGCACGGGTGGCCGGGGCTCTTGTACTTCGGGCCCCGCAACTCGAGGCGCACGCTTCCTGCGGCCTTCCTCACCGAGAGGTCACCGTTGGTGTGCAGGTCGAGGTCGCTCTTGCATACCGACGTCCCCGCCCAGCCGGGCTCCTCCTCGGCCGAGTCGCAGTTGTCCTGGACGGCGGTCCCTTCGACGGAGCCCGCGATCGCGTCGTTCCGGCGGGCCGGGGCCCGCAGGACATACCCTTTTGCGCCCGGTACCAGCCGGGCCGTCCATTCGATTCGCCAGCGCACCGAGAGCGTCTCGTCCGCGAGCTTGCTCGCGTAGCACTGTCGCGTGACCTCGTGCAGCCAGCGGGTGTGATCGAGGTAGCGCCCACCGCCCTTGCCCGTGAACACGATCTGGACCGTGCGGGCCTTGGCGACGTCGCTCCCGGCCCCTGCGCCGGCGACCGGCCAGGCAAATAGAGCGGCAGCCGCCGCGACCAACAGGACGGCAGTCCGACCCCCGAGCACGGCGTTCGCTAGCCGGACGACCGGGGGTCGAAGGCGTCGCGCATGCCGTCGCCGAGCAGGTTGAACGCGAGCGTCGCGAGCAGCACGGCGACGCCGGGCCAGACCATCAGCCAAGGCTGGGTCAGGTAGTAGTCCGGCGCGGTCGACAGCAGGTTGCCCCAGCTCGCCGTCGGCTGCTGGATCCCGAGGCCGAGGAACGACAGGCCGGCCTCGGCCAGGATGTTCGCTGCGACCAGGAGGGTCGAGTAGACGATGATCGGCGCCACGAGGTGGGGCAGTACGTGTGACCGAATGATCTTCCAGTCGCTCGTGCCGATCATGCGCGCGGCCTCGACGAACTCCTTCTCGCGCAGGGACAGGACCTGGGCTCGGACGATTCGGGCTGGATAGAACCAACCGAAGATGCCGAGGACGATGATCAGCGTGACGACGCCCGGCGAGAGGAAGCCTAAGGTGATGCCGTTCAGCCGCTCCCCCGCGGTGCTCGCCAGCGCGATCACGAACAGGAGTACCGGGAACGCCATCACGATCTCGGTGAGACGGCTGATCACCGTGTCGGTCACGCCGCTGTAGAAGCCGGCGAGCGCGCCCATCAGGACGCCGACCGTCATCGCCAGCAGCGTGGCGCCGACGGCGACCTCGAGCGAGGTCTGCGTCCCGTACAGCAGGCGTAGGAACTCGTCACGGCCGAGCTGCCCATCCGCGCCGAGGATGAAGAAGGTTTGCGTGAAGTTGCCGACCGCACCTGGATAGGGCTGAGTGGAGACGTCGGAGAGAGGCCCGACCGGGAGCACCGTCTGCGAGTCGAGCCCACCGGCGAACTGGTCGTTCGGCCCGTGACCGAGGAAGTGCGCAGCGATCGGGGCGCCGATGAACCCGACCAGGACAAGCAGGACGACGTACACACCGCCGACGATCGCGAACTTGTCGCGGCGGAACCTGATCCATACGCCCTCCCAGTAGCCACGTGCGCGTACCGCAGTCGCCTCGCCGAGCTCGCCGTGCGACTCGGCGGCGACCGTGGAGGCAAGGCCTGCACCGGAGGAAACGAGCTCGGGGCGTTCGGTGGTTGCCACTGGCGGGTCAGAGCATAAACGGGCGGGTACGCCCGCGTTACCGGGATGAGACTTCCCGGTGAACGAAAAGTTAGAACACCGTGGGGAAAACCCCGGTTCCCCCGCGAGCCCCCTCCTTGCGAACGTCCGCGTAAGAGAATGGTTGCGGAGCCGGGTCAGCGACTCACAACAGCAACTACGCGGTCAGCGCGTCCGCGCCTGCGACGACCTCGAGGATCTCCTGGGTGATCTCCGCTTGGCGTGCACGGTTCATCGCCAGCGTGAGGTTGTCGATCAGGTCGCCGGCGTTCTTCGACGCGTTGCGCATCGCCGTCATCCGTGCGCCCTGCTCCGACGCCGCCGATTCGAGCAGCGCCCGGTACAGCTCGGTCTCGACGTAGACCGGCAGCAGCCGCTCGAGGATCTGCTCGGGCTCGGGCTCGTAGATGAAGTCACCGAGTAGAGCCGCCTGCCGGTCCTCGTCGTCACCGGCTTCGAGCATCTGCTCCGGGATCGGGAGCACGTCCTGCTCGACCACCTGCTGGACGAGCGGAGAGACGAAGTGGTTGTAGACGATCACGACCCGGTCGACCTCCTCCGCGACGTAGAGCTCGGAGATCCGGTGCGCGATCGCCTGCGCATCGACGTACGTCGGCCGGTCGCTGAAGCCCGTCCACGCCTGCAGCACCGCGAACCGCCGGAAGCGGAGCGTGGACGAGCCCTTGCGGCCGGACACGAGCCAGCGGACGCGCTTGCCCTCGGAGCGGAGCTGGCGGTCGAGCGCGAGCGCGTGCCGCAGTACCTGTGCGTTGAAGGCACCCGCCAGGCCGCGATCGCCGGTCAGCGGCAGGATCGCCACCGCTCGCTCCTCCTCGCGGCGCCGGAGCAGCGGCAGGCCCCGGACGGACGAGCTCGCCCGCGCCGTCCCCACCATCAGCTCCATCATCCGGTCGGCGTAGGGCCGCATGGCCTCGATCCGCGCCTGCGCGCGACGCAGGCGGGCGGACGCGACCAGCTCCATCGCCTTCGTGATCTTCCTGGTGTTGCGGATCGACCTGATCCGGCGTTTGAGGTCCTGGACGGACGCCACGCGTGCTGTCTCCTACTCGCTCTCCGTCAGGAGACGAGCGACCCTTCTTCCTGGACGTTGAACATGCCGACGAAGCGCTTCAGCTCGGCGTTCAGCTTTCCCTCGAGCTCGTCCGAGATCTCCTTCTGCTCGCGGATCGCGTCCAGGATCGACTTCTCCGTCCGCATGTGCTCGCGCAACTCGTCCTGGAAGCGCGGCACCTGCGGAACCGGCACCCCGTCGAGGTAGCCGTTGATCCCGGCGAAGATCGCGACCACCTGCTCCTCCATCGGCCACGGCGAGTACTGCGGCTGGTTGAGGGTGGCAACCATGCGTTCTCCTCTGGCAAGTGTCCGTTGCGTGGCTTGATCGAGCTCGGAGCCGAACTGGGCAAACGCCTCCAGCTCGCGGTACTGGGCGAGGTCGAGCTTCAGGCGTCCGGCGACCTGGCGCATCGCCTTCGCCTGGGCGTTTCCGCCCACGCGCGATACGGAGATGCCGACGTTGATCGCCGGGCGGACGCCCGAGTAGAACAGGTCGCTCTCCAGGAAGATCTGCCCGTCGGTGATCGAGATCACGTTCGTCGGGATGTACGCCGACACGTCGCCCGCCTGCGTCTCGATGATCGGCAAGGCGGTGAGCGATCCGGCCCCGAGCTGGTCGTTCAGCTTGCAGGCCCGCTCGAGCAGCCGCGAGTGGAGGTAGAAGACGTCGCCCGGGTACGCCTCACGGCCTGGCGGACGGCGGAGCAGCAGCGACATCTGCCGGTACGCGTCGGCGTGCTTCGAGAGGTCGTCGTAGATGCACAGTGCGTGCTTGCCCTGGAACATGAAGTACTCGCCCATCGCGCAACCGGCGTACGGTGCCATCCACTTGATCGGCGCGGCCTCGGAGGCCGAGGCGTTGACGATGATCGTGTAGTCCATCGCCACCTCCTCCTTCAGGCGCTCGTACACCTGGGCGACCGTGGAGGCCTTCTGGCCGATGGCGACGTAGATGCAGATCACGTCCTGGCCGCGCTGGTTGAGGATCGTGTCGACGCAGATCGCGGTCTTGCCGGTCGTCCGGTCGCCGATGATCAGCTCGCGCTGGCCGCGGCCGATCGGGATCATCGAGTCGATCGCCTTCAGGCCGGTCTGAAGTGGCTCCTTCACCGGCTGGCGCTGGACGACGCCCGGCGCCTTGAACTCGAGCGGACGGCGCTCGGCCGCCTCGATCGGGCCGCCGCCGTCGACCGGGTTGCCGAGCGGGTCGACGATCCGCCCGATCAGCGCATCGCCGACCGGGACGCTGGCGACGCGGCCCGTGCGGCGGACCGGCTCGCCCTCCTTGACCTTGTCCCACTCGCCGAGCAGGGCCGCGCCGACGTTGTCCTCCTCGAGGTTCAGCGCGACGCCGGTGACGCCGTGCTCCAGCTCGAGCATCTCGAGGGAGACGGCGCTCTCCAGGCCGTAGATGCGGGCGATGCCGTCTCCGACCTGCAGCACCTGGCCCACCTCCGCCAGATCGGTCTCGACGTCGAAGTCCTTGATCCGCTCCTTCAGCAGAGCGGTGATCTCTTCGGGGCGTAGCTTCAACTCAGGGCTCCTTCGGTATCAAACACGGGTACGGAGGTCTCGGCCGAGCTGCTCGATCCGGCCGCGGATGCTGGCGTCGACCCGGCGCGAGCCGACCTGGAGAACCATGCCGCCGATCAGTTCGGGGTCGACGGTGCGGTTCGCCTCCACCTTCCGGCCGGAGCGCTGCTCGATCTGCGCCACGATCGCGCGCGCCTCCTCGTCGGAAAGCTCATAGGCGGTGGTCAGCTCGACGGACAGCTCGCCCTCCTCGGCGGCGGCCATCCGCTCGAACTCGTGGGCGACCTGTGCAACCTCTCCGCTGCGCCCCTTCTCCACGAGCAGGCGTAGGAGGTTGAGGACGAGCGGGTCGGCATCGCTTGCGACGGCATCGACCGCGGCCGTCTTCGCCCGCTTGTCGAGCTGCGGGTTGCGGAGGAGCTCGCCCAGCTCGGGCACCTGCCGTTCGGCCTCGACGAAGTCGCCGAGGTCACGGCGGACGGCCGGCACACGCCCGGCCTCCCTCGCGGCCTCGAATAGCGACCGCGCGTACGTGCGGTGGACGACGCTCAAGGGCTAGACGGTTTCCTTCTCGAGCACCGAGAAGTCGAGGTCGCCGATCGCGTCCTCGATCAGCTTCCGGTGATCGTCGCGGTCCAGCACCTTGCCCGTCACCTTGGCGGTGGCGGCGAGCGTCAGCTCGGCTACCTCGGCACGGATCTGGTCGAGCGCGCGCTGCGTCTCGGCGTCGATCTGCTTCTTGGTGTCCTCCAGCCGCCGATGACGGTCGGCCTCGGTTTCCTCACGGACCCGCTCGCGCTGCGCGTCCGACTGCTTGCGCGCCTCGGCGAGGATCTCCTCGGCGTCCGACTTGGCCTTGCCGACCAGTCTCCGGTGTTCCTCGAGCAGGTTGCGCGCCTCTTCGCGGGCACGGTCGGCCTCCTCGATCGACTGGCGGATCCGCTCGCGGCGGTCGTCGATCGCCTTCTGGATCGGGCCGAACGCGAACCGCTTCAGCACGAAGAGCGCAATCAGGAAGCAGACGATTGTCCAGATCATCAGCCCCGGGGTGACCTTGATCAGGGCGTTGGCGCCGAGCAACAGCATCGTTCGAAGCTCCTCAGACCAGGACGAAGGCGAGGATCGAGCCGAGCAGCCCGTAGAACACGACCGCCTCGGTCAGCGCGAAGCCAAGCCACTGGATGCCCTGGAGCTCGCCGCGGAGCTCGGGCTGCCGGGCGACCGACTGGATCATCGATCCGAAGATGTTGCCGATGCCGACGCCGGCACCGAGCGCCCCGAGGCCGACGCCGAGCGCGAGACCGATCGCCTTGCCGGCCTTGGTGACGTCGCCGGTGGTGGCGAAGAGAAGCTGGAGCGTTGCCATTTCGATGGTCCTCCTAGTGTTCCGGCTCGATCGCCGAGCCGATGTAGATGGCTGACAGTGCGGAGAAGATGAACGCCTGGATCGAGACGACGATCACGACCTCGAAGAGGTAGAAGACCGTCGCGATCGGCACGACGAAGACGGCCAGGATGACCGACTCGAGAATGAACATCAGGCCGAGGAAGGTGAGGATCAGGATGTGGCCGGCGAGCATGTTCGCGAAGAGCCGGACGCTCAGCGAGATCAGGCGCATGAACTGGCCCAGGATCTCGAGCGGGACGATCAGGAAGAGCAGCGCTTTCGGCGCTTCGGGTATCCAGCTCTTGAAGTAGCGCCGCGGGCCGTTCCACTTGATCCCCTCGTAGTGGGTGAACACGAAGGTGAGCAGGGCGAGCGCGAGGGTCACCGACAGCGAGGAGGTGGCGGCGTAGATGCCCCACGTCGGGACGCCGTGCCATTTCTCGCCGGTCAGCGGCAGCGGGATGAACCCGATCACGTTCACGACCCAGATGAAGAGCATCAGGGTGGCGACGTAGGGGAACCAGCGGCCGATCGCTTTCGTCGGGAGTCCCTGCTCGGCGATCTGCACCTGTGCGACCTCGTAGATCTGCTCGCCGACGGACTGCCGGCGGCCGACGTCCTTCCCCGAAACCACCTTCCAGCGCATCAGGCCGAGCCCCATCAGGATCGTCAACAGCGTCCCGATCATCAGGTAGACGACCGCCTTGGTGATCGACAGATCGAGCCCGCCGATGTGGATCGAGATCCACTCGTGCTGCTCGAACTCCGTGGTCGGGTCGAACTTGCCGCGGGCGAAGGCGGCGGTCGGAAAAGCCAATGCCACGGTCGTTGCGACGAAGAGCCAGCGCTTCATTTGCCGATCGGCTCCCGTCCGTAGTAGGAAGCGAGGGACAGCCCGAACTCGGCGGTGTAGGCGAGCGCGTAGGTGAGCACGGCCGAAATCGCGAGCTCCTTGTCCGACGCCGCCGTGGCGACGAGCACGACCAGCAGTCCGAGGGCCTTGAAGAGGACGCCGAAGACCTTCGCAGCGTTCCCCAGCCGGGTGACGACGAGGTCCAGCGCGTGGACCGCGACGTAGAGCACGGTCGCGAGCGCCCAGCCCCCGATCGGCCAGCCCGCCACGAGGAAAACGGGCAGTGCGATCAGCAGCACGATGCCCCCGGCGAGGGCCGGCAGCAGATGGTTCGGCTCCGGACGCGGGCTGAACATCGCGGAGGGCATCACAGCGCCTTCCCGTACCGGCGGTACACGGCGTAGATGCCCAGCGGCACGCCGACGGCCGCCCCTCCGAGCAGGCCGTATGCGACCGACCCGGACGCCCAGCCGATCAGGGCGCCACCCGCAGTGCCCGCCGCGGTACCCGTGACCAGCAGAGCGCCCGCGCCGGCAGGATCGAACGTCTGGCGCGCAGGCTCCATCTGCGGAGGCGAGCATATCAGGCGAGTTTGTGACACGCGAATATCGCTTGGTCACTTCGATCTGCCGATAGCTTGTAACTCCATCCTACCTGGCGGCGGCAAGACTGCGATTTCCGGTCGTGCGATACTGCCGCACTGGTGGCAGGCCTGCAAAGCTTGGCCGTTCTCGTCGCCGGAGGAGCTGTCGCCGGGCTCGGGGGGGCGGTCCAGCCCGGCCAGCTCGCCCAGCTCACCGGGCCCGGCGCCTGTGTGAGCCAGCTGGTGACCGAGGGAATCTGTGCGGAGGCGCGCGCGCTGAACGGGCCGGATGCGCTCGCCGTCTCGCCGGACGGCCACAGCGTCTACGCGGCCAGCTCAGGCGTCGCGCCCAACGTCTCGGGCAACCCCGGCTCGATCGCCGTTTTCGCGCGCAACCGGGCGACCGGCCGGATCACGCAGCCGTCCGGCACCGCGGGCTGCGTCGGTGACCTCGACGACGGCTGCGGGGAAGCCCGTGCGATCGAGGGAACCTCCGCGGTCGCGGTATCCCCCAACGGGCGGCACGTCTACGCGACCGGCTTCACCTCGGGGTCGGTCGCAGTCTTCGGCCGCACGCCCAGCGGGGTGCTCACGCAGCTCGCGGACGTGGGGGGCTGCATCGGCGGAGACGCGGTCGAAGGCTGCGCCGTCGGCGCCGGCCTGCGCGGGGCGGCCGACATCGCGATCACGCGCGACGGCACGAGCCTCTACGTCGCGTCGGCAAGGAGCAACGCCGTGGCCGCCTTCTCCCGACATTCCTCGTCGGGACAGCTCCAGCAGCTCGCGGGCGAGGCGGCTTGCACCTCGGAACAGGAGGCCGACGAGGACGTCGGCGAGGACGAAGACCTCGGCGCACCGATCGAGAGCTGTCGGCAAGGCAGAGGGCTGATCGGGGCGAGCGCCGTGGCGGCCAGCCCGGACGGCAAGAACGTCTACGTGCTTGCCCGGGACGCGATCGCCGCGTTCCGGCGAGGGCCGGGCGGCGCCCTGATGCAGCTGCCCGGGCTCCGGGGCTGCCTGGCCGCCGACGGTCGCGGCGGCGCCTGCACCACCGTCCCGGAGCTCGCAAACGGGCTCGACCTGGCGATCAGCCCGGACGGTCTCGCCCTCTACGTGCCGTCGTACTACCCGGGCGCGATCGTCCTCCTCCGGCGCGACCCCGCGACGGGCTCGCTCGGCCGGGTGACCGCGCTCGCGTCCCCGACCGCGGAGGGCGTGGCTGGGATCACGATCAGCCCTGACGGCGAGGGCCTCTACGCCGTCTCGCCGTTCCAGAACGCCGTGCTTGCGTTCAGGCGTGCGACGGACGGACGCATCGTCCGGCTGCCCGGCGCGGCAGGGTGCGTCAGCGACGTCGAGAACAGCGACTCGTGCGCGCACGGGCAGGTGCTGTCCAGGGCGAGCGCGTCGGCGATCAGCCCCGACGGACTCCACCTGTACGTCTCGGCGGTCGAGCCGATCGGCTTCAGCTGCGCCTGCGGGCGCGAGCTCGGCTCGCTCAGCGTCTTCACGCGGAGCACGGCGTCGGTTTCCGTCGCCGGTCCGAGGGCGGCGACAGTCGTGCGGGCCGGCAGAGCATTCCGGATCACAGCCCGCGTCCGGACGACAGCGGCCACGGTGAAGGTCTCGTGTGCCGTGGCGGCCGGCGGACGGGCGGTCCGGGCGACCGGAACGTACGCGAGCGGCACGGCGGTCTGCGCGGGGTTAGTGCCGAAGGGAGCTGCCGGGAAGTTGACGGGAACGATGAGCCTCACGGCCGGGCGAGCGACCGGCAGAGCGGGCTTCTCGTTCCCGATCCGCTGAGCGCAAGCTCGTACTGGCGATGAAATCGGGCCGCGGCGTCGGTCAACACGGCATGTCCCAGCGCCAACGTCGTTGAACCACATATGGCCGCCGTCCCTCCCGTCCGGCACCTGCTCCGCGCGAAGGATCTTGCCGATGCCCGCTACCGCGAGCCGCTCGACGTCCGGGCTCTTGCCCGAGCCGCGCATCTTTCGCCAGCACACTTCAGCCGCGAGTTCAGGCGGACCTTCGGTGAGACACCCCACCAGTACCTGCTGACCCGGCGGCTGGAGCGTGCCGCGGCTCTGCTACGTACGACCGACCGCTCCGTCGTGGACATCTGCTTCACCGTGGGACTGCGCAGCGTTGGCTCGTTCACGACGAGCTTCGGCAGGCTCTACGGGCTCTCTCCGACGGCCTACCGTGATTCCTTTCCGCCTGCGATCACCCGGGCTCGGATCCCGACGTGCATCCAGCAGGCGTATGCCCGCCCGCAGTCCAGCAGTTTTCGAGAAGACAGCGCCGCGGAGCGTGGCTAACGTCGCCGCCGACCCGATCGAACTCGAGGAGGAACGATGCTCAAGCAACTCACGACAGTCCAGGTGTGGGTGCACGACCAGGATGAGGCGCTGGCCTTCTACACCGAGAAGCTCGGCCTCGAGCTCCGGGACGACGTCACCGTCCCGGAGCTGGGCAACTTCCGCTGGCTGACCGTCGGCGTTCCCGGCCAGGACGTCGCGATTGTGCTGATGGCGGTACCCGGCCCGCCGGTCTTCGACGAGCAGACGCGCGATCAGATCAACGCCCTCGTTGCCAAGGGCGCTGCGACCGGTCTCTTCTTCTCCACCGACGACATCGACTCGACCTACCAGGAGCTCAAAGGCCGCGGAGTGGAGTTCCAGCAGGAGCCGACCCAGCAGCCCTACGGGATCGACACGGGCTTCCGCGACCCCTCCGGCAATCAGATGCGAGTGGCGCAGCTGAGCCAGTAGCGGCGAGGGCTAGGCGCTGCGGCGCTCCCGCGCCTCCGCCTCGCGACGGCGACGGCGGATGCGCGGGTTCGCCAGCTTGACGATCTCGAGCAGGTAGACCATGTAGACCGACGCGGCGATCGCGAGCACCCCGAGTGCGGCGGCGCCGACCGTCGGCCACAGGTGCCAGGTGCCGTCCTCGCGGAACGGGATGTAGCGGGTGCCGAGCGCGGCCGCAGCCAGGGTGGCGACCCAGAAGTAGATGTAGGCCACCGCCCGCGGCTGCGAGAAGCCGATGTTGACGAAGCGGTGGTGCAGGTGCGTCTTGTCGGGAGTCGTGATCGGCATCCGGTACTTCAGCCGCCGCGCGACGACGAAGCCGGTGTCGAGGATCGGGACGGCGAGCACGAGCAGCGGGAAGAACAGGGCGACCGTCGCGGCGGTCTTCAGCAGCCCCTCGACCGAGACGGCGGCGAGCGAAAACCCGAGCAACATGGCGCCCGAGTCGCCCATGAAGATGCGTGCCGGGAAGAAGTTGTGGCGCAGGAAGCCGAGGGTGGCCCCGAAGACGATCGCGGTGAAGGCCGCCGCAGTCGGCTTGCCGAGCGAGAGCTCGATCACCGTGAACGCAAGCGCCGCAATCGCGCAGACACCGGCGGCGAGCCCGTCCAGCCCGTCGAGGAAGTTGACCATGTTCATCACCGCGACGATCCAGAGCACGGTCAGCGGCCCGCCCACCCAGGGCGAGAGGTCGTAGACGCCGAGGAACGGGAACGTGAAATGGTCGATCCAGACGCCGAAGATCGGTGGGATCGAGGCGGCGACGACCTGGCCGCCGAGCTTCTCCCACCACCGCAGCCCGCGGAAGTCGTCGATCGCGCCGACCGCGGTCGCGATCGTTGCGCCCAACAGAAGCCCGCGCACCGATCGGCTCAGGTCGAGGAACGCCAGCGAGGGGACGATGATCCCGAAGAAGAGGGCGAGGCCGCCGAGCCGGGGGATCGGGATCCGGTGGACGCGCCGCTCGTCGGGGAGGTCGACTGCGCCGAGCCGCCGGGCCATTCCGGCCACCGCCGGCGTCAGCAGGATCACGATGAGAAACGCCAGCGCAGCGCCGTAGATCACCTCGAGGTGGTCGCCTAGCTCGTGCAGGGTCACGGCGGCCTACACGGTACTCCCGCGGGCGGAGCTCGGAAGTGCCCTCTGCGGCTACTTCGTGCCGTACAGCCGGTCGCCCGCGTCGCCGAGGCCCGGGACGATGAAACCATGCTCGTTCAGCCCGCGGTCCTGCGACGCGCACACGATGTGCACGTCCGGATACACCGAGTGCACCCTCTCGATCCCCTCGGGAGCGGCGACGAGGCAGACGAGCGTCACCGAACGGGCGCCGGCGTCTCTGACCTGGGCGATCGCAGCCACGCTCGAGTTTCCGGTCGCGAGCATCGGGTCGAGGACGATTGCGTTGCGCTCGCTCAGGTCGTCCGGAAGCTTCACGTAGTACTGGACTGCCTCCAGCGTCTCCTCGTCGCGGTACATGCCGATGAACCCGACGCGGGCGCTGGAGATCAGCGAGAGCGTTCCTTCCAGCATGCCGACCCCCGCCCTGAGCACCGGGCAGACGGCGACCTTCTTTCCGGAGATCCGCTGTGCCTCCATGCGCTCGATCGGTGTCTCGATCTCGACCGGCTCGGTCGGGAAGTCCTTCGTCGCCTCGTACGTGAGCAGCAGGGTCAACTCGTTGACCAGCTTGCGGAAGTGAACGGTCGGGGTCTGCCGGTCGCGAAGGTAGGAGAGCTTGTGCTGGACCAGCGGATGGGTGACCACGGTCAGGCGCCCCCCGGCGCCCCGCTCCGACGACGGCAGAGCCGTCACCTCCGCTTCCTGGCCGGCTCCGTCAAGCCTACGCCGGTCATCTCAGTCCTCGTACGCGGTCCAACCCCGGAAGCCGGGGTAGAGCGGGTTCCGATCGCACAAGGCGACGCTTCGCTCGGTGAGCGCCTCCACGTCGGCATCGTCCTCGAGCGCGCCGGCGACGATCTTGCCGACCTCGCGGAAGTCGTTCTCGTCGAAGCCACGCATCGTGCATGCCGGCGTCCCCATGCGAACCCCGGACGCGACGGTCGGAGGCCGCTCGTCGAACGGAACCGTGTTCCGGTTGGCGGTGATGTTCACCTCGGCCAACCGCTCCTCCGCGTCCTTGCCTGTCCAGTCCGACGCGCGCAGGTCGACCTGGAGCAAGTGTGTGTCGGTGCCGCCCGTGAGGACGTCGAGGCCGCCGGCCTGGAGCTCGTCGGACAGGGCGTCGGCGTTCGCGCGCACTTGCGCCTGGTACTCGCGGAACGCGGCCGTGCCCGCAATCCGGAAACAGGTTGCCTTCGCCGCGATCACGTGCTCCATCGGCCCTCCCTGCATCCCCGGAAACACGGCCCGGTCGAGCGCCTGTGCGTGCTCCTCGCGGCAGAGGACGAAGCCGGAGCGTGGCCCGGCAAGGGTCTTGTGCGTGGTCGAGGTGACGAAGTCACAGTGCGGAACCGGGCTCGGATGCAAGCCGGCCGCGACCAGCCCGGAGAAGTGCGCCATGTCGCAGAGGAGGTAGGCGCCGACCTCGTCGGCGATTTCGCGGAAGCGGTCGGCCTCGACCGTGCGCGGATAGGCAGATCCGCCGCAGACGATCAGGTTCGGCCGATGCTGCTTGGCCAGTGTGAGCACCTCGTCGTAGTCGACCCTCATCGTCTCGCGGCTGACGCCGTAGTGGGCGATCGAGTAGAGCCGCCCGGAAAAGTTCACTCTCAGGCCGTGGGTCAGGTGACCGCCATGGTCGAGGCGCAGCGACAGGATCGTGTCGCCCGGCTCGAGCACGGCCGAGTAGACGGCCATGTTCGTCTGCGCGCCTGCGTGCGGCTGGACGTTGGCGTGCTCGGCACCGAACAGCTCCTTGGCGCGGTCGATCGCCAACTGCTCGATCTCGTCGACCACCTCGCAACCGCCGTAGTAGCGCCGACCGGGGTAGCCCTCGGCGTACTTGTTCGTCGGGACGCTCGAGACCGCCTCCAGGACGCTCGGCCAGGTGAAGTTCTCGGAGGCGATCAGCTCGATCTGACCGCGCTGGCGCTCGAGCTCGTCGCCGATCAGCCCCGCGATCTCGGGGTCGACGTCGGCAAGCCGCGCGTGGCGGAGGTCCTCGACGGTCTCCTTCTTCTTGCGGGCGGCGGCGGAGCGGGGCACCGCTCCGATCCTACTCGGCCTTCCCGCCGAGACGTCTCAGCGCGTCGGCGGCGGGGACTGCGCCCTCGCGCAGCACGCGCGGATTCTCCCCGGTCAGATCGACCACGGTCGAGGGGATACCCGGCAGCTCGCCGCCGTCCATCTCCGCCCCGCACGCCTGCCGAATCTCCGCCGGGACGTCCTCGAGCCGCCGCGGGTCCGTGTCCCCGTGCCGGTTCGCGCTTGTCGCCGCCACTGCCCCGACCCGGTCGATCACGGCACGCGCATCGCCTGCCAGCACCGGCACACGCACGCCGATCGTCTCCACACCGCCGAGCTGCGGGAACCGGCCAGGTGGATTCGGGACGATCAGCGTGTACGGGCCCGGCAGGACCGCCTCGCAGCGGGTGGCCTCCGGCACGAGCTCGAGCAGTCGCCGGGTGTCCGCGCAGAGCAGGGCGACCGGCATCGACCCCGGGCGCCCTTTCAGCTCGGCCAGGCGGGCGGCGTGCTCGGGCGAGACGCACAGCCCGTAGACCGTGTCGGTCGGCAGGATCACCGCCTCGCCCGCGCGCAGGGCCTCTACCGCGCGCTCGACCATCGTCCCTCCACGAGGCGGTCGCGGCCGGTCAGGTCCTCACCGCTGCGCACCTCCTCGTAACCGAGCCGGCGCAGTAGCTCCGAGACCACCTTCGCGCGTCCGTCCGCGACCTCGAGCACCAGGTGGCCGCGGAGGACGAGCACCTGTGCTGCCGCCGCCGCGATCGCCTCGGTGTGCTCCTCCCCGACCGTCGCGATGCGCGGCTCCCAGTCGCGCAC
>JBKPRA010000055.1:0-6980 GCA_046734335.1 Actinomycetota bacterium | reverse complement strand
CACTCGGCCGGATCGGCTTCATGGCTGTTGCCGGCATCGTCTCGGCCTGCATCTTCCTGCTCGCGATCGTCCTCTCGGGGATCGCGCTCCTGCCCCTCGACGCCTGCGATCCCGGATGAGACGCCGGCGTCTTCACCGGCTCCTCCCGGTCGCCGCGATCGGCCTCGTCGCTCTCGGCACGACGGGTTGCGGCGACGGCACGACGAGGATCGACGTCGGCGGCGGTGCAAATGCGTCGCGCGCGCCCGCCGAGATTGCCGCCTACGGCTGCGGCTCGTGCCACACGATCGCCGGCGTCTCCGGGGCAAACGCCGACATTGGCCCGAACCTCGACCACTTCTCCCAGCGCCGCTACATCGCCGGCCGTCTTCCGAACACGGCGCCCAACCTGATCCGCTGGATCGAGAGCCCTCAGCAGGTCGACCCAGGCAACGTCATGCCGGACCTCGACGTGTCCGACCAGAACGCGCGCGACATCGCCGCCTACCTGTACAGCCACTGAACCGATGGAAGGGGAGCCAATGGAGATACATGACGGACGGCCGAGACGGCCGGGGCTGACGCGACGCCGACTCCTGCAAGGCGCCGGCGTCGCCGCCGCATCCATCGGCGTGGGCGGCGCGCTGTCAGCATGCGGCGAGAACGAGCAACAGATCCAGGTCGCGACCGACACCGACGCAAGGGACCTCGCTGCGCCACCACCGGCGCAACAGCCGCTCCTCTGCATGGTCACGTCGTTCTTCACGCGGGCCGAGGCCGAGACCGTGGAGGCGATTGCTGCCCGTCTGATCCCGGGCGACGAGGCTGACCCCGGCGCCCGTGAGGCGTGCGTGCCCGCCTACATCGACCACAAGCTGGCGTCGTTCGAGAGCTTCGCTACGCCGACCTACGTCAAGGCGCCGTTCGCCAAGCCGGTTCCGCACCCGACCGGCCCGCAGCCCGGAGCTCGCAACACGATCCTCGTCGAGGCAAAACAGCTTCCCCGCTACGGGTTCCAGGGCAGCTCGACCCCTCAGGACTCCTACCGCAAGGGTCTGGCGGCCCTGGACAAGGTCTCGAGGAAGAAGTACGGCGCCCGCTTCGTCGACCTGCCGGAGAAGACCCAGACCAAGCTGCTCGCGGACATGGAAGACGGCAAGGTCGCAGGCTTCAAGAAGTCGAAGGACTTCTTCGAGATGGTGCTCGAAGACGTCTACGAGGGGATGTTCTCCGACCCCATCTACGGCGGAAACCGCGATCTCGTCGGTTGGAAGCTCGTCGGGTATCCGGGGGCGCAGCGCGCCTACACGGAATACGAGTTGATGCACGGCCCGCAGCACAAGCGCGTCCAGGGGCTTCGGGACATGCCGGCGATGAACCCCGGTGTGCCGCAGGACCACGTGATCTTGCCGCTGGCCGGCACACGCCGGACGGAGGTGCGCTAAGCGATGGCGATCGAGCACAAGCGGGTCGACGTCGTCACCATCGGAGCCGGCTGGACCGCGGCGATCCTCGCCGCGAAGCTGTGTACCGGAGGGACGAGCATGGTCTCGCTCGAGCAGGGCAAAGCTCAGTGGACCTACCCCCACTTCGCCCACGATCACGACAGCCTGCGGTACTCGGTGCGTTACGCGCTGATGGTCGACCTCCAGCGCGAGACCTGGACGTGGCGGCCGAACCCTCGCTCGCCCGCGCTGCCGATGCGCCAGTACGGCAGCTTCAACCCAGGGATGGGGCTCGGCGGAGCCGCGGTGCACTGGTCGGCACAGCTGTGGCGCTTCCTCGACACAGACTTCCGCTACCGGTCGCACGTGACCGAGCGCTACGGCGCGCAGAAGATACCTGCGGGCTGCACCGTCCAGGACTGGGGAGTCACCTACGACGAGCTCGAGCCCTACTACGACTCCTTCGAGTGGGACATCGGCGCCTCGGGGCAAGCCGGCAACATCCGCGGAGAGAAGATCCCAGGCGGCAACCCGTTCGAGTCACCACGGTCGCGTGACTACCCGAACCCACCGCTCCAGGTCACGCCGCACGGGGCAAACTTCGCCGCCGCCTGCGACTCGCTCGGCCTCCACCCGTTCACGCAGCCGTCCGGGATCGTCTCGCGCGCGTGGACCGACCCGCACGGCAACCACCGCGGCGGCTGCCTCTACTGCGGCTTCTGCACGCGCTTCGGGTGCGAGGTCGACGCCAAGGCGAGCCCGCTGAACACCCACCTGCCGGTCGCGCTGAACACGGGCAACTACGAGGTTCGGACGCAGGCGAAGGTACTCAGGATCGAGACCGGCAGGGACGGCCTCGCGAGCGGCGTCACGTACGTCGACGCCCAGGGGCGCGAGAACTTCCAACCCGCCGACGTCGTCGTGGTATCGGCGTTCACTCTCGAGAACAACCGAATGCTCCTGCTGTCTCGGAGCAGTGCCCACCCGCAGGGGATCGGCAACGACCTCGGTCGCGTCGGCAGGAACTACACGTACCAGATCTATCCGGCGCCGGTCACCGGGCTCTGGGAGGGCCAGCACCTGAACATGTACATGGGGAACACCTGCACGATCAAGATCGTCTACGACTACAACGCCGACAACTTCGACCACTCGGACCTCGACTTCATCGGCGGCTCTCAGCTCTACTCGGAGCCCTGCGAGCGTGAACCGGTCAACTCCGTCGACGGCCTCAAGGACACGCAGGGACGCGCCTGGGGTGCGCAGTGGAAAGAGCAGATTCGCAAGAACTGGGACTCGTACGCCCAGATCGTCACCGAAGGCGAGAGTCTTCCCTACCTCGACCAGTTCGTGGACCTCGACCCCAACTACCGCGACAAGTGGGGCGATCCGCTGCTGCGGATCACCTTCGACTGGCATGACAACCAACGGGCGATGTGGCGGTTCATCGCCAAGAAGGCACTCGGGATCATGGAGGCGATGAAGCCCACGAAGATCATCGACTTCAAGCCTGAGATACCGGCCTACAACATCGCCAAGTACCAGTCGACCCACCCGACCGGAGGCTGCGTCATGGGCACGAATCCAGACCATTCGGTCACCAACACCTACGGACAGGTCTGGGATACGCCGAACGTGTTCGTCACCGGCGCTGCCCTCTTCCCCCAGAATCCGGGTGCGAACCCGACCGGAACAATCGGCGCGGTCACCTACCGAACGGCGGAGGCGATTGGCGATCGCTATTTCAAGAATCCGAACGACCTCCTCAGCTGACACACGGCGATGGCGGCAACGAGCAGGCAGTCCGATGCCCCACCCCCGATCGAGCAGATCATCCAGATCGCGACTTTCCGCGCCGAGCTACGCACATTCCTCCGCCACAGCGAACAGGTCGCTCGACGTTGGCAGCTGACCCCTCAGCGCTTCCTGCTGCTGCTGACGATCGAGGGAGCCCCGGACCGAAGCGGCCGGCTCAGCCTGACCGAGATCGCGGAAAGACTCTCGCTTTCTCGGAACACGGTCACCGAGCTCTGCTCACGCGCCGAGGAGGCCGGCCTGCTCAGCCGAGACGACGCCGAGGAGGACCGGCGATTGGTCTACCTCGAATTGACCCGAGAGGCAGAGCGGCGACTCTTCGGCGCGCTCAACGAGATGGACGAACACCGTGGCGACATCTCAAAGGCATTCGACGAGCTCACGCGATCAGTTCGCCAGGCCAGACGGTGAGGATCGAGACACCCCGGATCTGTCTGCCGCCTACGCAGCTTGCCGCCGCACCCAGCTGTGTTCGAGATGCGCTTGGCGGGCTCTACTCTTTGTTTGGCTAGGAGTCCGCAGGGCACGGATCAGTTGTGGCACCAGGAGGCCCCTCGGATCCGCCAGATCCGGTGCAAAGCCGTACGTGACGTCGAGTTGAGCCTCCTTGTTCATCGAGACAACATTGAGCCCAGCGCTCCACCAAGGCAATCTTGAGCGCCGGTGGGACGTTGACCAGGCTCTCGACACCGAGGGCTCGGCCAGGCCGCCTGCGCCTTCGATGCCCAAAAGCCACAAGTCGTATCCGCAGACGTACGGATGCCAAGCAACACTCAGCCTAGGACCCTGGTTGGAGTGACCTCTCTTGACCACGACAGCCCATCTGCCCAAGCATCGATTGATCTCTACTGGCTTCCGCTGGGGGCGGGCGGCCACTCCGTTCGATTCAATGGCCGCGTCTACGAGGCGCTTGCCGCGCGGCAACAGCGCAGGGGTACCCATGACCTCTATCACTCGGCCCTGGTGGTCGAAGTCCCGGAGGGTCGATTCGTCATTGAGACAGCGCCGATCCGTGCGGGCGACGATCCGCAGCGAGGCGTTGTCGGCGAGGGCGCTGTCGGCGCTCGCTGGGCGGGACGCTTCCGGATCTTCCGCTACGAGCTGCGGTGCTGGCGCAACGGCGTCATTCCCGATATTGGCGAGGCCGTGGAGAGTCCCCGGCGGCTGAGCAACGAGCCTGACCAGGCGCGTCGCCTGCTGAGGCTCGTAGAGGATGTCCCGAGACCAGTCTGGGGCCGCGACGACCTACGGACAGGCGAGATGTGGAACTCGAATTCCGTCATCGCGTGGCTGATAGCCCGGGCTGGACTCGATCCACACGCGATCCACCCCCCGGTCGGGGGTCGGGCTCCGGGTTGGAATGCCGGCCTCGTTGTCGCGCAACGTTCGGCGACCAAAGTCCGTGAAGTCGCACCCCGACCGGGATCGCGCCATGCCGCACTGACTCGAGGAGGAGGAAGCAACGGCGAGATATCCACGCACGGCAGGAACGGCGACGCTCCTGCTGCTCACCGCGCGCCGCGGACTCGTCAGTGCGCAACCGAACAACCACCGCGACGCGCGGAATCCCCGACGCGATCGCTCGTCGGCTCAAGACTCGGAATCACGACGGAAAGGAGATTTCGATGACCACGATCAAGGAGGCCGCATCTGATTTCCTGGGCCACAAGCGCGTGGCCGTGACCGGCGTCTCCCGAACACCGGGAAACCACGGCAGCAACGCCGTCTACAAGCGGCTGCGCGAGCGCGGCTACGAGGTCTTCGCGGTCAACCCGAACGCCGACCAGGTCGAAGGCGATCCCGCCTACCACGATCTCCGCTCGATCCCGGGTGGCGTCGAGGCGGTCGTGATCGGCACCAGACCGGAAATCGCCGACGAAACGATGTGCGAGTGTGCCGAGCTCGGGATCAAGAACGTCTGGATGCACCGCGGCCCCGGCGCCGGCAGCGTCTCCAAGACCGCGACCGCCTACGGCCGCGAACGCGGCATCAGCGTGATCGACGGCGGCTGCCCATGCATGTTCGGCCCCACCGCTGATCCCGGCCACAAGGCAATGCGCCTTCTCTTCACCCTGACCGGCAACGTCCCAAAGAGAGTCTGACTCTTTAGGAGGTACGTCATGAAGCGCTACGAGTACAAGGTCATCGATACCGGCAAACACATCGACAAGCAGCTCAACGAGTTAGGCGCCCAGGGTTGGCAAGTCGTCGGAGTAACGACGAAGAAGCAACTGCTGATCGCCCCACCCCAAGCGATCATCCTGATGCGTGAGCTGCAGCAGGCCAGCGATGCTCCCGCGACTGCTTCGTTAGTACACGCGCGCGCGTGAAGGCGGCGCGTGTTCGCGCCGTGCTCGAGCATCTTTGCGCGGGCTTCGCCTCGCTGCGCCTTGCCGAACGAGCGCGCGCAGAAGCGTGCCCATACCTCAGGGCTATGCCCCGTCATTTGCGGCGCTTCAACCGATTGGCCGAGCGTGTCTCAAAGACGCCTGACGACCTGCCATGCTTCCGGCTTCCGGCTCAATGGTTCTTGCGAGACTGGGATCATGGCGGAAACGGCGGAATTGTTGGTTCGCGACGCTGCAGGTTGGCGCGCATGGCTGGCAATACATCATGAGTCGCCGGACGGCGTATGGCTCGTCCTCGCCAAGAAGGAGACGGTCGACCCAACCAGCCTCAACCACGATCAAGCACTCGAAGAAGCACTTTGCCACGGTTGGATCGACGGCCAGCTTCGCCGCCGCGACTCCGACACCTATTTTCAGCGTTTCACTCGGCGGCGGCCACGCAGCGCCTGGTCCAGGCGTAATATCGAGATCGCAGAGCGCTTACTCGACGAGGGACGTATGCACCCCTTCGGGAGGGCCGAGCTTCAGCGTGCGAGAGCTGACGGGCGCTCCAAAGCCGCCTACGCCGGTTCTGCGACCATCGAGGTGCCTCCCGACCTCGAGGTTGCGCTCGCTGCCGAGCCAAGAGCTCATGAGATGTTCGGGAGGCTAAGCCGCCGAAACCGCTATGCCATTCTGTATCGGATTGGCAACGCCAAGCGTGCGGATACGCGCGAGCGCCGCATCAAACAATTCGTGGAGATGCTCTCTCGAGGCGAGACTATCTACCCACAAGACCGCACCTAATCGCCGTCAACGGCGGTTTTCTGTTAGACGCCGGAGGGGCCTGTCGGACGGGCTCGCAGCATCGCGGTCTGCGTCTCTCCACCCGCACTGCCCCCGCGGGTACCAACCGGCGCTGCGCGCCCGTCCGACAAGCCCCTCTAGGCCAGGCTGAAGCTGCGGTCGGGGTCTCCGGACACCGTCGCCACGGAGCTGATCGCCGGATCGACGGTCAGCGAGTCGCGGTGGAGATCAAGTGCGTCGAATATCTCGTGCACCTGTCGGTCGCTGCCAAGCTCGACAGAGACGATGCTCTCGCCTTCGTCGTCCTTGTCGAGCTCGGGGTGGAACGCCCAGAGCGCGTTGTAGAGACCGTGTGCGGACTCGCTCGTTGCAGTCTGGATGGTGAGCATCTTCATCGCGATGACGTCCCCTTTCCCCGTACGATCGAATGGCGTCACTAGTGGAAGGCCCGGCGCGAGCCGGGCCTTCGCGGGCAAGTCCTGTTGAGCTAGACCAGGGCGGCGACGCCGTCGCTGTACGCGACGACCTTGCCGCTCGTGATCTTCGGCGGGTTCGGGATCGCCGAGGCGAAGTTCTCGTCGGTGATCCACGTGGAGACGATCTTGTT